>JARLHP010000019.1 GCA_031292195.1 Syntrophobacteraceae bacterium
CAAAACGATAACAGAGACGGACGTATATCTCTTTGCCGGAATCAGCGGTGATTTTAACCCCATGCATGTCAATGAAGAATATGCCCGGACGACCCCCTTCGGCGCTCGTGTCGCTCACGGCCCGTTGACTCAATCCCTGGCTGCTCCACTCTTGGGGATGAAACTTCCTGGACTGGGGACAATCGCAGTAGAACTGACGACTCGATTTAAGGCCCCGGTTTATTTTGGCGACACCATAACTGTTACCGGCGAAGTGATCCAGAAAATTCCCAAGAAAGGGTGGGTGAGCTTGGCCCTGAGGTGGACAAATCAAAGAGACGAAATGGTGGCGGAAGGGTCAGCCACGGTATCTCCCCCCCCGGCAGCCATCCCAATAGACTAAAACCGGTCGTGGAAGTAGCACAGGGGATATTCTTGCGACTGTTGTGCAGATAATCCCTTGAAAAAGGTGGAATTGGCGGTGAAGAATGTGGTCCATGACCAACCAGTTAAAAACAAGGACGCACTCGCCAATCCGGAGGCACTCAACTACTTCAGGGACCTCAAAGAGCTGAAAAATTAGATCCTGCTACTCGACAGTCGTTATGGCGTGGTTCAGCGAACGGAATTGTCAGCCTGCGGCCGGGTGTGGAACCTGCCCGTGAGCCAATGCCGATGACGCGGAGGGGAGAATGTGACAAAGGGGGCCTAAATGCGCATGGAATGACAAAAAACTTTTTTATTTTATCGCCCGGGAAGCACGATAGAAGAAAGGGATGGTTTGGAAATGACGAAAACACTGCTTGGAATCCTTGGGTCGCCGAGGAAATTAGGGAATTCGGAACTCCTTGTCAAAGAGCTTTACAGGTCCTTGCCCGAAGGCTGGCAATTGAAGCTCCTGCGCCTTCCCGAACTCGATATTCGCCCATGCAAGGGATGCTACCAATGTCTATTCGGGGAAATGCGCTGCCCGCTGGACGACGATTTCCCCCTTGCTTTGGACGCCCTGGTGAAGGCCGACGCCTGCGTTGTAGCGGCGCCCGCCTACCTTCTGGGGGCCAACGCAAGCTTGAAGCGATTTCTGGACCGAGGTCTCAGCTTCAACGCGCATATCGACCGTCTCTGGAACAAACCGGCAGTCGGAGCGGCAATAGCGGGTATCGTCGGGATGGAGGGTTCCACGAAACTGGCCGTTGACAGCTTCATCAAAATGATTCTGGGGGACCACCGTGGGTCGGTTGTTCTCTATGGCGCTCTTCCGGGAGAAATCTTCCTGACCGGAGAAGGGAGGGAAGCCGCCAAACATTTGGCCAAAGCCCTCCTGGAACAAAAACACTCTTCTGAGACCTCGGGCCCGGTTTGTCAGCTCTGCGGTGGGGATACGTTCCGTTTCCTTCGGAATGGCGGGTTGCGCTGCATGCTTTGCAGCAGCCAAGGTGATTATGAATGGAAAGAGGGACGTTTGCAGGTACGTACCTTCGCGGGGGACCACTCCTTGTTCCTGACCTACGAGGACGTGCGCAACCACGCCGAGTGGCTCCGAGGGATGAAAGAGAAGTTCATGGCCATGCGAAAGGAATTGAAGGCAGTCACTCAAAGCTACACGCAGGAAGGGGTCTGGATACGTCCGCAGGCATCGAAAGATAAGGAATAAATAGATCACTCCTGCTTGTTGCTTTCCTGTCGGTCCCCGAGGGTATACTTGATCACGATGCGGTCCTTCGAACCCGATTCCAGCTTGAGAGACGGCGGTACGATGACCACCGGGACTGAAAAAGCCCCGGACCTGGAGAGGTTTTCCAGACGCACGGGGGCAGCATATATGGTGAATGTATTTTCCAGGATCTTGATTCCGCCGATCACCCTGATGGTCTCGGGGGTAACTTTAACGTCGGTTACGCACCAGTTGTCGGGCAGTCTTCCGACCCAATTCACCTGGACGGGCAATTCTTTAGTTATGGGCTTTTCCAGCGTTATATCCACCGCTGAGGGGTTCACCTTGCTGAGAAGGACTCCGGGCGGAAGAGTAATGTTGTCGCGAGTGAGGGGGAATGAGTTCTTTCCCTCGACCGCCTTGCGGAGGTCGATGCGCACTTCCACCTGGTCGGGCCGAAGCGTTTTCAGGAAGGCGCTAGGCCCCTTCAATTGAAGGTGGACCTGATTGATCGACGTATCGATAATTTCCAGATTCGAAGGGCGGTTTCCGTATTCCACCGGGACGTTGAGAGTAATAATGGTATCCTGGTTGCGCGTGAATCCGAACCAGACCTCGGTGATAACAATGAGAGAGCATGCCGCGGCAAAGAAAAACCGAAGGCGTTCGCGCTTTAATCCCTGTACCTTGGCTTTCTCGGAAATGTTCATATGCATTTTGAGTATCTGCGTGAGATCCTCGGATTGGACAATCGACTTGATGCAATTGTCTTTGGCAACGCTTACGCGGCCGCGTTCCTCAGATACCGCGACAACCAGCGCATCGGTGCGTTCGGCCAGGCCGGCGGCGGCCCTGTGGCGGGTCTCATAAAAAGTGGGGAGATCCTGGCGCTGGGAAAGAGGGAGAAGAACCCCAACCTCCGTAATGCGGCGGTCCCTGACTGGCTCCATCAGGAACGGAATTTTTCGGCCGGAAGATACCTTTCTAATCACACTTCGGATGTGTTAAGTTGTTTCAGATAAGGTTAAGGTGGGAAGGAGAAGATGTGATGGCGGTCTTGAGAGGTGTAGAACTCCAATGAATGAAACCAAAGCCAAAATACTACAAGCGGCAGAGGAGATCATATTTGAAAAGGGTGTTGCCCGTACCACAATAGCCCAGATTGCGAGAAAAGCTCAGGTGTCCGACTCAAATGCGTATCAGTATTTCAAAGACAAGGAGGACCTGGTTTTTGCTGTGGCCTATCAGAGGCTCGAGGATACCTGGAACGAACTTCAGGAACAACTTCAAGGAATTATCGACGCTCGGTCTCAGCTCGGAAGGGTGATATGGTTTGGGCTCAGATACGATGACCTCCATCAGGATTACGTCAGAAATCTGGTGTTCAAGTACCGCTCCAACAAGGATTTCTATCGAAGTCCTGCTTACGGTTTCATCCGGAAACACGCCCGACTGACCCTCCAGATTTTGAACCGAGGAATCGCGGAGGGGGGGTTTCGAGGTGACGTCGACATGAAGCTGGTCAGGGAAATCATATACGGCACACTCGATTTTGAGGCGGTCGATTGTGCCATCCTGGAGACGATCGGAGAGAGCAGTAACGACTGGCAAGACTTTATGGCACTTATTCTCCCCATGATAGAACCGAAGGCGCAACGCGCCGGCCCGGGAAAAAGAGAGCTAATTCTCTTGCGCGCCGAGAAGGTGTTTGCAGAACATGGGTTTGACAAGGCGAAGCTGGCGGACATAGCCGGTCTGGTAGGAATCGCGGAGAGTTCAATATACGATTTCTTCGAAAGCAAAGAGGACCTGCTCCTATCGATCACGGAAATGAGGTTGCAAGGTCATATGGAACGCCTCCCTGAGACTTTTCATATCAAAACGCCACTTCGAAAGCTTCGCAGGTTCATTCGATATCACTTTGATCTCTATATGCAAAACCGTGACTTTCTGAAGATCTTCGTCATGGAGAACTTGCTTAGTCAACGATTTTATGCATCCAGGGCCTTCGACGTATTCAAAGGGTACATGAAAGCTTTCGAGGACATTATCGAAGAGGGCAAAACATGTGGCATCTTTCGCCAAGACGTGAACACCCGTTTGTTCAAGAACATGTTCCTCGGGGTTTTCACCCACATGGCTTTACGCTGGATCATCTTTGACGAAAAACACTTCGACAAAATGAGTGAGGTCGACCGTCTTGTAGACCTCCTTTGTACTGCTGTAACGTGCAAAACTTCCGGGGTGGCCGATGACCCACATACGCAGAGATCTTTGAGCTTCTCCAAGCAAGTGCTTCAAAAACAGCTTCGGTAGGGCTGTGAGGCCAAGTTACGTTCAAGCCCAGCCGCCACGTCCTCAGACGCGGTTTGAACGAGAATGAAACTTAGAGTTTCATATAAGATTTGCCTGATGGGTTGCGCTTCGCTCCACCCATCCTACGCCAGCCCGTCGAGAGCCGCTGTAGGATGGGTGAAACGCAGTGAAACCCATCTGTTTGACGCGTCTTGAACGCAACTTCGTATGAGGCCTTTGCTCTGACTTTCAAGATAATCTGCCAGCTTGTGAATGGTTATCATGCAAATCCCGGGGCGCAAAGCGCGTTTACGACAGCGTTTCAAGAAATCCGGGCTGTGGTCAGGTCGAGCCTCGAAAGAGGCCCGGCCTGTTCGAAAAAAACGTGGCCGTCCAATATCTGTGTTTTTGATCCGCAATCTCCACGCATTTTTTCGAAAATAGTTGCCAAAACACCTCGCCATGCCAGTTGCGAGTTTGAAAATCTAAAGAGTATAATCGAGGTGAATGATTGTTCTGAGGCTTAGGGGATAAGCAGGAGGTTCGCCTTTTGAAAGAAGAAGGAAATGGGTCACCGGGACATTGCGGGCATCACCACAATACGACGAGCGGCAGGAAATTTTGGCTCTCGCTGGGCGTAACACTGTTTTTTTGCGCCGGAGAAGCGATTGCGGGACTGGTGTCTCATTCCCTGGCGCTTATCTCGGATGCGGGCCATAACCTGAGCGATGCGCTGGCGCTCGGTCTTGCCGCCTATGCGATGTGGGCGGTGCGGAAGCCCGGCTCCGGCAGGCATACATTCGGCTTTCACCGCGTCCCTATTTTGACGGCGCTTTTCAACGCCTCGACCCTTGTGGTTATCGCCCTGTTCATATGCATCGAGGCCGTACACCGTTTCCGGCAGCCGGAATCGGTTAACGGGACGCTCATGATTTGGGTGGCATTGGTGGCCCTGGTCATGAATACGGTGATCGCCGCCTTTTTGCATGGAGATGCCAAGCATAGCCTGAATAGCAGGGCGGCCTTCATTCATATGGCGGGCGATGCGATTTCCAGCCTGGCCGTGATCTTTGCGGGCGTGGTCGCCCATTACACCCGCTGGGATTATGCCGACCCGCTGGCGTCCGTGCTTATTGCCGCATTCATTTTTTATTCAGCGGTTGGAATTGTCAAAGACGCAGCAGACATTCTCATGGAGAAAGCGCCGAAACACCTCGATTTGGAAGCGCTGGTCGAGAGCATCAAGTCCATACCGCCTGTGTGCGCGGTTCATCATGTGCACGTCTGGACGGTAGGCGAGAGTATTAATCTATTAAGCTGTCATGTGGCTCTGCCGGCTTCCTGCACGCTGGAGGAGTCCGGCAGCATAATAGACATGATCAACAAAAGGCTGCATGACGATTTCGCCATTGGCCATGCGACGATTCAGATAGAGACCGACGGATTGTGCGGTCCCTCCGAGTGCCGCCTTGGAGCCCATGTGCATGAACACGAACATGACTTTGAGCACCAGCAGTAATGCCCGCCTTGTTCGCCATAAATTTTCCCGGCGGAAAGTTCAGTCACCTTAGCCCTGCCAACCCGGGCACGGGACCGGGTGCTATTTTTGCGCCACGCGCGCCGGTACCGGCCGCAGGCTGCAAGCCCGCGATCCTGAGGGGGGCGCGTGTCCCCACAACCTGATACGAAGTTACGTTCAAGCCCAGCCGCCGCGTCCTCGGACGTGGTTTGAACGAGAATGAAACTTCGAGTTTCATATAAGACGCGTCAAATAGATGGGTTTCACTGCGTTTCACCCATCCTACAGCGGCTTTCGACTGGCTGGCGTAGGATGGGGGGAGCGGAAGCGCAACCCATCAGGCAAGTCTTGAACGTAATCTGGTATGAGGGACCAGAATTAACAAATCCTAACGTTTTATAGTCGGTATGCCGATAATCCAGACGACTTATTGCCCGGGGGTATATCGCGGGGAAGTGGAGCTGTCAGGTTCTTTTCGACAATCGCCAGGTGCTAAGAATTGAAAGGGGCCGAGAGTATGTTTGGAAAATTATGTATTGCTTTCTCGATCATTATCGCATCCATTTGTCTACTGACCGCGGCCACTGCCCAAACGGTGAAAACAAGGGGGCAGGAGGAGGACCAAAACGCGATATCGGCCGCGCGCGAGGAAGTCTGGAAAGCTATAACGTCCGGAAAGGGGAGCGGCGCCGCTGTCGCAATCATGGACCATGGTAAAATGGTCTATTCGGAGGGCTTTGGCGTTGCAAACCGCTCCGAGAACAGGCCGATTGACAAGGATACCCGCTTCAACATCGGATCGACCAGCAAGATGTTTGCCGCCGTTGCCGTTTTGTTGCTGGTAGATGAAGGGAAAGTGTCGCTGGACGAAAGTGTGGCAAAATATGTCCCCGAGTTTCGCATGAAAGATAAGCGCTACAGGGACATCACCGTTAGAATGCTCTTCAATCATTCTTCCGGCCTTCCCGGTTCATCATTTTATTTCGCATACAACCCCGGCGACGGCGATGCGCATAAACTTTTGCTGGACAGCCTTAGAGACGCCCATCTAAAGCATGACCCGGGCGCCATGTCCATCTACTGTAACGATGGTTTCACCCTTGCGGAAATGCTTGTCGAAAAGGTGTCCGGCGAAAAGTATCTGCATTTTCTGCAGGAGCGAATCTTCACTCCGCTCGGGATGAACCATACCGGGGCGTCCATCGGGGAAATCGGCGACAAAGATGTCGCCGAGTATTATGATCCGAAAAGCGGCAAGAAATACCCACGCGAAACTGTCACGGTTTACGGCGCAGGCGGGCTGTCGTCAACAGCGGAGGACTTGTGCCGCTTCGGTGAGAGTTTTTCATCGCAGGGGAAAAGAATACTATCGCAGGCATCCCTGCAAGAAATTCTCAGGCCTCAGCCGACCCGCTTTTCCGATAAACTCAGGCACGTGCAAATGATGAACGCATTCGGCTGGGATTACTGCAATCTTCCCCTTTACAACTCCAAGGGGTTGCAAGTGCTGGGCAAGGGGGGCAATACGTTATTTTACTCCGCCAATCTGCAGATCGTCCCCCGGGAAAACATATCCATCGCCGCTGTCATGTCCGGTCAGGTGAGCGGTGAAAAACTCACGCGCCCAATTCTGGATGGTCTCATGCTGGATCGGAAGCTGATGCCGAAAAAGGCCGAGGTGATAAAGCGGCCGGTTGAGCCGCAAGCGATTCCCGCACAAGTGCTTCGGTATGGTGGCTATTACGTCGGCGACATGGGCGCTGTGAAGATTACGTTCAACAGGGGGAAGAACACGGTTATCATCAGTCCGATGGTTGGCAAGAATGCCACGGAGAAAATGTCAAAGCCGCCGCAAAAGTATGTCTACAACAACGGTTACTTCCATGACAACGAAAACGGCTCGAATTTTTACTTCGTAACGGTTGAGGGTGAGAGCTATTTTGTGGCCAGTAAATGTTCGCCCTACGATATGGACGTGCCGATGTGTCAGAAGCTCGATGCAAGCAGGAAGCCCGTGGAACTCAAGGCCAAAATGGATGGGACCGTGTGGCTGTTGAGAAACGGACCGGCTTCTGTGGAAGTCCCCGGGGGTTCCGAGAGGGACGTTGACTTGATCACTGTTTCTTCGCTGTATAAAGAACTGCCCGGCTATGTGAGGTTTTTAAACCTCAACAGGGAAGAGGGCGCCGGGTTTGCCGGCATTGCGGCCACCGCATTCCGGGATCAAGGCGAGCTTACAGTTTTCACCAAAAACGGCACAACCTGGGCCCGGTCGGCGAACTTTCTGTTTTCTGCGGCGAATGGCTTTCCAAAGATCAAGGTGGGTTCAAACAGCGTTCGAATAGGAGAAGACAGCTACGACGAATGGCTGAAGGTTAAGGTTGGCGCGGTGCTCCGATTCGAGAAGCCCGAACGGGGCCGGATTATGGTAACAACCCCGAAGGCGGTGCTGTTTGACAGCGTCGCCGACTCCGGTGCGGTGTACGCTCCGGCGGGAAGTTACATCTTCTGTTCCGGAGCGGCCGGCGATGTGTTCCGGATTGTTGCCGAGTAGGATCAGCCGGAACCTTTCCGCATATTTTTCACCCCCGGAGCGGCCGGCGGGCAGGGCAAAAGAGTGGGGAGCCGAGCCCGCCGCACTCCCGCGGGAGCCGGATGGCGGTGCGTCTGTGCCGCACACGACGTAGCCCGCGACCGGAAACCCCGGCGCCGTGGGCGCAAATATCTTTTTTAGCATGCTCAATACCAAATTACGTTCAAGCCCGGCCGCCACGTCTCCGGACGCGGTTTGAACGAGAATGAAACTTTCATGGGTCACCCCGGTCTTTTTTATTGTTAAATCAAGAGGAGATACGTTAAATCAGCAAAATACGTATTCATCCCTTCGTCCCCTGAGAAGGCAAGTCCAGGTGCTTTGCATGTGGTATCGACTTTCTTTGGCACTCTGAGAGGACTGGATAAGGCCGGAACGATGAATCTCAAACGTGTGAACATCGAGTTGGACGTATCGGAGGTCCAAGAAGTGGTGGCCATAGAGCTGGATGAGAGCCCCATGGAGGATGCGCAATGCTGAACAATTCCCCCGAAAGCATGGCTCGGGCGGTCGTCGAGGCCTGTGCGGATTGCGATGTCTGTAGATACCTGATGGACGACACCCCCTGCCTGGTATTCCCTGAAATATACAGATTGTACGATAAGGAAGCCGAAAAGAGAGGACGCATCACTCCCGAGGAGTTGAGGAACCTGGTTGGTCTGTGCAATTTCTGCGCTCTATGTCCATGTCCCAATGTCCGTTCGGACCTCATGAAGGCCAAAGATGCGTTAATCGACAGAGATGGGATCAAACCTGCCGTTCGATTTCTGGAAGACGTAGAGCGTGTGGCAACGGTTTGCGGCGCCTATCCATGGCTGTCCAACACACTTCTGGGAAACGCGTTTACCGGTCGTTTGATGAAAAGAGCAGCCGGGATTCATGCTGAAAGGAACTTTCCGGCCTTCCCGAGGGAGAATTTTTCAGTATGGGCTCAAAAACGAGGGCTTCACATCAGGCGGGAAGGCAAAGGAAGGAAAATAGCTTATTTTGCCGGCTGCACGGGGCGGTACCTCTTTCCCGGCGTTCCCATCGCTGTGTCGGAGGTTCTCGAACGCAACGGAATCGAGGTCTATTATCCGGAGCAGAAGTGCTGCGGCATGCCGAGTTTGCTCGAAGGTGATCGAGGCTTCACCTTAAAGCTTGCAGCATTCAACGTGGAGCGCCTGACAGAGGTCGTGGAAGCAGGCTATGATATCGTCTGTTCGTGTCCGACCTGTGGATACATGCTTAAGAGCGTGTTGAGTGAGGGCGCCTCTCATGCAGCCATATTCAGCGAGTCTATACGAAGGCCCAACAGCCGCCCTGACACGTCCGGAGCAACTTCCGGACCTGGCCGGGCATCGACCGCACCCCCGGGTAAGCCTATTTTTGAAGGCCTCTTTAAAGATGAAGGCTATTTTTCAAATATTGACGCACGAAAACGCATACTGATGGCAACTCACACTTACGATCTGGGGGAATATCTGAGCGCTCTGCATCTGTCCGGAGAACTCGATGCCGGCCTTGGCTCAGTCGAGGCGCACATGGCGTACTATCCTCCCTGCCACCTGAGGGAACAAAAGATCGGTGAACCCTGGGTCGATCTCCTGCGCCTGGCGCCCGGGATCTCCCTGGAAAAAATCGATGGTTCTTTCCACTGTTGCGGTATTGCTGGAATCATGGGCTTTAAGCGAGATTTCCACGAAATCTCGGTCAAGATTGGAAGCCGCTTGATCAAGAGAATCGAAGCCATCCATCCCGAAAGGCTGGTGACAGACTGCCTGAGCTGCCGGCTCCAGTTTAACCAGCTAACGGCGTACAAGGTGTTTCACCCGGTAGAAATCCTTTGGGAAGCATATACCAGTTCCGGAAACGGATAGGCCTATACGGCCCTGTATTTGTTTTTTTTGGGAGAATACACAATGGACCTTTTACAAGAACAATTGAAAGCAAAGAAGGCCGGAGTTTCCTACGCAATTTTGACTGTTGCGGAGACAGAAGGGACATCCCCTTGCAAAGTGGGCAAGAAGATGCTGTTGCTCGAAGACGGCGGTACTTTTGGGACGATAGGCGGCGGTCAGATGGAACGCCAAGCGCTTGAAGACGCTGCTAAAGCAATCAGGGATAGAGCGAGCTTCTTTAAGCGATATGTCCACACCCCAATCTACGAAGAACCTGGTTTGGGATGCAGTTTCAAAGTCAGCTTACTTGTAGAGGTAGTTGTGCCCAATTTGCAGATCGTAGTCTGCGGTGCGGGCCATGTGGGCAGTGCAGTTTTACGTTTGGCCAAACTATTGAAATTTAATACAATACTCATTGACAATCGTCGAAGGGATGATATTCAGAAGGTAGTTGAGCTTGCGGATCATTTCGTGCTGTGCGAGACATTTGAAGCAGGCATTTTGAGTGCGAGAATCTCCGAGGACGCTTATTATTTGTGTTGCGCACCAACACACACAGACGACAAATCCGCTCTTAAGGGGGCGCTGCAAAAGAATTTTGCTTATGTGGGCATGCTTGGCAGCGCGAAAAAATCAAAAGAGATGTACCGTCAACTTGAAGAGGAGGGTATCAACAGAGACTTACTTAACCTGGTACACACGCCTGTTGGGCTGGATATTTGCGACATGTCTCCTGAAGAAGTTGCTTTTTCCGTGATGGCAGAGATTCTGATGATAAAAAACCGCGCTACGGGCAAACCACGCAGAGAACTGACAATGGCATGAACATAGGGCGATCGTAACCTTTCTTCTGGAATTTTCAGCCGATCATAGACCCTTTTCCATCTCCTTTCATGCAGGCTTGCCGGAAACACACGGGTCTTCTGGAGTTTCAGCAGCGAGCGCTGCTGCTATGTACCGCCCTGTATTTGCCAATCTTCCTAAAAGGGCTCCACTTTACAAATCGTGGATCTGCTTCGGTAATCGAGTGATAATTCCGGCCCCTTCGAGCCGTCTCCGACACGTCACGGTGACGGCTCTGGAGGGTCTGGATAGCGTAAGCCGTTTAGTTTATTGGAAAACAAGGTACAGAAAAAAGCACTTGCACCTGTCACCCATATCAGAAAGTATGGAGGAAATAAAAACCGATTCCGATCAACATGACACCAGCGACAAGACGAATCGCAGAGTCAATCTTTTTAAAACCGATAGCCGATTTCCCAAAAGAGGCGCCCAATAGCAGTGCGGCCAGAGGAAGGCTAAAACCTATGGCATAAGCGATAAGCACACTAAACATCCAAAGGGTATAACCCTGTAAAACGGCCACTCCCAGGATTATGAAAATGCCCGGATTACATCCCAATGAACATACGCTGACCGTCCCGCCCATGATGACTCCGATGATGGCCGCGCCCAGCAAACCTCCTTTTCGACCACTCAGCGGTTTGCTCATTTTCTCGGGAATTTTAAAAGGAAGCAGATTTAAAGCGGCAAGACCAACGATGACGGCGGCAACTCCGGCGAAAACCTTCCAGTATCGTCCCAAAACGCTTTGAGCAACCTGTCCCACCAGCCCGGCGACACTCCCCAAAATGGTCAGGGAAAGGATTGTGCCGATCATGAAGAAGCACGCTCCAAGCAAGTTCGAACGCCTGTCGGATTGCTCTCGAATCCCTGCATATCCGACGATTGCTCCCAATGCGGGCAACGTGCAACAGGTGCTCGCCGCCGCGCTGGCCGAGCCCAGTAGAAACGCCACCGGCAGGGCAAACGGGCTCGTTCCCGGCTGCTGCAGCATGGCCTTGGTCCACTCCAAAATAGATTCGATCCCTGACATTGCTACTCCTGACTACTTATTGCATTTCCCTGCGCAACCACATTTTACGGACGCCCTTGAGGCGACCACGACGGCTTGCAGAAGCTTGCCTTCCGAGATATTACCGGTAACCGGACTCATGCCCGCACCTCTGACCAGGACCAATACACATGGCGCAGGTGTCTTGCCGGTTAATCGGGAGTAATCCTGCGAACCCGTATCCAGCGAATAGAAAGCCGCCTTTAGCCCCCTACTGGACTCCGCCTTGCTCGCCGCATTTTCGATCTGCTCCTCTACACTCTCAGCGGGTCGCCGTCCCTTTGCGGGTAGATAGAGAAAAACGACATTTTTGCCGGCTGCGATCGTATCGAGGGCGGCCAAATTATTCAGCGGCACATCCCAAGGCCCCGTTTTTTCAGTTGCGGACGCCATTGCGGCGAATCCCTTTTGTCCTTGAGCGATTTGAGCTTGAGCTTTGAGTGTGAGACCATGCGACAGGGCCACTGCCGCGGCGGTGACCATTACCAGGCAAAAGATGATCAACTTTCTCCTGGAAGCGCGGCCGGTTGCCGAGCAATGGCAACCCGGACCACATTGCGGAGCTGCTTCAAACAGATTTTCAGTTGGTTTTTTTTTGGTTCTCTGGTCATTCATCTTGCGCTCTCCTTACTATTGCGTATCTGATACGCTCTTTGGTATTGCGGAATTCACCGTTCTCATTATCCGCTCCCGTCGCGGGTTGTCCGCCTACGATGGTCCTCTTTTGTTAAATCGGATGTCCAAGCTCTCTATTTTCTTGCAGGGCTTCGCCACCGCGGCGCTTTCGAGACAGTCCAAATCCTCGCGTACTTTCGGATGCGAGATAAGGCGGTCCCGAAAACAATCTTGGAGGAATCCCTCAAGGTCGTTCCGGGGTTCGGCAAGCTGATAATACATCCATGTGCCATCCCTGCGCACTTCCACCATCCCCGCCGATCTCAAGACGCCCAAGTGTCGCGAAACCTTGAAATCCGGTTCGTTAACCGCGGCCGCCAGGTGGCAAACGCATGTTTCTCCGTGAATGGCGAGCAATACCGCCAATCTGAGACGAGTCGGATCTGATAGTGCTTTGAACAAGGCGACTTCTTTGTGCATATCGGAGAACCTCGAAGCGAATATGTCTATCTGCGCAGTTTCGCAGATACTAGCCAAAGGCAGACCTCCCCGTCAAGGGATTTTGCAGGGTCGCCGGAAAAATTGCCCCGCCGAATAGCGAGAAAAGGATTTGACCCGAAACGAATGAAGCTTTATGATTTATTTCGTTAAATGGCGAAATATAGGAGCATGCGATGCGCGACCTCCTGGCAATTACCAAAGCGTTGGCCGACCGGAACCGGGTTGCAATTTTGCTCGTACTGGAGGGTCGCGAACTGTGCGTTTGTCAAATTATCGAAATTATCCGTCTGGCGCCCTCCACGGTCTCCAAGCACCTTTCCATACTCCGGCAATCGCGACTGATTGAAGATCGGAAGGACGGCCGGTGGATGTATTATCGTTTGGCGGGGCAAGATGCCCCCGCGGCAGTTCGAGAAGCGATCAGGTGGGTCTTGCGATCCATTGCCGATACAACAGATGCCGGAATATATAAAGAGAGGCTACAAAAAATTCTTGAGATCGCCCCCGGGGAACTTTGCAAGGGCGCAGACCAAGTCCTGAGACTCGATAATTGATTTCGAGTCCGTGCGGATTTTCAGAAAATGCCAAGAGGCAAGTGTTTAGAATAAAAGAAAGATTTAGGAGTCTATTATGCCAAAGCTGGAAGTATTCGATCCTGCCATGTGCTGCTCGACCGGTGTTTGTGGGCCGGTGGTGGATCCCACTCTGCCCCGTTTTGCAGCGGATCTCGACTGGTTGAAAGGGCGGGGAGTCAATGTTGAACGTTTCAATCTCGCACAACAGCCGGCGATGTTCGCCTCAAACGATATCGTTAAAAACGCCTTGAGCGAAAGCGGAACGGATTGCCTGCCCCTCCTTCTTGTAGATGGCCGCATAGTGAGTCAAGGAAGCTATCCCTGCCGTGAGCGGCTCGCCGAGTTCTGTGGCGTGGAATCCGAAGGGCCGGCAAGCATCTTTTCTCCCGCCGTGGCGGAGCTGGTTGCTATCGGGGCCTCCATCGCCTGCAACTGCACGCCTTGCTTTGATTACCACTATCGGAAAGCACGGGAATTGGGATTATCCAATGAAGACATTGCTCTTGCGGTAAGGAGCGCCCTGGGCGTGGAAAAGGCTTCTTCCCGGGCAGTGATTGAAGTCGCGGAGCGTAACCTTGGGCCTCTGGTCATCCTCGATTCCCGATCACACCCTGAAGAGCCTGGTTCATCGCATCAAAGAGCTGAAATGGTTTTTCCGATGGTGGGATCGGGATCACACGGCCGCCCCTCTTCTGAGTGCTGTTGATAAAAGGACAGATAAGAATGTTGCGGTTTTTGAATAACCCTACCCGTTACCTGTTTTTTACCGGCAAGGGCGGCGTAGGCAAGACATCGCTTTCCAGCGCCACATCCATTGCTCTATCGGATTGCGGCAAACGTGTTCTCCTGGTGAGTACCGACCCGGCTTCCAATCTCGACGAGGTGCTCGGTATCCAACTTTCATCGACACCGACCGCCATATCCGGCGCGCCGGGGCTTTGGGCTGTCAATATCGACCCGGAAGCTGCCGCGCGTGACTACCGGGAACGAACAGTATCGCCTTATCGAGGGGTACTTCCCGAGGCAGCCCTTATCAGTATGGAAGAGCAACTTTCTGGAGCATGCACGGTGGAGATCGCCGCTTTTGACGAATTTTCCAAACTGTTGGGCGATCCCGCCGCCACGGCGCAATTCGAACACGTGATTTTCGACACTGCCCCGACCGGTCATACTCTGCGCCTGCTTCAGCTTCCCGCGGCATGGAGCGGTTTTCTCGAGTCAAATGCGGGGGGGACATCCTGTCTTGGCCCCCTTGCGGGTCTTAAGGCGCAGCATTCACTTTATGCGGCCACTCTCAGGACATTGACAGACCCTTCGGCCACGACGGTGGTGCTCGTTACTCGCCCGGAAGAATCAGCTCTGAGCGAAGCCGACCGATCGCGGGAAGAACTCTCAGCCCTGGGAGTGAGCAGTCAGCACCTCATCTTGAACGGAATCTTCAAAACCAGCCGCACGGACGATGCCGTTGCGTTAGCGCTCGCCCGACGCGGTCGGAGGGCCCTGGATCATTTGCCTGAGGGTCTTGCGCAGCTTCCTCGTACCGAGGTTCCCCTTCTTCCTTTTGGAATGGTTGGCATCGATGCGCTTCGCGCCATCCTGCATCCCGAATCCGCACCGCCTCCTGTTACAACCCGGCAGGTTGTGGCTTCGGGCAATGACCACCGTGTGCAGCCCCTTTCTTCCATGGTCTCCGAGATTGCTCATACCGGCCGCGGTGTTGTCATGGCAATGGGGAAAGGGGGAGTGGGTAAAACGTCCATTGCCTCGTCCATCGCCGTGGAGCTTGCGCTACGCGGACATCGGGTACATTTAACCACCACAGATCCCGCAGCTCATCTGGACCTGTCACTTGGCGGAAACGTTTCCCGGCTCAAGGTCAGCCGTATCGATCCCGTTGCGGAAACGGAAGCTTACAGACATGAAGTGATGTCCACGGCTGGACGCAATCTTGATGCTGATGGGATCAGGTTGCTCGAAGAAGATCTCCGTTCCCCATGCACTGAGGAAATCGCCGTCTTCAGGGCCTTCGCGCGAATCGTTTCGGAGGGAACGAACGGCTTCGTGGTGCTCGATACGGCCCCGACCGGACACACGCTTCTTCTGCTCGATGCCACTGAGGCCTACCACCGCCAAGTATCTCGAACATTGAGCGATCTTCCCGAATTCATAAGGTATGTTTTGCCCCGGCTGCGTGATCCCGAGTTCACGAAAATACTTCTCGTCACTCTCCCCGAGGCAACTCCGGTACATGAGGCGGCAATGCTTAAAAAAGATCTCGAAAGGGCCGGGATCACTCCGTTCGGTTGGGTGATCAATCAGAGCTTAACGCCTCTTGAGGTGCGCGACCCGGTGCTTTTGGCCAAGCGGGAGAGCGAAGCCCTCTACATCGAGGAGGTTCATCGAAACCACGCTTCGCGCATTGCCCTTGCGCCATGGATGAGGGAGGCTTCAAACCTGTTTGAGTGGCTGCGTGCCTTTATGAATGGTTCCGGGAAAGTGCTGAATTAATGAGCGGAAGCCACGCTCCGCGGTCATAGTCGGAGCCGGATAATATCGGAATGGAGATGGCCGATACACTCACCTATCGGGGGATTGACGAAACGGTAGTGGAGTTAACAGTTAACAGTAAACTCGCCCATTCCGCAGGCGTTCAAATCGGGCTTAAAGGGGCTATAAAGGTAGGTCATGCTATAATTTTAGCTATACACCACCCTTGAGCAGCCCTTGGGATTCCATTCAAACGAGCGCTCAGGCTTGAAGCAGAACGGTAGGTCGACTGACCCCGAAAAAGATTGAGGAGATGTGCCTGTGAAAAACCTATACAAAACCATGATCGAACTCTTGCAGCAGGGAGAGAGCTTTGCAGTTGCCACCATTTTCGACAAATCCGGGTCCGCTCCCCGCACTGAAGGCGCAAAAATGGTTGTGAGGGCGGATGGTTCGATTGTCGGCACCATCGGAGGTGGACGCCTTGAAGCCAGTGCCATCAATCTTGCGAGAGAAATGATTCCAACGGGTAAAACGGTTGTTCAGTCGTTTGACCTGACCAGCAAGGACGCTGATGCTTCGGATATGATCTGCGGGGGCTCTGGAGAGATCCTGTTGGATTTTATTGATGCTAATGACCAAAACAACCTGATGATCTATAAAGAGGCCGCCGAAATTATCGCAAATGGTAAAAAAGGCTGGTTGATTACCGTACTTGGGAAAACCGTTGAATCCATGGGCATCCAATGCCAGCGGTGTCTCGTCAAACCTGACAAAACCATGATTGGAAGCATAACCTGCAGTTCTTACCTGCTTGAAAAATTGATAGCGGGTCCGGCAAAAATCACCATTCATTCGGAAGCTTTCGATGAACATCGCTTCCTCGTGCAACCTTTGCGGCAAGGCAGTACGGTGTATATATTCGGGGCGGGGCATGTATCCCAAAAAATCGCTCCTCTAAGCGAAAGCGTTGGATTCAGGACCATAGTAATGGATGATCGGGCGGACTACGCCAACCGGGAGAGATTTCCCGAACCTATAGAGATCAAGGTGATCGCTTCTTTCAAAGAACTGCCGGTTCTCGATATCGACGAGCACAGTTACCTGGTGATCGTCACCAGAGGACATCTCTTCGATAAGGGTGTACTGGAACAAGTTTTACGAAGCAAGGCAGCATATATAGGCATGATCGGCAGCCGCAGCAAAAGAGACCTGATTTACGATGAAATGCTCAGTAAAGGATTTACGAAAGAAGAGCTGGGGGCGGTTTATTCGCCTATCGGTACAGATATCGGAGCGGAAACACCAGAGGAACTGGCTGTCAGTATTGTCGGAGAACTGGTGAAAGTGAGATCGGAAAAGAATGGACACAAGAAAAAAGACAAGGGCAGCGACTCCACGCCATGTTGCCGGATTCAGACAGCGCCTTGCTGAACACCAATACTCCGGCAACGATCGCATGCTTTTTACAGCAACATCTCGGCCTGAAACCTCAGCTTCAACATTTTGTCTGTGCGGGGAGCAAATCATGTGTGGCTACAACCAAAATTCGATGTTTGTGAAACTAATTTGTAAGGCCATAATGGACGCGACGTTTCGGAAACAATTCCTTGCAGATCCCATGGGCACGGCGCATGAGTTTGGGTTTTCCGAGGCTGACCAAAAGGAAATGGCCCGGTACAGTGCACAGAAACTGAGGGCACTGGTGGAAGGACCGTCGCTCTCACTCTTGAGAGCATAACCACACAACTCGGAAAGGATCGGATTTTGCGATGGGACAACGTGGAAGAGTGCCGCCACGCCTTCGGGCATTCATTTTCCTTCTTCTGGTGGTCTGCGTCTTTGCGGGCTGTGGCAAGGAAAATAACTCCCGCGTAGTCGACTTCACAAAAACCATCCCGGTGGCTCGACCAAGTGAGCGAACAACCGGACAGCCCCCCCTCAAAGTGGCCGTTGGAGCGATGGTTTCTCCGAAGGAAACCTTCGTCTACTACCGGCAGCTTCTCGATTACCTGGGCAATAAGTTGGGAAGACACATCGAGCTCGTTCAACGCAAAACTTATGAGGAAGTCAATGAGCTTATCTGCAAGGGTGGAATCGACTTGGCTTTCGTCTGCTCAGGTCCCTACGTTGCAGGAAAAGGCAAGTGCGGATTTGATCTGCTTGCCACGCCGGAGATGCACGGCAGCCATTTCTATTACTCCTATCTCATTGTGAACAAAAATAGCCCGTTCAGGGGGCTGGCCGACCTCAAAGGGCGGGTCTTTGCCTTCAGCGATCCGGATTCTCTTACCGGAAAGCTGGTTCCCACGTATTGGCTGGCCGAGATGCATGAGCGGCCGCAAACCTTCTTTCGGAAGGTCATCTTCACCTACAGCCATGACAACTCCATCCTGGCGGTGGCCAAAGGCCTTGTGGATGGCGCCGCCGTGGACGGACTGGTGTGGGAATATTACCACCATGCCGAGCCTGCCCTGGTCTCGGCCACCCGGGTAGTCTGCAAATGGGGGCCATACGGGATCCCCCCCCTTGTGGCGTCAAGCACGACCCCCCCGGCTCTTAGGGACCGAGTCCGTAAAATCCTTCTCACTATGCGGGAAGATCCCGAAGGACGTCAAATCCTCGAAAAGCTTTTGATCGACCGCTTCACAGCGCCCAATGAAGCATGGTACGATTCCGTCCGCGAGTTGGAGAGAAGTGTTTCGGCAGTGAAGTAACGTTGGACGCACTGGAGAAAGCATGCGGCTCCGAAGCCTCAAGACCAAACTGTTGATCGGGGTATGTCTTCTCGTGATATCGAGCGGAGCGCTCATATCGCTTCTGGTCACCGATCGCTACAGCCGCAGCCTTCATGACGCTCTTTCGTCTCAGGTAGAACATCTGGCTGACGCTCTGGCGCTCCAGGTGACCGACATGGTCCTCACAAACGATCTGGTTGGTCTTCAGAATACCTTGGACCACCAGGTTCGAGGCAATGCATCTCTTTCCTATCTGCTAATTGTGAAAAACGGAGAGGTTCTCGCTCACACTTTCCAGGGAGGAGTCCCGATCGATTTGCTTGCGGCCAATGCCCCCCTGGCTTCAGGCATGCTCCACCTTCAGGAAATCACATCGACCAAAGGCGAGCACTACCTTGACGCCGCTGTGCCCATATTCGAGGGGAAAGCGGGAATCCTGCGCCTCGGATATTCCGAGAAGCATTACCGGCGGCAAGTCACCGCGCTCAGGATGCACATGGCCCTATTCACCCTTGGGGTCCTATTGCTCTCCCTGGCGGCCGGTCTTCTTTTTATCAGGCGCATCACGGACCCTCTCACGAAACTGGTTCGCGCCGCCGAGAAAGTGGAAGAGGGCAAAATGGACGTCAGGGTCAAAGTGGAGGGACAAGACGAGGTGGCGGCATTGGCAGGCGCCTTCAACCACATGCTCTCAAGCCTTCAGTCTTATACCCAACGTCTGGAAGAACAAACGATGGAAATCGAGCGTTCTCACCACCAGACGCGAACCTTCTGCGGAATTGTGCAGGAAATCGGATCCCTTCGAACCTTGAAGGAAATCGGCGCCTACTTGATCGACAAGTTCAGGCCTATCCTGGAATGTGGCCGGATTGCTTTCATTATGATCAGTGACACTCGTGACGCCCTTTTCATCATCACCGATAAGGAGACCATAAACCTGAAGGAGCCGGGGCCGGTTCAAAACTTCTCCGCCATGTTGGACGAGCTCAATGAAAAGGAAGAACCCGACTCGACAAACGATCTCGGTCTCATGGCGCCCTTTGTTTGTGAAGTTCTGCGGTTTAAGACCGTTCAGACGACGATTCCGCTCATCCATGAAAAGCGCACCTTCGGAGCACTGGTGATTGCCGGTTCCCCAGAGTCTCCGTGCGGAGAAACGGAGAGCCATTTGGTGAGGTCGATGCTGAGCCAGGCCGCGGGAGTCATAAGGCGGGCCATGTTGCACGAGGAGGAAATCCGGGAGCTGCAAAGTCAGGTCGCGAGTCCAACGGAATTTTGCGGCATTATCTCCAAAAACCATAAAATGCAGACCATATTCCAACTCATCGAAAATATCGCCCCCACCGACACCAGCGTCCTCATCCAGAGTGACAGCGGCACAGGTAAAGAACTGGTGGCCAGGGCCATTCATAATTTGAGCCCCCGCAAAGATAAGCCGCTCATTGTCATTGATTGCTCGGCTTACCCGGCCACACTGCTTGAAAGTGAACTTTTCGGTCATGAAAAAGGGGCCTTCACGGGGGCCATCCGCCAGAAGGCCGGGCGTTTCGAACTGGCGGACGGGGGCACGGTATTTCTGGATGAGATCGGAGAAATCCCCTTCCCGGCTCAAATCAAGTTACTCAGGGTCCTTCAGACTCACCAGTTCGAAAGACTGGGAGGTGAGAAGACCCTGACTGTAAATGTGCGCGTCATCGCTGCCACAAACAGAAATCTTCTCGATGAGGTCAAGAAGGGCGGATTTCGAGAAGACCTCTATTATCGTCTCAATGTCATCCCCATTCATCTTCCTCCGCTCCGGCAGCGACGCAACGACATACCTTTGCTCGCGCTCCATTTTCTGGGCCGTTTTGCCGGAGGCGGGGGGGAAAAGGTGGAAGGATTCAGTCCCGAGGCCATGCGGTTGCTCCTTGACTACTCCTGGCCGGGAAACGTCCGCGAGCTGGAAAACAGCATCGAGCATGCGGCTGTTCTCGCCAAGGGAAGACGCATCGATCCCGCTCATCTTCCGGCGGCCCTCAATAAAGCCTATACTTCGTCCGTTCCGCCAAAGCCGCCCACCCTGTATGAACAAGAGGCCAGCTTGCTGCGGGAAGCCATGGAGGATTGCGGCTGGAACAAAAAGGAGGCCGCCAGGCGCCTGGGCATCAGCCGCAGCACCCTATACGAGAAGCTCAGGAAATATGGGGTGACCCACCTCACTGCGCATTAACGCCCCGAGGCGAGTTTCCTGTCTGTCGTGTTCGGAACGGATGCTCGTGTCCGATTATCGTGCAAGCTCCAACTAGCTGTTTTCACATAATATATCCACTTGCGCCACCTCATGGCGATTTTTACTGTGTTCGATATCCGGACACGGCGCCGCCCTCCCTTCCTGGCTTGAATTTCGCAAACCCTTATGGCGTAAAGCATTTAGAGAACAGGTACGGACTTTGCCTATAGTGTTCCATTGGAGTTTAGCACTGCCGCAAGCGGGAGATTTGCTCGAGTAGCCCTTTAGGAACGCGATGGAAGGAAAACCGATGCGTGAGTCGATCATAGTGGTGGATGGCTGCCTGGATGAGGGCCGAAGGCTCTGCGCGATACTCAAAGGGCGCCACTATGACGCCGCTCCCATTGATTCACTGGATGCATTGACGACAGCCGCCCGGCAAAGATCCTGTCGCTGCGTCATTCTCGATTTGGACACTCTGAGCGTTGACAACCGCTTCATCCGCAACCTGTTACGGGATAACCCGGACCTTTGTGTTATCGGGACATCCTCTCGAACATTTCATCCCGAACTGGAGGAGGCAATGAGGACCCATATTTTCGCCTGCCTGAGCAAACCGGTGGATGAGGACGAGCTGATCTACTGGCTGAAGATCATCTGCGATAAAGCCCCCAAGTCGGAGGCTTCGCCGCCGGGAAAATGAAGCTTTCAAGTTGCAGGAGATACTCCGAGACAATTCCCTCACGATAAGGAGGTTGATGAGCATGGAAAAAGATCGAGGAAGCAGGGACACGGAAGGACCCGAGGTCGAAAGGGCGGGAAAAGATCGAACTTGCGAGAGTGTGCGGCATCAAACCGGAAGAAGGGAACTGCTGCAAACGATCTTTATGGGAGCTGCCGCCGTGGCCTGTGCGACCTTCGGTTTGGATGGAGAGGCGCGCGCATCGACCTGCTCGGCGGAAGCAAATTTGGCCGGCCCTCTGCTCGCCCCCAAAGGGCTTGTGGAGGGTAACCAACTTGATCGCATGCGCCATGAGTTGCTGCTGGCCATGAAAAAACCGGTCTCCAAACGCAAATGGGTCATGGTCATCGACCAGCAAAAATGCATCGGGTGCCGTGCCTGCAACATATCCTGCAACACGGAAAATAATCTCCCCCCAGGCGTGGTCTATAGGCCGGTTCTCAGCCAGGAGGTGGGCAAATACCCTAATGTTGGCAGAGTATTTACCCCAAAACCCTGCATGCATTGCGACAACCCGCCGTGTGTGCCGGTCTGCCCGGTCAAAGCAACCTGGAAGCGGGAAGATGGCGTGGTGGTCATCGACTACAACATCTGCATAGGCTGTCGCAATTGCCTGGAAGCCTGTCCATACAGCGCGAGGACAGCGGATTTCGGAGACTTTTACGGCATGGGCACCCCGGAAATCATGCCTTACGAAACGCGCCCCAACTATGAGTACAGCAAGGAATGGAAGCGAAAACCGAACAGTGACGATTCGCCGGTAGGTAACGCCCGCAAATGCCACTTCTGCCTGCATCGCCTCCGGGAGGGCATGCTTCCAGCCTGTGTGACCACCTGCCTGGGTGGGGCGACGTACTTCGGGGACTTCAATGACAAGAACAGCCTTGTGCATGAATTGCTGGGCTCTTCCAGGGTGAGACAATTAAAACCGGAGCTTGGAACGAAACCTTCGGTATTCTATCTGGCGTGAAAGGGCGGAGGAGAAGCGATGAAAAAATCAACCAAACGGATTGGGCTGGTCATCTGGCTCATCGCCATGGCGTGGGGAGTGTTCGGCGTCTCGCAGCGGCTGCTTCACGGGGAACTCCAGGTCAATTATGGCGGCTACATCCCGTGGGGCCTTTGGGTGGTGGGCAAAGCGTATCTGATTGGTTTGGGCATAGGCTCCTCGTTGTTTGTCTGGATCGTCTATGCATTCGATTTGAAAAAATATTTTCCTCTGGCCAGGCAGACCCTGTTCGCCTCCGCCATCGCCCTGCTGATGGGAACGATGGTTATTGCATTCGACCTGGGCCACATGTGGCGTGCCTTGGAACCTCTCTACCGTCCTCATTTCACCTCGCTGCTCGCCTGGGCGACGTGGCTGAACGTTTTGTACCTGCTCTACGTTGTGCTGGTGTTCTGTTTGGACATAGCTTCAAAAACCGGGTTCGGTACACGGCGCGCATTTGGCTGGATCGGCATATTCCTGGGAATTGCATTTTCCGGTTGTGGCGGTGCGGAATTCGCGGCTCTCATCGCCCATCCTTACTGGAACTCCACACTGGGGCCCATCCTTTCCATCGCGGGGGATTTTCTTTCCGGATTCGCCATGGTTCTTCTGTTGGCCGCTTTCTTTCAGGAAGACCTGTTGGGAAGCGATTCCCAGTCACTGTCGCAACTGAGCAGGGTCGTTCTCGGGCTGATTGTCCTCGTGGTCGTTCTCGAATGGTCGGAGTATTCAATCTCGGCATGGTACGGGGTGGGACAGGAGACCACGCTGCACAATGATGTCCTCTTCGGCTCCTCCTGGTATCTCTTCTGGATCGGACAACTTCTCATCGGGGCCATCATCCCGGCCATCCTTCTGCTGCGGCAACCCGCAAGCCGCACCGCGGCAGGCATCGGCGGGCTCCTGGTGGCGGTAGCCTACTTCGTAGCCCGATACAATCTGGTTCTCCCCGGCCAGACGACCCCTACCTTTGCGGGATTGCAGAATGCTTACACCGATTCTCGCCTCACCTTCGCCTATTCGCCATCGTCTGTCGAATGGGCCGTTCTCGTTTTCTGGGTGGCCCTGGGAATTGGTTTGTTTATTGGGGGTCGGCGCCTGGCGCCGTTGTCGGAAGACCTTCACCTTGCGCGGACAGGAGGCCGGTAAGACCATGAAAAAGCTGAACCTCGATGAGATCACCAGCAAGCAAGCCTTATTGGACCATAATTTGGCTGAGGGGCCAGAGGGGACAAAAGGCATTACGCGCAGGGCATTTGTCAAAAACAGTGCTCTCGTGGGCGGTTGCGCCGCATTGGCCGCCCAGGTCGATGCGCTTAGCCATCTGTTTTCTTCCGAAGCCATGGCCGCCGAAAACGGCAAATACGCTCCTTACGTTCTGGCTCAGCCCGAAAACGTTATCTATACGACCTGTCTCCAGTGCCATACCGACTGCCAGCTCAAGGTGAAATTATGGGATGGAGCGCTGGCCAAGATCACCGGAAGTCCGTACAGTCCCCAGAACTATTTGCCCCACATCCCTTATGCCACCAATCCGCAAGACGCCGTGAAAATCGACGGCAAGCTTTGTCCCAAGGGCCAGGCCGGCATCCAGACCTATTATGACCCCTATCGAGTCCGGAAAGTGCTCAAAAGGGATGGCGAACGCGGCTCCAACCGCTGGAAGAGCATCCCCTTCGACCAATTCATCAAAGAGGTCACCCAGGGGGGCGAGCTGTTCTCCTCTGTTGGCGACAGACGCCATTATCCCGGATTCAAGGATGTCATCGTGCTCAAGGACGCCAAGTTGAGCAAGAGTATGGCGGGGGATGGAGTGAAGGTCGGCAAGGGCGACATGAGCATCCCGGACTTCAAAGCAAAATACCGTGGGCATCTGGATAAGCTGATCGATCCCGATCACCCGGACCTGGGGCCGAAGAACAATCAATTTGTGTTCATGTCGGGTCGCATCGAACCTGGTCGATCCGAGCTCATGCACTGGTTTACCAATAAGGCGGCCGGCTCCGTCAATGCCTACGAGCACACCACCATCTGCGAACAGTCACACCATATTGCTTACGGGATGAGCACGGATGGCAAGACCAACCATATGAAACCGGACCTCATGAACTGTGAATTTGTTCTGTTTTGGGGCACGGGGGCCTATTCCGCCAATTTCGGGATGACCAACATGGCCGAGAAAGTGACCTCGGGAAGGCTCGAACGCGGCATGAAGACGGCCGTGGTCGACCCGAGGCTCTCCAATGACGCATCTCATGCCGACTGGTGGCTGCCGGTAAAGCCCTCCGAGAACATGGCCCTGGCCATGGCGATGATCCGATGGATCATTGAAAATCGCCGTTTCGACCAGCGCTACCTCGAAAATGGCAACAAGGCAGCCGCGGTTGCGGACGGGGAGCCGACCTGGAGCAATGCCGCCTACCTGGTAAAAATCGTCGACGGCCATCCCCTGGAACTGCTCAAGGCTTCGGAGGCAGGTGTGGGGAGCAATAAGGAATTCGTGGTGAGCCGAGGCGGAAAACTTCTGCCCGTAGACCCCGCGAATGAAACTTCCGCTGTGGAAGGAGACCTGTTCGTCAAGACGACGGTTGGGTCCTTTGAGGTCAAAAGCGCTTTCCAGCTCCTGGCCGAGGAAGCGTTCTCCAAGTCCTTGCAGGCACATGCCGAACAATGCGGGGTTGAGCTTCAAACCATAATCGAGGTGGCGCGGGAGCTCACCTCTCATGGCAAACGCGCCGCCGTGGAAATGTACCGGGGGCCGGTGCAAAACCCCGACGGGTATTACGCCGGATGCGCCATCATCACGCTCAATATCCTGCTTGGCAACGCCGACTACGTTGGCGGACTGATCAAGGGGGGCGGAGAATGGAAATCTTTCGGGGGAGCTTCGTCAAGTCCCTACACGTTCTCCGAGATGTTTCCGGGAAGTCTCACAGACTTCGGGACAAAGATCACTCGGGAAGGCGGCCGCTACGAGGATTCCACCCTGTTCAGAGAGCACGGATATCCGTCCCAAAGGCCATGGTATCCATTTACAGGCAACGTCTATCAGGAAATCCTGCCCTCTTTTAGCTCCGGATACCCCTATGCCGGCAAGGTTCTTCTCCTGCACATGGGCACACCCGCCCTCTCCATCCCCGGCGGCAACCAGCAGATCATCCAGAGCCTCAGGGATCCGGACAAGGTGCCTTTATTCATCGCTTCGGATATTGTGATCGGCGAAAGCTCCATGTACGCCGACTATATCATGCCGGACCTCACCTACCTGGAGCGATGGGGGGTGCCCGGCCCCACCCCCGACGTTCCCACCCGGGTGAGCAAGGTGCGCCAGCCCGCAGCCCTTCCCCTCACTGAAGAAGTCGAAATTGACGGCGAGAAAATGCCCCTGTGCATGGAGGCATTCGTTATTGGGGTAGCCAAACAGCTCAGTCTGCCCGGATTCGGCAAGAATGCTTTCGGCCAGGGGATGAACTTCGACCGGCCCGAAGATTGGTATTTGAAACTGGTAGTTAACCAGGCTTACGGAAATGATAAAAACGACGCCGTGCCTGATGCCGGAGATCATGAGATCGAGCTTTTCAGGCAGGCGAGGAGGCATTTTTCAAAAGCTGTATTTGACGAGGCGCGTTGGAAAAAGGCCCTGAGGTCTGAGACAGAGTGGCGCAAAGTGGTTTATATGCTCAACCGGGGAGGCCGGTTCGACGGCTACGGGAAGGCGTATGGCGCCAAGACCATGACGTATAATGCCTACGGGGGTATGTTTAATCTTTTCGTAGAGAAGGTGGCTAAACAGAAAAACAGCCTCAGCGGCGTGTACTTCAGCGGCCTTCCCGGGTTAAAGGGCGAGTGCGATGCCTCGGGTAATCCTTTGGTGCACCAGGAAGGCTATCCTCTCCGGTTGTTCACTTTTAAAGAGCCTTTTGGCGGTCAGTCCCGCACTATTTCCAATTATTGGAGCAACGTCGCGCTTCAGCCTGAAAACAAAATATGGGTCAACAGCGAAGATGCCCGGCGCCTGGGTCTTCAATCGGACCAACAGGTGCGCATGGTCTCCCAGGTCAATCCGGAAGGAAAGCTGCACCTGCTGGACGGAGATAAGCGGGTCCTGGACATGGTTGCGCGGGTGGAGATCATGGAAGGCATTCGCCCCGGGACCGCCGCGGCGTCCTGGCACTATGGGCACTGGGCCTACGGAGCAAACGACGTGGTAGTGGACAACCGCCTGATCAAGGGCGACAAGCGCAGGGCCGGCGGCATCTGCCCCAATCCGGTGATGCGGTTGGACCCGATACTAAAGGACGTATGCATCACCGATCCCATTGGCGGCAGCGCTTCGTTCAGCAGCACCATGGTTGAGCTCTTGCCGGTAAATAAATAGAGAGTCAAGCTCCACGCTAAAAGGGGGCCTGAACATGCGGCCCCCTTTTGTTTCTGGTGATACGACCATGCGAATCATCCGTTGGTTTAAGAATCAAAGTCAAGTGCTTCTTCGCCCGAAGGGTCCGCTGATTGTTCTTTTGGCCTCGGCGGCCTTTTTGTCGTGGCTTCCGGCGCGGGCCATACAAGCATCCCCTCCGGGAAATGTGCTGCACCTGGATGTCCGGGGTCTGGACATTCTGTTGCAGACCGATTCCAATCTGCTTCTCATTGACATTCGGACACCGGCTGAGTTGACCGGTCCCCTGGGCAAGATTCCTCAAGCTCGGAACGTGCCTTTGCAGGACCTCGAGAAGAACCCCGGGCAGTTTCCGCGTGAGAAGACCCTGGTTATCATTTGCCGCAGCGGCCACAGAAGCTTGAAAGCGGCCGATCTTCTGGCCGAACACGGGTATGTGGTCTATTCAGTGGATGGAGGAATGCGTGCCTGGCGCATGCTACACTCTCCGGCAAAAACGTCCGCGGAAGGGGCGGCGCCCAAAAAACCCGGTGCTGCCGGTCACACACCAGGCGCGGCAAAGCCGCCATCGCGAGACAACGAGAACCGGCATCCTCCCGAGAAATTCTTCGACAACAATATGGGCTGCTGACGGCGCCAAAGGACCGTTAAGCACATCGGACCTTTCTGAGCCTCAAGGTATCTTGAGAGGGAAAAAGAGCTGGATTCCGGCTGGAAACATGCCGGAATGACGGACTGTGCGCACCCGAATACCAAGACATGCATAAATAATGGACATATTTTTGGCTTCACGCCGGTGTTTTCCTACCCCTTCTATGTTCGGTAATTAATGATAGTCTTAGTAATACACTCTCGTTTGTATAAACAAATAATTAAAGCGTTGGTTTCAAATTAGTTTCATCCAACAAAATAGGGTGCTAGAATATAAACTCACTTTTATCCCTGAACAAGAACAGACTGACATTGCACAGCGGGCCGGATGGGCGGGGGAATGTGCACCCGTGTGGTGCGCCATGTTTCCAAGCTGAAGTACTGGAGTATCGCTCGACTTGGTACTGGGGAGACACAGTCATGTTCGGCGCCGAAGTTGACACGAAGGTCCTCAGAGGTAGTGATCGCGGGCCAGCCTTGAAATGGCACCAGCCGGAGCGGGCCGCCATTGGAGGGGAAAAGAGTTTCTCCCATTGAATGGAACAACCAGTCAGGATGTCTAAAGTCCAGCGGGGGGGCGCGGAGCATGAAAAGATTTCTCTCGTTTATAGCGGTTTGCGGCTGGCTTCTTTTCCCTGTCGGGGTCCTCGCTCAACAGGTAAGAACGATCTACGACGCGAGATTGGATTTGAAGGCGGCCGTCTTGTCCCCTGTCGAAGAGGCGTTGATGAAAGAAAAGGTGCTGCCCGCCGCCGGAAAGGAATGGCACGACCAGGAACTGGCCGGGACGTGCGTGGCGGGTAAGGCGCCCAGGGTCATCGATGTTGCCCGCGGTTCATTTACAAAGCCCGATTCCGATCAGAAGGCCATATTGTACAGATACTGCGAAACGGGCCACAACAGGGCGTTAAACGGGATTGCGATTGTAGAAAAAGGCGCGGTGGTTTGCCACCTTGCCTACCCGGGC
>JARLHP010000162.1 GCA_031292195.1 Syntrophobacteraceae bacterium
AAAGAAATGGTCAGAAGATTGTGGTTTATGGCCTACAGTACTGTATGGTAATGCCTTCGGTTCGGCTGAAAAAGGGACTGCGCCACTATAGCATCCGCAGTATCCCGCCATATGGTAATAATCTGTTATGTCTGCAAATTGTGATTTGATATTAGGTGTTTATAATTATTTATCTATTCTTTGCGATTTTCCTGCCCACATCCCATAATAAACTTTTTTACCTGATTTAAACTCCGATTTTAAATAGCTTCAAGTCATTAGAAATTCACAAATTACCGTCTAATTAATTATATCCCGGCTATCGCTGATATCCAGTATTTGAGGTTATTTGGCACTTTTATTGCTATCCGAGTCAGCCCGGGATATTCATCTCAGAAACAGCCGTATCACCAAAGTCAGAAGGAATGGAACAACCGCCTGGCGCGGTTGGAGCGGCGAGGTTCGGCAAAGGTCAAAGAATGCCGCAGGCTTGTGCCGCGTGTCCGGGACCGTGCCCTCCTCGTTTATCAGAGGTCTGCTTTCAAGGATGACGTTATGGCGGAAGTTTCATTTCGTAATAAGATCAGAGCACTTAGATCAATTTCCATCTGTTTGTGTTTAATTTCTGTTTCAGTTTTGATTTGTTTCCCACAGGCGGCCTCAGCCGCCCAGGCCGAGATCGGTTGGAATGCGGTTTCCGGCCAGGTGGCGGGCTACAACGTGCTCTACGGCACAGAGTCGGGAAACTACACGAGCACCCAGAACGTTGGCAACAACACCACCGCCACGCTGCAAAACCTTGCTTTGCAAACCTACTTTATGGTGGTCTCGGCTTATGACAGCAGTAATAATCAGAGTCCCCTCTCGGCTGAGCTGGTCGTCGATTCGCTGAGCGCTTCCGCGGGGTCGGGCGGGTCGATATCGCCGTCCGGAAGTTTTTTTAAGGCCCGGGGGGCAAGCCAGACGTTCACCATTACCCCCGCCACGGGGTATGTGATCTCCAAGGTGCAGGTGGACGGGACATCGGTGGGTGCGGTGGCCAGCTATACGCTGTCCAATATTTCGGCCACTCATAGCATTTCGGCCACATTTTCGGCTTCCAATGGCACCGGAACCGGTAAAGGCACAGGAACAGGCGGCAGCAGTTCCTACACCGTCAGCGCCTCGCCCGGACCCAACGGCACCGTCTCTCCCTCCGGTTCGGTCAGCGTAAACTCGGGGAGCAGCCAGACGTTCACCTTAACTCCGACCCCTGGTTACAGCATTGCCAGTGTGCTGGTGGACGGCGCTTCGGTAGGGGCTGTGAGCAGCTACACGTTTTCCGATGTAATGGCCAACCATACCATTTCGGCCACTTTTGCCCTTACCACTCAATCGCACTATTCGATCACGGCTACGGCAGGCTCAAACGGTTCACTATCGCCTACGGGCGCGGTATCGGTGAGGGGGAGGGCCAACCAGATATTCGCCATAACCCCGGCGGCCGGCTACAGGGTGTCCTCTGTGCTGGTGGATGGAACCTCGATTGGCTCAGAGACGGCCTACACGTTTTACAAGGTTTCGGCCAACCATACGATATCGGCGAGCTTTGCCGCGGCTACAGCGCCGCCGATCGCCGATGCGGGGCCAAAGCAAACTGTAAAAGACAAAAGTGTCACGGTAACCCTGAGCGGAGCAAACTCCACCGACGTGGGCGGGCCGGGGATAGCTTCCTACCAGTGGGCACAGACCGGGGGGCCGCAAGTAACTCTTTCCGCGCCCCATTCGGTAACGACCACCTTTGGTATTCCTGCCAGTCACGGAGCATTGACCTTTCAGCTGACGGTGACCGACAAAAACGGGTTGAAGTCCACATCCACGTGTATCGTGAATGCGTCTACCTCGTATACCACGGCGCCCAAAGCCAATGCGGGCCACGATCAAACGGTAGGGGCGGGTTCGGCGGTGGCGCTGAATGCAACGGCGTCCACCGGTGCTCCCACAGTTTCTGCCGACGCTATCAAGACTTACCTCTGGCAACAGCTGGACGGACCTTCGGTAACGTTGTCCAATACGGCGTCGTTAACCCCCATATTCACCGCCCCTCAAGGGAAGAACGGCTATGCGTCCCTGTGCTTCATGCTGACGGTAACCGACAGCCTCGGCCTGAAATCCGCCGACTTCTGCTTTGTGAACGTCAGTCCCACAGGTTCGGCCAGTTCGGCGCCCAAAGCGGTCGCAGGCTCGCAGCGGACTGTAAACGCCGGGAAGACCGTGAAGCTCAAGGGGACTGCCTCGAAGGCCTCCAGCGGTATCGCCTCATACAGATGGCGCCAGGCGGGAGGAACACCGGTGAAGCTGTCCGACCCCACATCGGCAACCCCCTCCTTTACGGCAGCCAAGTATTCGGGCACCAACAATAATAAGGTGCCCTTCACTCTGATCGTGACGGACAAAAACGGTCTCAGGGCCAAGGCTACTGAACTGGTAACGGTCAGGTAGCGCGAGAAAAAGAGAACGGGGGGCGAGACACCATCTCGCTCCCCGTTGCCTTTTGAAAGACTCTGTGAGGATTTTCAGGTCTGGAAAGCCGGCAGGTCATGTTCCCCCGGCCAAACCGGGAATGCCTGAGAAGAAGAGAGGATCAACTTTGGACGCGTCTAATACCTATTCCTACCTCGATATTTCCTGCGATTCCCTTTCCCGAGTTTTCATGCCCAGCTGGAAAAGGATATAGCCAAGCAACAAAGCCCATCCGGACGCGAAGATGATCGCTACGCCCACTCGCGCCCCATCTCCCATGAGGTGGACGAGAATCTGTTGCAAGGGCGGGAAATAGAGTAACAAACCTAGTACGGACAATGGAAGGCCAAGAATTTTCGCAAATTTCATGTTTCTCTCCGGGTCCAATTGGCCGGGGAAGGAACCAAGCTGGTACCGCAAGGATTTTGTTTTAGGTTGTAACACCGGTTTGCGTTCAAAACAGATCTAAAATCCCCCCCTGCCCCCCATAGGGAAGAGCAAGAGCCATAAATCGGCACTTGAACGCTAAATCGTATAAGAGATTCCCCTGTTGAGGCGTACCGGGGCCCTGACTTCGGACATAACCGGAATGGGGTTTGATAACACGTAAGTCACTATAATACAACAGTAATATTGAAAAAGCGTGTTACGTGAAAATCCAGCAACCGCTGTCGGCAAAGAAATGTCTGAAGCCCAAGGGTTCGAGGGTTTTGCCGATGTCTATGCCGTAAGCGTCCATGGAAGGCCGGGCCATGTGTGGATAGCGGCAGGGTTCCGGGAAGGAGCACGTTTGGCACAGGACGCACAAAAACATTGCAAAGGCGAATATGCACCCGCATGACCTCATAGCCTCCTTTTCTACGGCCGGGCCGATTTCCTGGCCGGTTTCGGGGTCGGGGGCATTGTGCGGTTGCAGCCGAAACTCCATTTCAAACACGACCTGAGGTCGAAAACAATCTTCCCGGTATCGATCGGCTTCGCTCCCGGGGCGCCCAGTTCGATTGCCCTGCCGCACAGCGATTCAAACATCCGCGGTTACCTCCTTGCATGTCCGGCATGGGAAAAGCATTCCATGAAGCCTTCTTCCCGGTTGCCATTTGCACGGGAGGGGGGCGCCAAACTCATTGACTAACAGGGATGTCCCTGATAGGTTGGCGGGCCGACTTAGTGATATTTTTTGCAAGAATGGTTTGGGTTTGCGCCCGCAAAAAGGGCGATCGAAACGATGCTGGCAGAGACCATTTTGCATCGCAATCTTCTTTCATTGGATGAGGAGTAGAGGTGAAAGCGTATACCGGTAAAGGCGATCAAGGCACTACGAACCTTTACAGCGGCGAGCGTGTCACCAAGAGTCACCCCAGGGTCGAGGCGTGCGGCGATCTCGATGAACTCAACTCCGTCCTGGGTGCGTTGATTTCCGTCTTTCCGGCGGATAGAAACGATTTGAAGTCCCAGGCCGAGCACATTCAGTCGGTTCTTTTCGTGGCCGGCGCCTGGCTTTCCACCACTCCCGATTCGGAGCGATTCACAGCCGCCGACAGTGTGGCGCAGACCGAGACCGAGGCCCTCGAACAGCTTATGGACCGCATGGACGGCGAGTTGCCCCGCCTCAAAGAATTTATTCTTCCCGGAGGCCACTTTTCAGGCGCCCTCGCCCATGTGGCTCGAACCGTATGCCGAAGGGCCGAGAGGCACGTCGCCGCCCTCTGCGAGGAAGCGAGCGAAGGCAAAGCGCACCGGGAACTGATGGAGCTTCTCAAGTTCCTTAACCGCCTGTCCTCATACCTGTTTGTGCTTGCCCGCTACCTCAACCGGCTGTACGGAGTAAATGAAGCCGGCTGGAAAAATCCCCGTTCCGATTCGAAGTCGCCGGGATAACCGCATTATAGATGAATGTCGGTCCGGGGGAAGGGAGGATGCTATGGCAAGGGTTGAAAACAGTTCTGAGGCAAGTGGCAAGGCGGCGGGTCCGGTGGAGGCTGTGATAATTCTGGGTCATGGCAGCCGGGTGCCGGAGGCGGGCAAGGACATGGAAAAGGTTGCCGCGCGTCTTCGCGAAAAATACGGCTATCCGCTTGTCCAGGTGTGCAATATGTCGAAACTTGGGCCTCACCTTCCCGAAATTTTCGAAAAGTGTGTAAAACTTGGGGCAACCAGGGTGCTGGTGGTTCCCTATTTTTTGCACTCCGGCATTCACCTGCTGCTCGATATTCCGGAAATGCTCAAGGAAGAGGCTGAAAAGTTCCCGGGCGTGACCATACAAATGGGCCGGGGCTTCGGGTTTGACGAACATTTGGTCGATTTGCTGCGCGATAGGATCGAAGAGACAAGAAGCCTGAGCGATGTTAGGGAGCTGGTCCTGCCTCCCGGGGGCAAATAACCCGGCGCCCGAAGGACAGTGAGAGTTTGTCCTCATGCCTCCGCACGAGGCCGCCAAATTTCGGGCATAGATAAGCGGGCCGTCTTTATGCTTACCCAAACAGATACGGCTGTGGCGCCGAACGGGGATAAACCGCCATGAAATGCGGCATCCTTGTTCTGCCTGGAGGGGAAGGCAAGGTTGAGATGAAGACCTTGCCGGCTATAATCGAAGTTCTCTCAGGTGGTTAAAATTGTGGGCAACCAAGCCCCGAGATAAGGCGGAAAGATATAGATCCAGATCAGTCGTAAGGATCGTTCGGGATTCGTCTGCAATGTGCAGCAATGCCGAGTCGGTTATACCAAGCCGGAGAAACTCCCGAGCATTGCACGCGATACCGCTCTCGACGTATTCTTCAGGTGTTGTCAAAAGCAGGACGCGAAAGGTCTCGAATATCCGGGTTCGAGCTGGTTCGTCGATGTGCCCCAGCAGGTTCGAGGTCTCGCTTACAGTGTTCGGTGTTACAAAAACCTGACGCGAGCAGGCTATTATTTCGCACAAGAGATCAAAATCGTCGTCGGAAAAAGCCTTCAAGCGCTTATGCCTTGCGATGAGGTTACGGTCGGTTGTCCCCACGACAAAAAGCACAAGCAGGTTTGTGTCGACGATCAGGTCCATTCCGTTCACGATTTTATTTCCCGGTTTTTTACGGCTGTAACCTCTCCCGTTGAACCTGCATCGACAATTTCGACAACTTTATATGAGCGGGCGGGATAGGCAATATGGCGTGCAATTGAAACCAAGGAATTGGGAGGCTCATCCCAGGGTCGGGAGAAGCCAACGGTTACACTCCACGTCTTGGTCTGGTCGTTAAAAGAGACTTCCTCAAGGCCTATGTTGTAGATCTTCTCGTCGGCAAAAAGATCCTCCAGGTAGTTCTTCGCAAGCGATACGGCTTTTTTCACATCCATCGGGGCCCTCCTCCGTTTGTGTCTTGCGACTAAACTTACACGTTGTACTTATAGCATTTCTGGGCATATATGCAATATTCCAGGGTGCCGAATTGGCTGTGCAAATACCCGACTTGGTAATTGCCGCCGGCACGAAATGGCCGGGGGGATGGGCCCCGGAGCAATGAAAGAATCCGGCGCGCCCTTCGCCGCTTTACTCCGCGCGCCGGTCTGCTCTTGACAAGACCTCCCGGGTCTCGTATTAGAAGGACCGACAAAAGTTTACGCCCGAATGCCGGCTTACGAGCCATAAAAGGGAAACCGGTGAAATACCGGTACGGACCCGCCGCTGTGATCGGGGACGAAAGCCGCAGGAAGCCACTGCCCATGGATTTACGGGTGGGAAGGCGCGGCCGGTAGGTCGATCCGAGAGTCAGAAGACCTGGCATTCGGTATATTGCCCCGGGGAGATGGCAAATCCTCTGACGCTTGAATTGCGCGCCGGGGGATTTTTTTTGCCCCCGCGCCCGGACAATGTATCCTCGCGGATAAGGAGAAAAATCATGGCTACCCAAGTCGAACTGGCAGTAAGCGGCGTAATTACCGACGCGATGAAAGAGATAGCTACGCGGGAAGAACTGGAGCCCGCTTTAATTCGCCAAAGAATAGCCGAAGGCCAGATCGTGGTCCCGCTAAACACCCGGCGTCCCTGCAGCATCGTGGGCATAGGAACGGGACTTCGCACCAAGGTGAACGCCAGTATAGGCACTTCGACCGACATCGTGGATATCGATGCGGAAGTGCGAAAAGCCAGAGCTGCCGAGGCCGCCGGCGCCGACACCCTGATGGAGCTTTCCGTCGGCGGGGATCTCGACAAGGTCCGCCGGGAAGTGCTTGCGGCCGTTAGCCTTCCGGTGGGGAACGTGCCTCTCTACCAGGCCTTTTGCGAGGCCGCACACCGCTATGGAGACCCCAACAAGCTCGACGAGGAGCTGCTTTTCGATCTTATAGAGAGACAGTGCGCGGACGGCATCTCCTTTATGGCCGTTCACTGCGGGATAAATCTCTACACCATCGAGCGGCTGGAACGGCAGGGGTACCGCTACGGCGGACTGGTGAGCAAGGGCGGGACTTCCATGGTGGCGTGGATGCAAAAAAACAAACGGGAAAACCCTCTTTACGCCAGGTTCGACCGTGTGGTCGAGATTCTCAAAAAATATGACGTGGTTCTCTCGCTGGGCAACGGGCTGAGATCGGGGGCCATCGGGGATTCTTTCGACCGGGCTATGGTGCAGGAGCTTCTGATCAACTGCGAACTGGCTGAAATCGGCCGGAAAATGGGCTGCCAGATGATGGTCGAAGGTCCAGGACACGTTCCGGTCGATGAAATCGAGGCGAACATCATCCTGGAAAAAAAGATGAGCAACAACGCCCCCTACTACATGCTGGGTCCCATTCCAACCGACGTCGGCGCGGGCTACGACCATGTGGTGGCGGCCATCGGGGCGGCATCCAGCGCGCGATATGGGGCGGACCTCATCTGCTACATCACCCCTGCCGAGCACCTTGCCCTGCCTAACGAGGAAGACGTGACCGAAGGCGTCCGGGTGGCTCGCCTGGGGGCATACATAGGAGATACCGCCAAATATCCCGAGCGCACCAGGGCCAGGGACCTGGCCATGAGCAAGGCCAGAAGGGACATGGACTGGGAAGGCCAGTTCAAACACGCCCTTTTCCCGGACAAGGCCAGGGAGATCCGCGACAGCCGCGCCCCCCGGGACACAAAAGTGTGCACCATGTGCGGGGATTTTTGCGCCAACAAGGGCTCTTCCGACCTTTTTGGACATCTGCTTGCCGGGACATGCAAGGAATAGGGGAGCCGGGAGCCGGGAGCGGGGAGCGGGGAGTCGGAAGCTCCTCGCTCCTTGCTACTTGCTCCTTGCTCCGGCTCTATAAAAGCTATGAAACTTCCTTATCAAAATGGAGACGTCGCCTTCGAAGGCTACCAGCGTCTGGAAGACTTGGCGACCGCCTACTGGTATTCCGAAGTGCTGTTTGCCTCCCTGGAGTTGAACCTCTTCGGGCTGCTGGCGGACTCGCCCGCCACCGTGGAGCTTCTGGCCGAGAAGACCGGATACGATGGAGACGGTTTGTCGCGGCTGCTGGGCGCCCTGGTTCAATTGGGGCTGGTCGTGGAGCACGAGGGAGAGTTTTCGAACGGTCCCCTTGCCGCGAGCCGGCTGACACCGTCCAACTCGGGATACCTGGGGGATTTTCTTCTCTACCGGCGCTACTTCGCTCCTCACTGGCAAAGACTGGCCGCCAGGGTGAGGGAGGGCGCCGGCGCCAATGCGCGTCCGGTGGAGGAATCCCCCGAAGGGTACCGCGAGCGGACTTTTGCTTATGTGAAAGCACTCGATCTGCAGGCCGGCCTCAAAGCCGTCGAGGCGCTGGGGTATGTCAAAGAGTTTATCGACTCCCCGCCCGGTCTGGTGCTGGATGCGGGCGGCGGGGCGGGGGCATGGTGTCGTGCGCTGGTGAAACAATGGCCAACCGCTCGCGCCGTGCTCTTCGAGTTGCCGGAAACCCTCAACGCGGCGGGAAAACTCTATCCGGGACCCCATTCATGGCAGAGGGTGGAAAGGGTTGCGGGTTCCATTCTGGAGCCGTGTATCGCCGGCAGGCCCTTCGATCTTATCGTCCTTTCCAACGTGATTCACGCCTACGGGTGCGCGGAGGCGGCCGCCATCCTGGCCAATTTTTCGGGCTGCCTCGCGCCGGGAGGCACGCTCCTCGTGCATGACTACCTGGCGGACCGGCACGGCAACGACCCGGTGAAGGGTGCGCTCTACGACCTTCACATGCTGATGAACACTTACAACGGGCGCGTCTACAAGCTGGAAGAAATGCTTGACCTGCTGCACTCGGCGGGGCTCGAAAACGTCAATTTTTTCCACCTTGAAACCGACACGTCGATCTTTTTGGCAAAGGCCGGACCCGCCGGCGAAAACCGGGAGGTTTGCAGCGCGCAGATGCTGGAATCACAAGCCATCCGGGCCGGGTTTTCCTTCGCCCGGGTAATCGATGCCGGCAGCATTGCGGTCGAAGCCTGGGTGCGCCTCAAGTGCCGCTTTGGCTGCGGTCGCTATGAAACCTCTCTAAAATGTCCGCCATTTTCTCCGGACGAAGAGAAAATGCGGGACCTGATCTCCGGGTACCGGCACGCTCTGCTGGTTCAGGGTTCCCCGCCCTCGGAGCTTTTTCACGACCAGCTGCTGGCGCTCGAAAGATCGTTATTCCTGCGGGGATATTACGAAGCGCTGGCCTTCGGGGCGGGCCCGTGCCCGGTTTGCCCCTCGTGCCCGCAGGACGGCCGGTGCCGGTTTCCGCAAAGAGCCCGGCCATCGCTCGAGGCTTGCGGAGTGGACGTCTACGAGACTGCCCGTCGGGCAGGTCTTTCTCTTAACCCGGTTACGCACAGGCAAGGCTATGTGAAGTACGTGGGGCTTGTGCTCTTCGACAGGAAAGGGCGGTATGCGGATTCTGCTCATCCAGGCAGTCTCGACGTATGATTGCGGCGAGATGGTTTTTCCGCTTGGTCTTGCAAAACTTGCGGCGGTAATCGGCCCCGAGCATGAAGTCCGCGGTATGGACCTCAACCTCGATCCATTTCCGTGGCCGGCCCTGGCGAGCGAACTGGAAGCGTTCCGGCCCGATGTGGCCGCGGTTTCCTTCCGAAACCTGGATCCGCTGGCCGGAAATCTCATTTCGTTTGTCCCCCATCTCAAGACCCTGGCAACACTGCTCAGGAGGCACGCTCCCCGGGCCGTCACACTGCTCGGCGGGTCGGCCTTTACCCTTTTTGCGCGCCGCCTCATGGAGGAGGTGCCGGAGGCCGACATCGGCGTGGTGGGCGAGGCGGAAAATCTGTTGCCCGCGCTGCTTCAAAACCTCTCCAACCCCGGCGGAGTCCCGGGTGTTTTATGGCGAAAAGATGGCCGACTGGAATGGGGCAGCGGTCGGGTTTCCCACTGCCTGGACCTTGACTCCCTGCCTCTGCCCGACTGGCGACTATTCGATCCGGGCCGCTATCTGAGCCGGAACCGCTATGTGGCCTTCATGGGTGTCGAGACCAAGCGCGGGTGCTGGAACAACTGCAGCTATTGCCTCTATCCGGTGCTCCAGGGGCGGAGCGTTCGCCTCAGAAGGGTGGAGTCGATCGTCGATGAACTCGAAATTCTGCAAAGAGATTTCTCCATTAAAAGCGTTCATTTCACCGATGCGGTGATAAATGAGCCGGCAGAACACCTCGAGGCAGTTTGCCGGGAGATCCTGAGGCGAAAATTGGAGATAGGCTGGACGGGCTTTTTTCGTGAGGACTTTCTTTCGGAAAAAGCTCTGGAGCTTTACCGCGAGGCCGGTCTTACAACCCTCTATTTTTCAGCCGACGGGGCCTCGGAGCATACGCTGAAAATCCTGGGGAAAAACCTGAGCATCGAACAAATCGAGAAGGCCGCAAGACTTGCCGCTGAAAGCGGCGTACTGACCGTATATCATTTTCTGGTAAATCTGCCCGGCGAAAACGGGGAATCGGTCGACCAGACCCGGCGATTGCTCGATAACCTCTTTACGCTTCATGCTTCGCGAGGAAATCTGGGGGCCGTGGTAATCAATAACCTCAGGCTTTACCCGGGGACCCCTCTTACCGAGAAGGTCCTGCGGGAGCGCTTGATCGATCCGAGGCTCGATCTGCTTTATCCAACCTATTTCAACCCGCCGCCCCGGGACGGTCTGCGCCACGAATTGACGGCGCTGTGCATGAGACGCGGGGCCGAAAGTTATCTTGAAAACGGGAAACAGGACTGGAACCTGAATGCGCATTCTTCTGCTGGAGCATCCGAGGGAGATCTCGGAGGCACACTTTAACGACATAGCCAACACGCCGCTATGGTCGTGCCTGATGACCGGTTATGCGGGAGGCGCCCTGGTTCGTGCGGGCTTCGAGGTTGACATTGTCGATGCGACTCGGCTGCCTTTCGAGGAGGCCCTCGGGCGGTTGGCGAAAAGTCCCCCGCCCGACCTTCTGGCTGTTCACGCGGTTTATTCCTGGGAGGGTACGGATGCGCTTTTCCGGATGCTCTCGGAACTTAAGGAGCGCGGATTCCAGGCGCCGATCTGCCTTTACGGTTTTTTCCCGGGGATGGTGTGGAAAGAGATCCTCGATTACTGCGGCGCGGTCGACTACGTGGTGGCGGGGGAACCGGAACAAACCCTGGTGGAGCTTACGCACCATATCGGGAAGGCAGACGCTGTCAAAATTAAAGGAATCGCCTTTAGAATAAACGGCGAGGCCACCTTTACCGGGGTGCGGTCCCCTATCGAATCGCCGGACGAACTGCCTTTTCCTCTGCGGCCTTCTGTGGCGGCGGAAGAGACCGTGAGCATCCTGGCCAGCCGCGGCTGCTACAACAATTGCTCGTTCTGCCTCATCCCGGCCCTCGATTTCGGGAAGTCCACCTGGCGGGGACGGTCGCCGGAAAACATAGCCTCCGAAATTTCCCGGCTGGTTTTACTGGGTAAAAGGGACTTTTACTTCGTCGATCCCAATTTCGTGGGACCCGGCAAAGCGGGGAAGGAAAGGGCGTTCGAGCTGGCGCATCGACTGGCCGAGCTGGGAATCAGTTTTGGAATGGAGACCAGGGCAAACGATGTTACGCCGGAGCTCATGAAAGAGCTGGTGAAGGCGGGGCTCAATCGCTTGCTCCTGGGCATCGAGAGCTGCAGGCCGGAGGTTTTGAAGCGGATCGGCAAGCACACCAGCGCCGCCTCCAATGAACAGGCCGTCGCTGCCGTGCGTGAGGCCGGCATCGAGCCGGAGATCGGCTTTATCATGTTCGATGGTCAAAGCTCGATCGAAGACGTTCGGATGAACCTGGAATTTCTGGAACGTAACCGGCTTCTCGACCGCCTCGGAAGGACGGCCAACCTGCTTTGTCATGAATTCATAGCGCTGGAGGGGACGGTCGGCTACCATGAGGCCCTGGAAAAAAACCTGCTCGCCCCTCAGGGGTTGTTTGGTTTCGAGGGGCGACTGCTCTACCGGGACCCAAGGACCGGGTGGCTGGCCTCGGTGGCCAAAAAGGTCTGCCATTTCGTGTTGCGGGAAATGGGGAAGACTTTTTCACCCATTCACTGGGCGGGGGACTCTGCCGGAAACGAGCCTTACCGCGGGGTCAACGATCTGCTGGTCGAGATTTTCAAAAGGCTGCTGAGTCTTGCCGAGGGATTCTCCTCTCCCCCGCAGGCTAACCGGACCGAAGAATTGCTGTCCGGGATGCAGGAGGAACTCGCGTCGGCTTTCAACCGCGGTTGCCCTTGCCCTGTCCCCCGGGGCAGTCTGCCAAACCTCAAGGGCTCTTTTCCCTTTCGCCTGGCCACCACATCCTACATTATTCCGGACGCGATTTTGCCCAACGTTAAGTTCCTGGGAAAATACCTCGACGAAATCGAACTGGTTCTGTTCGAAAGCGGGCGGGAAGACAATCTACCGACGTCGGCCGAGGTGCGCGAGATGGCTCGGGTCGCATCGGACCTGGACGTAACATATAATGTTCATCTGCCTTCGGACCTGTTTTTGGCAGACCCTGACCGGGCTCTGAGGCAAAGGTTCTGTGAGAGCGCGCTGAAATTTTATGACAGGACCCTGGAGCTCGACCCCACCTGCTATGTTTTGCACCTGGACAGCAGGAAGGCCGATAAAAAGGTTGAACCGGATGTTTCGGCATGGTCGGATCGGGTCTTTGAATCGCTGCGGGTCCTGCAGGCTGCCGGGATGGATTTGCGGAAGGTAGCGGTCGAAAACCTGGAGTTTCCTCTGCAGCGCATCCAGCCTTTTGTGGAAGCTTTCAACCTTTCGCTCTGCCTCGACATCGGCCACCTGCTTCGCTACGGCCACGATGTTGCCGAGCAGACGACTTTGTTTTTCGGCTCGATTACGATGGCGCACCTGCACGGTGTGGATAAAGGAAAAGATCATAAGGGACTTGGTCACGTTCCTGATGCGCAATGGAAAACCATCTGTAAGTTTTTGGAAGAATACCGCGGGGGTCTTTCACTCGAGGTTTTCTCACTCGAAGATCTCACGCAATCATGCGACAGAATGCTCGAAATTGCAAGAAAGGAGAAACGGGGATGAACCTGAAAGAGATCGTCAAGAAGATTGAACCTGTAGACAGCGAGTGGGTGGAAAAGGCGCGCCGGCACACGATGGAGCTTGCCATCCCGCCACGTGCCCTGGGGCGGCTGCACGAAATTTCGGAGCGTATTTGCGGAATTCAGCAAACCCTCCGGCCTGACGTTTCGTCGAGGGCTTTCATGGTCATGGCGGGAGACCACGGCGTGGCATCCGAGGGGGTGAGCGCCTTTCCCCAGGAAGTAACCGGGGAAATGGTCAAGAACTTTCTGCGGGGCGGCGCAGGCATAAACGTCCTGGCGCGAAACGCCGGCGCCCAAGTATTGGTGGTGGACATGGGGATCATTCCGGACATCGACCCCGGGGCTTCCGAATTCCGCAACCGGTTCCATATTCGCAAGGTGGGCCGGGGCACCGGGAACATAGCGCGGGGACCGGCCATGACCCGTGCCCTGGCCGAACAAGCCATCCTTCACGGCTTCGAACTGGCCTCCGAACTTTTTGCAACCGGCGTGCAGATGATCGGCACGGGCGATATGGGCATCGGAAATACTACCCCCTCTGCCGCCCTTGGCGTGGTACTCACTGGAAAGCCGGTCAATGAAATGGTGGGGCGGGGGACGGGAATCTGTGACTCCGCCATGGACAACAAGTGCGAAGTGGTGAAGCGGGCAATTGAGATCAATAGCCCTGACGCGGCGGACGGTCTGGATGCCCTGGCCAAGGTGGGCGGTTTTGAAATCGGGGGCATCGCGGGGTGCGTCCTGGCGGCGGCATACCACAAGCGCCCGGTGGTGATCGACGGGTTCATCTCGACCGCCGGGGCGCTGGTCGCTCACGCCTTGTGTCCGGCCACTGTCGATTATGCTTTCGCCGGGCATTGTTCGGAGGAGTCCGGCCACCGCAAGATGCTCGACTTCCTGGGGCTGGCGCCTATTCTCGACCTGGGACTGCGCCTCGGGGAAGGCACCGGCGCCGCCCTGGCCATGGGCGTGATCGAGGGTGCGGTGCGTGTCTTCAATGAAGTGCTCACTTTCGAGCAGGCCGGGGTGTCCACCTCAAAATAAAAGCTATCCACTAAGAGCACTAAGGGACACGAAGAGACACGAAGAAATGGGCGAGTTGATTTTTAAAGACGAAGTCTATGCCATCATCGGGGCGGCCATCGAGGTTCATCGGGAGTTGCCCGCTGGCTTCCTGGAGCCTGTTTACCAGGAAGCATTCGAGATGGAAATGCGGGAACGCTCCATCCCCTTCGAAGCTCAGAAGACACTAGCGATCTCTTACAAAGGGAGAGCGTTAAGGAAGGGATACATCGCGGATTTGGTATGCTATGGACAAATCATCGTTGAACTGAAAGCTCTTGAACGGTTATCGAGCAGTGAGGAATCGCAGGTTATCAATTATCTTAAGGCCAGTGGGCTGAGAGTGGGTATCCTGATTAACTTCGGGAGTTATGGGAAGTTGGAGTGGAAGCGATTTGCGAACTGAGCGAGGATCCAAGAACTTGTGCCGTTTCTTTCCTTGGTGGTCCTTCGTGAAACCTTAGTGTCCTTAGTGGATGATTTTATGAGTGTCCTTAGTGGATGATGTTTATGCGTAGATTTGCAGTTGCTCTTTCTTTTTTGACCATCTTTCGGCTGCCCGTTTCGGGGGAGATTACCGCCTCCGATTCGGGAGGCAGTTATGCCTGCTTTCCGATCGTGGGATTCATCGTCGGCCTGGTGGCTTATATTGCGGTCCGGCTGCTGCATTCGGTGATGCCTCCCGCTCTTCTTGCCGCCTGGGCGTGCGTCCTTACGACCCTGGTGACCCGGGGGTTTCACCTGGACGGTTTGGCCGACCTGGCCGATGGGTTGGGCGGGGGATATACGGTCCAAAGACGGTTGGAGATCATGAAAGACAGCGCGACGGGCGCCTTTGGCGCCCTCGCCCTTATTTTGGCCCTCCTGGTGAAGACCTGCGCCATCTACAGTCTGATCGAGACTGGAAACTGGCTGGTCCTGGCCACCGTCCCGGCGCTGGGCCGCTTTGCCATCGTGGTGTGCGCCTACAAGAGTTCCTGTGCCCGCTCCTCCGGGTTGGCCAGGGCCGGCATGGAATACATTACCGGCGGCTCGCTTCTGGCTGCCGCGTTCCTGGCGGTGCTCTTCGCCCTGGCGCCCGGTGTAAAAGAGGCGCCGATTCTGCTCGTGTCTGCCGTGGTGAGCGGTCTGTTCGTCCGAGGCCTGGCTCACAGGAGTCTTGGGGGGGTAACCGGGGATGTGTTGGGTTCGACCAACGAAATAACCGAGGTTTTGCTTTTTACGCTCTCAGCCTGCCTGTACCATTAGAAACGATGGTTTTGCCCGGGCCGCTGGTTCTATCCGTTTGACACCGCCCGTGCTTGAGGCTATAAGCGATCTTTGCGGAGGCCCTATTGGCAATGATTGCGGGCTGTTGGATTTCTAAAAAGAACAGAAGGAGATAATGCAAGGGTCCACAAGAGTAAAACTTCTGCTTATCGTTGCCGCTATCACTCTCCTGGTCAGGCTCCCTTTTTTTTTCCATGACGTGATAGACCCGGACGAGGGTTCTTTCGCCCTGATGGGGCAGGACATCGTTGACGGGAACCTGCCCTACGACAAATTGTGGGACTTGAAGCCCCCTCTTTTGTTCTATTTCTTTGCGGCCACGATAGCTGTTTTCGGCAAATCCATTCTGGCCATCAGGTTGGGCGGGTTGCTCTGCGCATTTGGCGCGGCCTGGCTGATATTTCTTTGCGCCGAGAGATTGAGGGGGGCTCGGGCAGGCTTTATAGCGGCGTTATTTTATATAATTTTTTCCACTTTGAGCGAGTCGGGGGCCGGAACTGTTTCCGAGATAGTGGCGGTGGTTCCTCTTACTGCGGCGATGCTGGTAATGTTAAAAACTGAGGTGCGGGCCAGGGACTTTTTCTTTGCCGGCTTCTTTATATCCCTGGCCTGCCTGATTCGCCTCAATCTGGGATACGTAGCGATTGCCGGAGGTTTGCTGCTGCTTAGCGGCAGATTTGTGCGTCCTCATGCCGGTTTTTCCGCCAGGATATGTTCTTACGTCGCGGGAGGAGTCATCCCGCTGGCGCTTTGTTTTCTGCCCTTTGCTGTTGCCGGGAAGGAACACCTCTTTTTCATCGCCATGATTTACGCGCCCCTGAGTTATGCCAATTCTCAAATGTCATTGATAACGGCAATGAACAGGTATGTGGAAACGGCCTTCGAGCCTGGCAGCCTGCTGGTGAATCTTCCCATCCTGGCCTGCCTGACCTTTGGAGCGCCCAGGTTTTTTTGCGGGATGAAAAAAATTTCTGGTTCGACGAAATCTTATTTGGCAATGCTGGCGGTTTTCGCCGGGGCGACCGCGGTGTCCATACTCAAGAGCGGTCCCGCGTTCGGACATTATCTCATTCAGCTTTTACCCTTTACTGCCATATTTTGTGCTTTTCTTCTCGATGGACTTCTCGATACCCGATGGAAGTCGCTAATTTTGCCGCTCTCCTTTCTCTATCTTATACTGTCCTTCTATCAGATAGGCTCCGCCTATAAACCCGTGTTGTCAAGGGCCATGGCCGGTCAAAGGCTTGTTTACGGTTCCACTCTTGAGATCGCGGAATATCTCAAAACGGTAAATCCGGGGAATAAGCCCGTCTACTTTATGGACGCCCAGATGGCCGAATGGCTTCTCGGCCTCAAGCCCATTACCAGAGAGGCCGCCACTCCCAGCAATATAGGGCGAGAGTACGAAATGAAGGTGCTCGACGGGCCTTCGACCACCACTTACTCCGAACTTTCGGCCATCCTGGACAAAAAACCCGAGTTTATCGTCAAGCCGACCGCCGTGTGGTACCTGAGAGCACACCCCAAGGCATCCACGCTTCTGTCTGAAGAGCTTTTTAAAAACTACCAACCGGTCCGGGAAATTGGTGAATTTGTTATTTACAAGCGTTTTTGAAGGAGACGATGAAAGAATGTCCAGGCGAGCCTGTTTTATTATTCTTGCGGCTATCACCTTGCTCATTCGCTTTCCGTTCTTTTTCCCGGAAGTCGATCTGGACGAGAGCACTTTTATTTTGGTTGGTCATGAGCTTCTTAAAGGGCATTTGCCTTACGTGACTTTGTGGGACGTGAAGCCGCCGCTCCTGTATTTTTTTTATGCGGCCCTCCAGTTGATGGCCAAATCGATTCCAATGATTCGCCTGGCCGGAGCGTTTTGCGTTATGGGGGCAGCCTGGTTTGTCTTTCTTATCGGAGAAAAGGTCCGAAACCGGCGAACGGGACTGATATCCGCACTGCTTCTCATCGTCTATGCCACCCTTACGGGCGATGGGGCTACCACCAGTAGCGAAGTCGTAGCCATTTTGCCCTTCTCAGCGGCAGCCTTTCTATGCCTGGGCGAAGACCTTGCCATACGGGACTTCTTTCTGGCAGGTCTTCTGATTTCCACTGCCTGTATGTTTCGGCTCAATTTGGCCTATGTTGGGCTGCTGGGGTGCGTGTTCCTGGTGCATCCCCGGTTCGTAAGCTCTTCTCTCACGCCGGTCCGGCGTCTCGCGGCCTACGCGTTGGGAGGGGCGGTCCCGGTGGTCTTGTCCCTCATCCCATACCTGATAGCGGGCAAGGTGGACTTGCTCTATGACACGTGTATTCGCGCGGCGCTTGCCTACTCGAATTTTCAGGGGACGCCCCCGCAGGTTCTCTTGGAACACCTGAGCCGCTTTGGCAACTGGCATTACTTTCTGTTGAACTCCTTGATACTTTTGAGCTTCTGCGGCGGCTTGCTCTCTATCGGCCTCGGGTGGAGAACTCTTGCTCCACAGACGCAAAAAAGGCTGCTGACCATCCTTGCCTTTATGCTGGCCACAGGCGCCTCGATCCTGAAGTCCGGCGCAGCCTATGAACAGTACCTGATCCAGTTGCTTCCGTTCACTGCGGTAATAGCTGCCTGTTTCATGGATTGGGTGATTGACAGGGGGGGCGCTGCGGTGCTTTGTTTGGCCTGCGCCGCATGGCTGGTAGTACCGGGGGGCAGGGTAATAAACGCCTACCGGCCGGTGATTGCCAGGGCTGCGGCCCACAAACCTCTTTCCTACGGACCGGGGTACAACATAGCCTCATACCTGAAGAAGGTAAACCCGGATAACCGGCCGGTTTTCATGATGGAAGAGGCTATCGTGTACTGGCTGAACGGCGGCCGGCCCCTGTCCAGGATGTCCGCCCATCCTTATAACATTGGCAAAGAATTCTTGCTCCATGCTATGGGTGGGCCCTCCGACACTCCCAGGTCCGAGCTGGTGAAGGTGTTTTCCCAAAAACCCCTGTTCGTCGTTAAACCGTTGTGCGTCAGGTATCTCAGCGGCCATCCGGATGCCTTGAAGTTTCTGTCCGATACCCTGTTTGACTCCTACGTGCTTGTGCAAGTGATTGGAGATTACCAGGTTTACCAGCGATTCTCCTGAGACAACGGAAGCCTGTCTCGTTCCCCGTGAAAACCCTTTTCAGAAAGAAAAACCAATTCGTTAGTAGACAACCCGACAATATCTTGGATCAGGTAAAGAGGTCTTCTTTTGGCCTCGTCGAATGTACGCCCCAGATATTCGCCAAGTACCCCGAGAAAGAGCAACTGCAAGCCGCTGAAGAAGAGAATAGCTACCATGAGAGAGGCGTACCCGGCGACGTCTCTGCCAAATATGAGGGTCCGCAAAATGAGAAAAACGGCATACAGAAGCGCCAGTATCGAAGTGAAAAGGCCGCAATAGCTGGCAATCCGTATAGGCACGTGGCTAAATGATGTGATCCCTTCGACTGCAAAGTTGAAGAGCTTAAAGTAGTTCCATTTGGTACGACCTGCGATGCGGGGTTCGCGATTGTACACCAGCCCGGTCTGCCGAAAACCGACCCATGAGAACAGTCCTTTCATGAATCTGTGCTGCTCTCGAACAAGCTTCAGAGCTTCTATCGTTCTTCTGCTCAGGAGTCGAAAATCGCCTGTATCCTCGGGGATGTTAATATGAGACATCTGCGCCATGACGCGATAGAAGACCTTCGCCGTCAGCTTTTTCAGATGGCTTTCACCCTCCCGGTTCGCACGTTTTCCGTAAACGGTGTCATACCCCTCGCGCCATTTTGCGACCATTTCCGGGATCAACTCCGGGGGGTCCTGAAGGTCTGCATCCAATACGATGACGGCTTCCCCTGAAGCAAAGTCGAGTCCCGCGGAGACCGCTATTTCTTTCCCGAAGTTTCTACTCAAACAGATGAGTTTCACCCTGGAATCCAACTGATGGAGAGATCGCACCTTAGAGACAGTTGAATCCGAGCTTCCGTCGTCAATAAAAATTATCTCATGTTTAGCTTCAATCGAACTCAAGGCCGCGGACGTCCTTTTGTAGCAGATCTCAACAACTGCCTCTTCGTTGTAAACGGGCACAACTACAGATAAAATCACTGGTTTAATGATGACATCTTCAGTTCCCATCGCTAAATTCCTAATTTTCGTGTATTGAAAAGAACCTTTTTAAAAACCTGGGCGAACTCCCGCGTCTTCTCGACATCGGCGTTTCATCGAAATTGAAATAAGTATATCACGATATCCTGGCTCTCGCCTTCTCTTCGCCATACGGATTGCGCCTGCCCGGTTTTGGATCGGTGTAAAATTGAAAGTACTTCATTCGTTCCCCTGGTCGGACAGATATCGAGTGTCCCGAGGTCCACATCGGCCCGCTCATGGGATGGGCGCTGAGCAATTTGCCGGTACCCGGCGCCACATCCAGGGGATAAAATCCAAAGTGACAATAAACGTCCATGCAATGTCCGAGGGATTTTCATGCGAAGCATGCCCTCCACCCAGCGCGGCACACCGTCCGAAAATCTCGGGTATACCGCTCTCCAGCCTCTGTCGGATCCCCGGACTGTCTCGCGAAATCGTGGAAAAAGCAAGCACTCCCATAGGTCCCTCCAATGTGCCTGGTTTCCCATTTTCTCCTATTCAAAAGCAATCTCAGGCGCTACTTCTATTTAGTCTGCCAACCCGATGCTTGTTTAACAAGAGAGAACTCTTCACGAATCAAAAATCTGGGAATGGTCCGTTTTGGGCACGCCCATATCCTTTATGACCGCGGCAGTCGCTTTGCCGGCAAGGCGAAATACCCTTTTCCCGACGCCTGGTGCGTATGGCGCTGGATGGCATCATGGCTCTTGAAACATAACTGCCTTAAAAATTATATATTTGCGGCCTGCCCTGGAAACAACGAGACCTTTTGTAATAAGTTTTTTTACAAAATTTAATTTGACTACCTGACAAAAGTGTTATAGGGAGTGAGACGCAGTGACTTATGCCGAGAGGGGCAGTACTCTGGCGGGAGTTGCTGAGTTCCATTTCGTAGCTTGGCCGGTGTTGGTAGCGGGATTGGGGTAATTTCGCCATCGTTTTCGCCGGCGTGAACTGACTCATGGGCTGAAAGGAGGTGGAGGGAGGCGGTCCCCATGGAGGGGCGCAAAGCAGAACCAGTTGGAGGGGCGCGATTCGCTGGCCCTGTTTTGAAAGAATGTTGGTTTTTCACTTCGAGGAGGAAGAGATGAAGAAGTTTTTGATGGCTGTTTGTGTTTGCCTCGCGGTTTTGACCATGGTCAGTTCCGCATTCTCGGAAGAACTTTGGGACTGGCACCTTCGTGGCGCTGATGAAGGTCTTGCCAACGGGCATGTACCGCCTCCAGGGCTCTATTTCGTAAACGACTTCTACTGGACCGGCAACTGGAATCACTATGACCAGAACGGCAACAAAGACGGGCTCAAGATTCAAGGCTACGTCGATGTTCCCATCCTGTTGTGGAACCCTGGTATTTGCCCGATTCTCGGCGCAACCTACGCCTGTGCTATCGCCGAACCTTTCGACGTGACGACCTTCAGGGTGGCTGGGGAGGGACCTAACGGCACCCAGTGGGGCGCGTACAATACCATTCTGGTTCCGTTCATTCTGTCGTGGGAAATCCCGTGCGATCTGCATGTTGCCGCTTCTTTGGCGATCGGCTTGAACGACGGAACGAACTCGGTCTCAGACAGCTTTGCAGCCAAAAACCCCCCTCATTATGCCGGTGGTCGATTCTCGAATTCACAAGGCGGAGGTCTTTACGCCTGGTCGAGCAACGATGAGTACACCTTTACGCCTACTCTTGGCATTAGCTGGCTGTACGCCGGGTGGAACATCAGTGTCGAAGCCCAGTACACCTTCTGGACCAAGGACACCGACATCAACTACCAGAACGGCGACCAGATTGCGCTTGACTATACCGCGACCTACACCTGCGGCAAATGGACTTTTGGTCTTGGCGCCGAAATGGAAAGCCAGGTCTATAATGACAAGGGCGTTGGCGGTGGTCCGTTTAGCAATCCTGACGGCGTCTACGGGAAACTTCAGGGTACCGAACAAAGAAACATAACGGCCGGCCCCATCGTCGGTTACAACTTTGGTCCCTGCAGCCTGCTGTTCACTTACAACTTTGCCATTTCCACGACTTCCGACGTTGGCGGCGACTGGGCGATGCTGCGCCTCGTAGTTCCGCTCGGAAATCCGTGCGACTGGTACAAGTAGTAAGCTTTGATCGAGCAATTCAGGTGTTACGCTCCCTCGGGAGCGTAAGCCGCAGTTCCAGGATGCGCCGCTGTCAATCAGCGGCGCATTCCTTTCGGGGCCTCAAGAAAGTAGCGCATCGGCGCGCGCGCCTGCCATCCGCCTAACCAGCGGCCTCCCGACAATTTATCTTTGTGGAAAGTGCCCAACAAGAACAGCCGCTCTAGAATGTAAGGTCTTCGCTCATTGAGCCCGAAAATACGGCGGCCCCCGGGTACACCCCGAAGGCCGGAATATCTTTTCAAAGTTGCAATGTCAGGCGACAGCTCCTCTTTGCGCCGATTAGGGTCACAAGCTTATTACCCCCCCGCGGCGCCGCCGACTGTGCCCATGGGGATAGGGGTTTCGGGGCCGTAGTGAAAAGCGCCCTGGCAGCTTGCATTCAAGGGCGGACGCGCAACAGCGGCGCTTATCCTGGGAAAGCAGGTGGCGCACTGAGCGCCGGCGTTAATGAAAGCGCCGCTCACGAGCACCATTGCCACAGCCAACCCCATAATCAGTTTTTTATTCATTCTCATCGTCATCATGATCTCAACCTCCTACTTTGTTCAGGGTTCGACCGCGCTCATAAACGCTTTTTTTAGGCTTCCGAACTCTGTTAGGAAGAACTTAACTTCGCCGGTTGAGCCTGTCAACTGTGTGGCAATCCTCACCTGTCGACAGGAGCAGGCAAAGGGACGGCTGGCACCGATTATTGCCTATAATATCGGCATGTTGATATTTTATAATCCATCCAGTGTCTCCAGGAATTAGTTGAATTCGGAAATATGGATAGGGTGGCGCAAAAGCGGCGCCCGCCCTTCCATGGAGAGTGTCAAAAAAAAGAATTCACCGCAGAGACGCAGGGCGCGCAGAGGTTAAGAAAAATAGAGAATTTCACAGAAAATGCCTGCGATTCGAGACCGATTTGTTGGTTTGCCCTTTCCTTGCGCTTTTCTCTGCGATCTCGGCGTCTCCGCGGTGGATTCAAAAGCACGCGGAGGAGGCTGAGGACGCGCCCAAATCGTGTTGCGGCTGGGAGCCTGCACCTCAACCCTGCAGCACCATCGATCTATTCTCGCCCCACGATCCAGAACAGGTCGTAACTCGCCGGTCTTACATCAAGATCAAGGCTGAACCAAATGCCCCTGGGCCAAACAGGCCAGTCTATTGTCATCCGCTAAGTTATGTGATATGAGGGCGCCTTGCGCTTTCAGCGGCTTTTTAAAGTCCGCATTTTCCTGAATAGGATTTTCATAGAATGGAATCTGGCCTGTTTACTGCGTTTTTTTCCGGCCTGTGGTCAAGACTGATACAACGGCCCATCGGGAAAAGGGATGCTCTTTTCCACCAATTGTGGAGGTTTGCCTGCGTCGGCGCACTGGCCACCGTCATTCACTTCTCCGTACTCATTTTTTTGGTCCAGGTATTCGGCTTCGACCCGGTGGCGTCATCAGTTGCGGGTTTCCTGACCAGCGTTTGTTTTAATTATTATCTGAACTATAAGGTCACATTCAAGTCAACAAACGCTCACGGGAAAACCATGATAATGTTCTGTATAATCTCTGGCGCCGGGCTTCTGCTAAATACGTTTATTATGAGTCTGTGCATCGGCAAGCTTCAGCTCAGGTACATATCCGCTCAGGTATTCACTACCGGCTGTGTCTTCGTATGGAATTTTACCGTGCACAGGCAATGGACATTTCGCCCTGCAGGCTCGACAGGCGCCGGGTCCGCTCCGTTCAACAAAAGAGCTGGCCGGAAGGTCTGATCAGCTTCTCGCGGCTTGCAGGGGCGCCGGCTTCCCTGACCCGCGGGTTGCAAGCCCGAGCGCTTTTGCAATGGTGCAACCTTCGCGCGCTATACAGCCGGGGCGGTTTTGGCTGCTTTTTCCGCCAGGGCCCGCACCGTCTGACCAATTTCTTCCGATGTCACCCCCATCCGGAGGGTTTCCATCTCCTGCATCAAAGCGGCGAACCGGATGCCTTCGGCCGCGCTTACCCATTCGAGTCGAAGCCTTTCGGGCCGAATTCCAAGCTTTGCCAGGGGTATCTTTCGGCTCTGGAGCGGTTCCAGGCGGGAGGCCCTGGCCACCGCCATTCTCACCAGGTCCACGGCTTTGGCCGTTGCGGCGCCCGGTTCCTTCTGGTGGACCCAACTGCACTGTTCCCTGAGATTGGCCATTTCCAGCACGTAGGGGTTGAGGCCTGCGCGCTCCAGCATTTGCCGGCAGGTCGGTTCGTGGAGCCTTGGAGAGCAGGAGGCGATCACGATGCGGGGTCGAGCCCGAGTTCGGCTATGTCCTTGGTTATGGCCTGCTGGCCGAGACTTACCAGGGCGACCATAGCATTTGCCAAAGGTTAAAATCCGCTGGCTGAGCCGATTCTGCGAATGGAAACAATGATCAGGGCCGGAACTGTGACTTTGGCCGGGTCAAAGGTATACCCTTTATTGGCTTCGGCGAGTCCGGAAGGCTTGTCCATTGGCACGCCCCAGCGCCGGCAAATAGCTCTCACAATGCTGCCATGAAAGGGTGTCCAGGATGCTATTTCCTTCTTTGTTGCCGGCACTACCGGCATCGTGGAGAAAAGAGGGTAGGCGTCAACGACGGCGGAATTCATGGCAATCGCCTTGATCCGGGGGTCGTGCATGGCGGCCTGAGGCACGAACCCGCCGCCGCCGCTATATCCGTAACCCGCCAACCGCTTTGGATCAACATCGGGACGGCTGAGGGCATAGTCGACAACAGCTTTCATAGGGACATTCATATCAGGCCGGAAGGTCTTCCCCGCCAGAGGGAGGAGTCCCTGCCCCGGTAAATCGACGGTCATGAAGTTATAGCCTCGGTCATGGGCCTGTGGGGCGATGTGGAATATAAGGTCCTCGGCAAAGGTCTCGCCGCCACCGATCATGAACAGGGTCTTCGAAGGGGTTGTTCCCGCAGCCGCCGTACGGAAATATCCCGGAAGCACCGTTCCTTCGAAGGGAATCTCAAAATATTCCATGGGGGATCAAAGAGCTCTCCTGCCTTTATCATGAGGCTTCGGCTCTTGAGCGCCCTTTCCTTAAAACGTGGATCATCCGGCAATATCGAGAGAAGCGATATGCGATAGTAGTAAGACGCGCGCTGCAACTGATCTCGGGCGCTGCCCTTGTGGCCGCCCGCAAGAGATTTCTCGCCACGCGCCTCGGCAAGACGCGCCATTTTGAACCATTCCTCCTGCCAGCTTGCGATGTCCCCATCCTTTATTTTTGAGGCAGTGTAGAAGGCCTCGCCGATCTCGACGCCGTGGTTCACCGTGGAACCAAGAATGAGCGTACCGAAGTTGAAATCCATATCCTTCCAATCTCATGTCGCTTTTAAATTCAATGCATTTGGATTCCATTTTCGCCTCAGGGCAAGCGTTCCCTAACGAGGCTGACAATCCGCTCGCTGCCGCCGAGGAGCAGGGCGCCCTTCAACGTCAGATATTTTCCATCATATTCGAAATGACGAAGCTGATCCGCCCCCACCCAGTTCGGGAGGAGGGCCGCTTCGATATGGTGCACGATGGTCCGCTCGTTGGGATTGACTGAATAAGTCCCGTAGTAGGCGGTATATCCGCCGAAGGCGGCACGCACCTGGGCCTCGGACGTGACAAGAGGATCATCGGACGCAAACCTGGGACGGCTGGGGTTCATGAGCTGAACCGCCATTCGCCCATCCGGTCCATATGTGAGCCTTCCCTGGGCATCCTTTCCAAACGGGTAAGCCGTCTGTCCGTTCGGCTCCAGCATCTGGAAGGAAATGAGTTTCCAGGAACCGACCAGTTGGGGCATTGCTTCTTTGCTCACACCGTGAAACCTTTCCTTCGCCGCATTTGCCTGCTTTTCGCCCGGACCCTTGCTAGTGCCGGAGCAGCCGCTGACAGACAGGACAATAAGCACGATTAACAGGTAGAGGTTTTTCACTTTGAATGTCCTTTTATGCTGGACCACACGTAATCGTTAAGACTGACGAATCTTCTTCTTGCGTGTGTCACTTTGTCTGAACGTCTTAGCATGTCCACCCTCGGCATTACAATTCAATATCCGTCTTCGTTATGGCGCCATGACAACTCATGAAGTATCAAGGCCAGCCCTCGACGGAGTACTGGTCGATGACCGAGGCCACTTCGAGGAAGGTGAGTGTGTCACCGTAGCGGAGCTTGACCATGTTGATTAGCATCTGAGCCTTCCGGGACTGGGAAATCGCAGAGTTGTAGTCGAACCGATCTCTTGCAACACTGTGAGCCCCGATCCAGGCGCACCCCGTAAGGTCAGGAGAGTGATAAATGCAGCCGCTTGGAACACTTGGTTGACGATCATCTCAATCACCCTTTTGGTGAACTGTTTTCCAGCAATTCTGAAAAACAAAATTACTGGGCGGAATATCAACCTAATCCCAAGGGCAAGGACCAATTATTTGTTTAAGAACTTTCTGGTTCTATTAGCCGCATTTTCTCTAATATTATAGTAATAAAGCCCATAGTCGTAATAATGGTAAATGCCTTTAGGCCAATGCGACTCGGGTAATGTTGTGGGATCTACATTACAAATCAGAATACCTCTCTCCTTATTAACACGTGCATCGGCATATTTAAACTTGTCTACTAATGTTCCGTTGAAGTCCAATTTAGACCCAAGACTTTGTTCAGCCGCTGCTGGTGTTTCTTCTCGTGTCCAAGTAATTGGATTTATGGCAATAGCGCCTGGGAATATAAGTGGATTGCTTCCTGCAATTTCATTAGCCTGAGTATTATATGAAATTATGACACCGGTATCATCGGTACCTTCCGCAAATTTCAAGTGTGGATTCTTAGTCAGGAAGTCTCTTGTAATCGAAATTCCTATGGCATATGCAGCAATCATCCGGCTATACACTGCAGGGTTTTGTTTCATATATTCTGCCAATAAGAACCGCATTATAACCGATCCTTGAGAGTGTGAGGCTAAAATAAATGGTCGGCCCTTATTGTAGTGCTTGATATAATAGTCGAATGCTGCGAATACATCTAGTTTTGGTATACCTCCCACAAAGTCATCTTGTTTTTCCCAAGATCCCAAAGTAATGACATATGCACCATCAGCTTGTCTATAATATGGCGAATAAATGTTTCCAACAGTTTCAAAAGCAGTAGCTTGAGTTCTAAATGCTTTTTTTGCGCCTGCCAGCATAGATAGATTATCAATAGTGCAAATGTATGGTTCATTAGTAACATTTGAGATTGCAGGATCATTTTTCCAGGCAGTTGGATAAATATAAAAAATGTCTACTTTCTTTATAATTGAAGAAGGTAAGGACAACCAATGTTCATGTTGTGAATAATCAGTTGCTAATGGCTTATATTTAGGAGGCTCAGCTATCACATTTCTATTTGTACATATAACAAATGTTATAGATAATAATAGTATAATAAATGCATCGATAATACAGTCCATTATTATTTTATTTACCTTTGGCATCGCTTCGTTTTTCATGTCATCTCCTTTATAACTTAGCAGGTATTGACTGTAGTATACTCCATATTCCGATTGTCTCCTAGAACCATCATGTGGAAGGGGAACGTGAAAGTCCAGGCCACTGTCATTGTTACTATTTCCGGTCAATTTAGAATGGAGCTCGAAGATTTTTCGACAATGGCTGTTCAAAAATTACGCGTGTATGCGTATCTTATGTTTTTCCAGAGGAGCTTATGAACGATTTTCTTCCATCCAAGTCTCTGGTTTATCAATTGTTCTAGTCTACCTGGCGACTTATCAGGGAGTGTTATGCGGATCGCCATAATAATCTTCCCTTATTACCTCTAAGTCCGTCCAACGAACTGTTTGCGCGGATGGCCCAGACAATTTGTTGTCCGGGCCCGAAGCGCAAGAAGAATCGCAAAAGCCTGGCCGGGTTGTCAGTTTGAAATCTGAAATTTGCAGCTCGGCGCCGATATTACATCCAGCACGCAGATATTGCAAAAGGTCAAAACAGCTTGCCAACTTCGTAACTTTTCGATTTTTCAAGATATGATTTGCCGAAGAGAGGCATTAACTGACAATGGCATCGCTGGAAATTTTTCTTGGCAGTTGTTCAATCTTACGAGAGGGCCGTTTCTCCGGGACGCTATTTTTTGCCGCTGTTTTCATAACATGGATTATCGATAGGTCTGTCGTATAGCGGGCGGTTGATTCAGTCCCCGCCGTTGCGATTTTTAAGTGTCATCGCCAACAGGGCTTTTCAAGGCCTCCTTTAGCGCAGTGCGGTCAGACGGCCGGGTTGCCTCGAAACCGGCCCTTTCTCAAGCGTTGCAAAAAAGGGCTTTATCACGGAAGGCTTTATCCGCCCGGCTTGCCGCCGGACCCTGTGGGGGCAGGGAGCACAAGTTCCCCCCAACCCCCGCGGTTTTGCCTTTGGCCTTTGCAATGGCGCGCCGTGGGGTTATGCAGCCGGGGCGGTTTTGGCCGCTTTTTCGGCCAGGGCCCGCACCGTCTCCGCAATTTCTTCCGATGTCACCCCCATCCGGAGGGTTTCCATCTCCCGCATCAAAGCGGCGAACCGGATGCCTTCGGCCGCGCTCACCCATTCGAGTCGAAGCCTTTCGGGCCGGATCCCGAGCTTTGCCATTTTCTTTTGTATCTTTTCGACCCGCTTGACTGTCCACTTGTTGGCATCGATGTAGTGGCAGTCGCCGATGTGGCAGCCGCTAACCAGTATGACGGGGGCCCCTCTGGCAAATCCCTCCCAGATGAAAGACTCGTCCACGCGCCCTGAGCACATGGTGCGCACCAGCCGGACGCTGGGCGGGTATTGCAGGCGGGATACGCCGGCGTAGTCGGCCCCCGCGTAGGAGCACCAGTTGCAGGCGAAGACCAGGACCCTGTTTTGGGGGCTCTCGGAAAGGAGGTTTTCGACCTGCCCCATGATCTGTTGGTCGGTGAAATGATTCATGTCGATGGCATCGAAGGGGCATTCGGCGGCGCATGTCCCGCAACCGGCGCAGGCGGCAGGATTTACCGCCGCGGGGATCTTGCGTTTACTATCGAGCGAGATGGCCCCGTAGGGGCAGACCTCGACGCATTTACCGCAGAATTTGCACTTTTCGGCTTCCACCTCGGCGGTGATGGGTTCGGAGAGCATCTCGCCGCGGTGCAGAAGCCGCGCCACCCGTGCCGCGGCAGCCGAGCCCTGAGTAACCGACTCTTTTATGTCTTTGGGGGCTTCGGCGCATCCGGCGAAGAAAATTCCCCGGGTGGCCGCGTCAACCGGTTGAAGCTTGGGATGGGCCTCCAGGAAGAATCCATCGGGTGTAAGCTGGAGTCCCAGCATCTCC
>JARLHP010000163.1 GCA_031292195.1 Syntrophobacteraceae bacterium
CGAAGGCAAGAGGGTTTCCATCCCACTGTTGGAATCGCCCCCCTCTTGTCCTTTGGGCCCGGGCATGAAAAGATTTGCCCGGCCCACCCCCGGTTTCCATTTCCCTTGGGGTATGCCTTGGGCTGAGATTAGGCTACAAACCGGTGGCCACCTTAATGGGACCCCAATAAGTTAGCTCTTATGGGGACTGCTCCCCGCACTTTTGTCCTTTGCCTTGCTTTGAGCGGACGATTACGACACAGTCTCGAAAGCGCAACCCATCAAATAAATCTTCGCCCCAAGTCGTCCTCGTCGCTTTTGTTCGGCCTAACGTAGGATGGGTGGAGCGAAGCGCAACCCATCAGGCAAATCTTGAGCGCAACCTGGTATTAGGGATGGAAGCACGAAATGATAGTTCTCGGGTCCAGACTTAATTTCATCGATTTCCAGTGAATGATTGTAACTATTTTGTCAGCTTTTTCTCACTGTCACTCTTTTCTCTCCAGATGACGATCTAAATGCTGCAAGTCGCCGATCACAATATTTTTGAACCGGATGCGATCGTGCCCCGGGAGGGCGGCGCTCCAGCATTGCCCCCCGAGATCTAGCCCCAATGTTGTTGAGTTAAGCGACTCAGGCGGAATCGGTGCTGCTCTTTTAGAGCGACGATCATGATCCCGGAGGGATCAAAGCCATTAGCCGGGGGTTGAGGCCGGAGGCCGACACCCCCGGAAAGGAACGAAAAAGAAGGAGACGACCCCGTGAGGGGTCGCAGATCAAGCGGTGCTCAGACAGGCGGGAAAAGCTTGGGATTTCTTAACTCAACAACATTGCGATCTAGCCCGGGACGGTGCGGACCGAACCATTACCGATCAGGCGACGAGGTGAGAAATCTTGCAATGCGTCTGCCGAAGCGATAAAGAACATGGCCAGTCTCATCGAGACTACAGTCAGGAAAGTGTAGCGTTTCCGCCCATGACTTGCCTGGTATGGAAAGGCTCGAAGATGCGTTTTGAATCGAGAGCCCTATGCCTTCGCCAGGCTCTTAGGCGCATAATTTATTGAGTTCATCCATTCTAATTATGGTAGATACACACCTTCTGGAGTATGATTGGGATTGGCTGGTTTCACTGATTGTTGTGACTATGATCGCACCAACTGCGCGCTCCTTTAAAAAAAATGGCTCTATTCCCGTTAAGTTAAATGGTTGCCCGATAGAAAGCCCGTCATGCATCTTGACACAATCGTAGCCCCTTGGTCCATCCGGAAAAAGTTGACCCTCCTCATTCTGGCGGTTTTTGTGCCTGCGGCTGGAATTATCGTTTTTCAAAGCATGGTGGAAAGAAAGAAGACGTTGGATGAGGCCGCACATTATGCCGCCACCATGGTCGAGAGCCTCGCGGCGCAGCAGGAAAGAATGGCGGAAGGGACAAGACAGCTGCTCGGCACTTTGGCGCAGTTGCCCCAGGTTCGAGACCTGGACACCCAAGCCTGCAATCATCTCTTACGGGCGCTGCGCGACCGCAACCCCGTGTATTCCGAGATGGCGCTCTCAAGACCCGATGGGGTGATGATCGCAAATGCGGATCCTTATCAGCCCGGCAGCGTCAATATATCGGCTCTGAAGCAAGTAAGGGATGCCAAAGAATCGCTCGATTTTTGTGTCGGGGAATGCACGCAGGGCAGGCTCACCAGTATCCCGGCGCTTTACTTCGCCTGCCCGGTCCTCAATTCGGACCAGAGGCTTCTCGCCGTCCTCACCGCCGGGTTCAAACTAACCGGATACGGTAGTTTCATAAGGAAGGTCGATCTGCCGCAGGGCTGGGTGGTAGTGATCTTTGATCACAAAAGATTGCGCTTGTACCGCTATCCTGAAAATATCGCATCCCGTTTGGGCCTGCCTCCCAAGGCCCCATTCACGGACCTGGCAGGCTTGGATGAAGGAACTTATGAAAGAAACAGTGATGACGGCATAAAGCGCCTCTTTGCTTTTAAGCGGCTGCGCATTTCAAAAAGTTCGCCGCCATATATGTTAATTGAGGTGGGAGTTCCGAAAAATAGTATCCTGCGCAAAGCAAATTCCGCCTTGATGTTCAATTTATCAATTCTTGGACTGGCAGCCGGGTTTTTTCTGTCCCTCGCATGGTTTCTGGGAAACCTAGCTTTTACAAGACCGATAAACTTGCTGGTTAACGCTGCCAACCGCTTTGCCGGCGGCGATATGAGAGTGCGAACGGGGCTGCCGCACTCTCCTGATGAGTTGGGCAAACTGGCCCAATCCTTTGACAACATGGCGGAGTTGCTGGAGCGGAGGGAGTTTGAAAAGAAACACGCGGAAGAAGAGTTGCTCGCGGCACATCGACGCAATCAACTCATTCTCGATATGGCGCAAGAAGGCATCGTAGGTCTGGACGAAAAAGGGATCGTAACTTTTGCCAATACCGCGGCTCTTTCGACGCTGGGTTATGAGGCGGGAGAGTTGATCGGCAAGAATTTTCACCTGACAGTCCACCATTCCTTTCCGGACGGGATCCGTTACCCGGAAGCGGAATGCCCCATGAGCGAGTGCCTTCACTCTGGCCTAATCTGCCAGGTACGGGATGAATTCCTTTGGAAAAAAGATGGGGCAGGTTTTCAAGCGGCCTATACTGCCGCACCTATCACCGAATATGGCCAACTTGTTGGCGGGGTCATCACTTTTCGGGACATATCGGTGCGCAAGAGAGCCGAAGATGCTCTGCGGGAGAGCGAAGAACGATACAGGAATATTTCGAATTCGATTTCGAATTTTGCCTTCTCATGCATTAGACCCTCGGGTGGCGATTACGAGATCAATTGGTTGGTGGGGGCTGTTGAAAGCATAACGGGATACTCGGTCCAGGAAGTTCTGGATAACCGATGTTGGAAATTCTTTGTGCACCCTGACGATATGGCAATCTTCAACAAGAATGTTGTAGGGCTTGGACCCTCCAGTTCCAGTCAGTGTGAACTGCGCATACTGCGCAAAAATGGCTCGGTTGGATGGATCAGGGCGGCATCGCGGGTTGTCGGGAGCAGCGGTATTCTCGGGCCACATTGTCTTTTTGGCAGTTGTGAAGACATCACTGAACGTAAGCAGGCAGAGGATGACGCCAATGCTCAGCGTGACATTCTGACCAAGGTATTTAATAATTCTCCTTATATAATGATACTCCTAGCAAAAGACGGCCGCATAAAAAAAATTAACCATAAGGGTATAGCTTTTGCCGGAAAACCGAGCGAGCTCCTCTCGGACCTTATGTGCGCAGAAGCATTTAACTGTGTAAATTACCTCGATAGTCTAAGTTGTGGACGTACAGCGGAGTGTGCCGATTGTCCGGTGCATAAATGCCTTACACAAACCTTTGAGACTGGTCGGAGTATCTGTGATACTGAAGGCCGCATGACGGTCCGCAAAGACTCCATGGACATTACAATGCAAATGTCTATAAGCACTGCGCTGATTGAGTCTAAAGACACTGACCAGGTGCTTGTCACTATGGCTGATATCACCGAGCGCGCCAGACAAGCTCAAAATATAGAACACCTGAACCGGCTTTACTCGGTGCTAAGCCGAGTAAGTCAGGCAGTGGTGCGGGCAAAATCCCCTGAAACGTTTCTGGAAAAAGCATGTCGAGAGATCGTTGAGGGGGGCGGCTTTTTGCTGGCATGGATCGGCGAGCTTGAACTCATGACCGGCGCCGTCGCGCCCATAGCTTCCTGGGGAAGCATCTCCGAATACCTGCGGGGCATAACCGTCTATGCCGACAATCGACCGGAGGGGCGTGGACCAACCGGTACCTGCATTCGCGAAAACCACCCTTCGGTCCACAACGACTTCCTGCATTCCCCTCTAACCCTTCCGTGGCGTGATCGGGCAGCACCTTTCGGTATCGCCTCCGATGCGGCATTCCCCATCAAAAGGGCCGGACGGGTGTGGGGGGCGTTGTTGGTTTATTCCGATGAGGTTGACCGCTTTGGTGACCAAGACCTTGGACTGCTGGAAAACATCGCCGGTGACATCGGGTTTGCTCTCGACAATCTCGACAAAGAATCGCGGCGCCGGCAGGCCGAAGAAGTGCTTCGAAGGTCCGAACGAGAAAAGACGCTGTCCAACCGGATCTTCAATGTCTTTTTAACGATCTCCGATGAAAAGATTTACGAAGAGATACTCAATGTCATTATTGATGCTTTCAAATGCCGGTATGGATTATTGGGATACATGGGAGACAAGGGGGATCTGATCGTTCCCTCCATGACCCGGGGAGTATGGAGTGAGTGCCGGGTTGAAGAAAAGTCAGGTGCTTTTCCCCCCCATGTCTGGGGAAACACTATTTGGGGTAAAGCAATCACAGAAAAGAAATCATTTCTTTCCGAAGGGCCGTTCCAAACCCCCGGGGGACACGCGGTTGTTCATAATTTTCTGACCGCGCCCATCCTTTTTAATCACATGACCATAGGACTTGCCGCCCTGGCCAACAAAGACGGCGGTTTCACAGCGGAAGACAAGGCGGTTCTGGAACTGATTGCCGAGCGTATCTCGCCCATCCTCCATACCAGGATACAGCGGGACAGGCAGGACTTGGAACGTCAGAAGGCGCAGGAGGCCCTGCGGCTTAGCGAAAGACGTCTTCGCAAGGCGGAGGTGGTGGCCCGCTCCGGCAACTGGGAGTTTATTCCGGGGTCCGGCAAAGTCAATGCCTCCGATGGTGCGAAGATCATTTACGGCTTGGAAGGCAACGAGTGGTCCATAGCCGAAGTACAGAGGATACCCCTTGCTGAGTATCGAGGTATGCTCGACAAGGCATTCAATGGACTCCTCGAAGAGGGCCAACCGTATAATGTGCAATTTAAGGTCCGAAGGCAGAGCGACGGCAAAATAATCGACGTCCATTCTGTTGCGGAATACTCTCGCGAGGAGGGGGTGGTGTTCGGCGTGATACACGATATTACCGAGCACCAGAGAGCCAAGGAGGAAAGACAAAAACTTGAGGAACAGCTATTTCAATCCCAGAAGATGGAGTCGGTGGGTCGACTGGCGGGTGGAGTCGCGCACGATTTCAATAACATGCTGGGTGTAATTTTGGGCCATTCGGAGATGGCCATGGAGCAGGTTGATTCCACTCAGCCGCTCCATGCGGACCTCAAAGAAATTCAGAAAGCCGCCGAGAGATCCGCGGACCTGACTCGTCAACTCTTGGCATTTGCCCGTAAGCAGACCATCGCTCCCAAAGTTCTCGATTTAAATGAAACAGTGGAAGGGATGCTCAAAATGCTGCGCCGGTTAATCGGCGAGGATATCGATCTCACCTGGCTGCCGGCCAATAACCTGTGGCCTGTCAAGGTGGACCCCGGCCAGATCGATCAACTCCTTGCCAATCTGTGCGTCAATGCCCGAGACGCCATTTCCGCGACAGGCAAGATTACCATTGAATCGGCCAACACCGTCTTTGAAAAAGAATACTGCGCGGAGAACGCAGGGTTTATTCCCGGGCAATACCTGCTGCTCGCGCTTAGCGATAACGGTTGCGGCATGGACAAGGAAACACTGAGTAAAATTTTCGAGCCCTTTTTTACCACCAAATCTTTGGGTGAAGGTACCGGGCTTGGATTGGCGACGGTATACGGCATCGTGAAGCAAAACAATGGTTTTATAAATGTCTACAGTGAACCGGGTCAGGGAACAACGTTCAAGATCTACCTGCCCCGCGCCGAGGAGCAAGCCACACAGAGGCCTCCTGTGCACTTGAAAAAAGACTTGCGAGGACATGAAACCGTGCTTCTGGTGGAGGACGAAGAGCCGATGCTGGCTCTGGGTAAGACTATTTTACTCCGGCACGGCTATGAGGTACTCGCAACCCAAAGTCCGACGGAAGCTTTGGGAATAGTTCAAAGTTACCCCGGCCCAATCCATCTGCTCATTACCGATGTGGTAATGCCCGAAATGAACGGCAAAGATCTTAGAGACAAGCTTGTCGGATTAAATCCCGGATTGAAGAGCATCTTCATGTCCGGGTACACCGCCAATGTCATCGCCCATCACGGCATTCTTGATGAGAACATCGACTTCTTGCAGAAGCCCTTTTCCGTGCAAACCCTGCTGGAAAAGGTCAGAAATGTGCTCGAAGGATGACAACCGTTTCCGCGCTCTTATCGGAGTAACCGCTATCTGTTGTCTCCGTTTGTGTGTTCTCCACCCCGACCCGTCAATGTTGTTAAGATAAGCGACTCAACTGGAATCGGTGCGGCTCTTTTAGAGAGAAGATCGTGATCCCGGAGGGATCGAAGCCATTAGCCGGGGGTTGAGGCCGTGAGGCCGATACCCCCGGAAAGCTGACGTTGGCCACCAGGGCCTGCTCCAACGCCGCCTTGGACAGAGGAGTTTCGGACCGAAACTCCTGTTGGATTCCGCCACCCTCCTGAACTTTCCGCCACCTACCTCCAGCCACCACACCGAACCGTCCCTCTCCTCGAAGAAAGCATCGCCCACAGCCGCTATCAGGATGGGATGAGCCGTCTCACCGATCAGCCATCGCCACTCGCTCGGCAGGTCGTCTTCCCCCCGCTGGAACTTCACCGCCAGTTCCACGTGATCCTCATCACCTTGCCTCCACCCAACCAGGCTGTTTGCTTCCCAATCTTTCCGAGGCCCGGCGGAGATCGTGTGGGCGAAGCCGGATCGGTTTTGTGTTCGAATTGTCACCCCCGCGCAATGAACCCGAACCGGGAATGCGGTATAATAGACTTATTTACAGCTGATATCCCCTCACCCCGAACACACTCGACCAGGAAGCGAAGGTTTCAATTTGAGAACTGAATCGGAATCAAACGGCAATGGCGCTGAAAAAAAGATTCGTTTTTCACAGGCAAACGACGAACTGGACCCCGTGATCGACCGGCTCATCGGCCTTGCCGGCAACGTGCACCATCCCGCGATGGTGCGGGAAATGATTTTGGCGGCTCTTAAAGCCGGGCGGGAGATAGAAGAGCGGGCAGACCTCAAGCTTATGAGTTCGACTCTCAAAGAATTGCGTTACACCGCCAAGGTATTCCGACAATACCGGGATGTGAGAAAAGTGACCATCTTCGGGTCGGCCAGAGTCACGCCGGATACCCCCATCTACCAGATGGCCAAAACTCTAGCGCAGACTCTCGCTCAGAGCGGGTATATGGTCATCACCGGAGGCGGCCAGGGCATTATGAGGGCTGGAAACGAAGGCGCCGGCGAAGAAAATTCCTTCGCGGTGACTATCAGGCTGCCTTTTGAAAACGGCGCCAACAACGTAATGCACGGAAGCCCGCGAAGCATCAGCTATAAATACTTCTTCAACCGAAAGGTGGCCTTCATCAAGGAAGCAGACGCCGTGGCCCTCTTCCCCGGCGGGTTCGGCACGCTTGACGAAGCCATGGAAGTGCTCACCCTGGTGCAGACCGGGAAGCGCTATCCCCTTCCCCTCCTCCTGGTGGATGAAGTCCATGGAACTTACTGGTCGCACTGGAAAAATTACGTCGAAGGGGAATTGCTCGCCCGCAGCTACATTAACCCGCACGACCTCAGCCTTTTCACCATGGTCGATTCAGTAACGGACGGTATGCGGGTAATCAATCAATTCTACCACCGCTATCACAGTATACGATTAGTTGATAACCTCCTTGTTATTCGCCTGCGCTCGGCCGTATGCCCGGGCGATGTCCTCCGGTGGGAAAATGAATTCGGCGACATGCTCGAACCCGGCGGAAACTTCCGCCTCCGCGGACCTCTGCCCGAAGAGGAAGACGAGCCCGAAATAGCCCATCTTCCCAGGTTGGTCCTCGATTTTAACCGAAAACATTACAGTAGGCTGCGTCAGTTGATCGATGCCATCAACTTGGCATAAGCATTCCGCAAATTCTTCCAGGAGATTGATGCGGTAAAGTAAATCGAACACCCTTGACCTCCTGCTTTTACGGTAGTCGGGTAATGGTTTAGCCCATTGACAGTGGGGGTTGGCAGGATTACTGGTAAAATTCACATTTCAAAAATGTGGCTGTTGCGATGCTTTTGTTACAAACACATGTCAGTTCTGTTTTGTATAAATTCTGGGAGTGCCAAGGCTATGACAGACTTAAAAGACCATCCCGCCGGTGCGGGGGACAAGCCTGAGACAAAAACCGGGACACGGAAAAAGAAAAAAGCCGAGGATACGCGCACACACTCTGAGAAGCGGAGCAGGACGGCAATGGAAGATGAGACCACCAGCCATGAGCCGGAAGGAAACCTCGAGCCCACCAGTGAAATAAGGCCGGAGGGTGGCGAAAACGGCCGGGAAAAGATGGGAACACACTTCATAGGCACGGCCACAAACGTTATTGGCGACACTTTCAAAGCGACCGGAGCGGTTGCCGTCGATGCAGTGACCGTGGTCCAAAATGTTGTCGAGGAAACGATTGGGGCGGCGGAAAATGTGAGCCTGGGCCTTGTGGGAAGTACCGTTAACGTGGCCAGAGGCGTTATGGGGGGAGTAACCGAACTGGGCGGACAGACGCTCTCCATGGCTCGCGGCGCCGTTTCCGAAACCGCCAAAACCGTTTCCGAAGTGGGAGGCGAGGTGCTGACCATCGCTCAAAAGGCAGCCCTGGGCACCCTCAGGGGGGCCTCGGAAGTCGGCGGCGAATTGCTCTCCACCGCGAAGACGGCCCTGTCCGAAACGGTGCGGGGAGTCGCGGACATCGGGGGGGAGATGGCCTCGGTGGCCACAAGAGCTGTCCACGGGGGGATCGACGCCACCAGGGACATCGCCGTCAACCTCACGGCCACTTCGAAAGAGGCCGCCGGAGGCGCCATCGACACGGTGGGCTCTATCGCAACGGGACTTGTCGGAAATGCCAAAGGAGTTCTGGTGGAGGCGGTTGAAGGCGCCAAAGATGTGCTGAACGCGGCGCTGCCCAAACCGAAGGAACGGACCTGATCCCGGACGCCCAAGATTGAAACCAAGAAAAGCCAACAGAAAAGACCGGTAATCGCAGACCAATGGGTACCGGTTTGCTTTTCCGATTGGGGAGAAAGAAATGGTACGGCCAGTCCACACTGCGCTCAACGGAAGAGCCAGGTTCAAGGTCGAGGGGCTGTGCGGCTCCAGGCCGCTGCAAGAGCATCTTGAAGCCGGGCTCTCGAGGCACGAGGCAATCATCGGGGTCTCTTCGAGCACAACGACCGGCAACGTTTTGGTTACCTATAATTCAGGAAACGATTTCAGGTCCATTGCCACCATCATCGAATCGTTGATGGGAGAATACAATGGCCTCCGGCCGGCCGGCAACGGTATCCATGCCGGCGAGCGCCGTTGCGCTTCGGATAAGCCGTCCACGGCGGTCGCACTCAAATCCGCCGGGGTGATCGATAAGGCGAAAAGCGCTCTATTTGGCGCGGCGCAGCGCCGGAACCAACCGGAGGAACCCTGGCACACGCTCCATGCCGGGGCGGCCCTGGAGGCCTTAGAGTGTTCGCCCGGATGCGGGCTGTGCGGCGCGGAAGCACTTGCGCGCCTCGATCAGTACGGCCCCAACGCTCTGCCCCAGTCTGCCGCCAAGTCGGGGTGGAGCATCTTCGCCGACCAGTTCAAATCCCTTCCCGTAGCCCTGCTGGGTGTTGCGGCCGGTATTTCGGTCCTTACCGGGGGGCTGGCCGATGCGGTCGTGATCTTGGGTGTGGTGGCCATAAACGGGGTCATCGGCTTCAAAACGGAGAGCGAGGCCGAAAAGACCATCAACTCACTCAAAGACCTGGTCAAACCCACCGCCGATGTCATGAGGGACGGTTCGGTAAAGACCGTGGCCGCGGACATGGTCGTACCCGGAGATATCCTCGTACTGCGGCCCGGCACCTACGTCTCGGCGGATGCCAGGCTGATCGAGGCAAATCATCTGAGCATCGACGAATCCGTTCTTACCGGCGAGAGCATGCCGGCGGCCAAGGCCATCGCCCCTCTTTCGCGCCTGGACATCCCTCTGGCCGACAGACTCAACATGGTCTACATGGGGACCATGGTAACGGGCGGACAGGGATTCGCGGTGGCCGTGGCCACGGGTAGTTTTACCGAAGTGGGAAAGCTGCAGGCCCTGGTGGGAGAGGCCGAATCCCCTGAAACACCCATGGAAATCCAGCTCAATAAACTCGGTGACCAACTGGTGCTCATCTCGGGGCTGGCCTGCGGCCTGGTGTTCGGAATAGGCCTTCTTCGCGGTTACGGCTTTGTCATGATGCTAAACACCTCCATTTCGCTCGCCGTGGCAGCCGTCCCGGAAGGCCTTCCCACGGTGGCCACCACCACGCTGGCCATTGGTTTAAGAAACATGAAAAAACACAGCGTGCTCATTCGCCACCTCAACGCCGTGGAAACCCTGGGGTGCATCCAGACGATTTGCTTCGACAAGACGGGCACGATCACTCAAAACCGGATGTCCGTGGTGCGCCTTTTCTCCGGGATGAAGGCGGTCAACGTATCCAACGGCAGGTTCTTATCGGGGGATTCCACGATTGTTCCGCTCGACTCCCCGGACATCACAAAACTGGTGGAAACCTCCGTTCTGTGCAATGAGACCGAAATCGATGGAGAACCGGGTCAGTACGTTTTGCACGGCTCCCCAACCGAGATCGCTCTGGTAAATCTTGCTTTGCAGTCGTCCATCGATGCACACCGCCTGAAAAACGATCACCCTCTGCTCAAGGTCAACTATCGCTCCGAGAGCCGCCTGTTCATGGGAACTCTGCACGAATTCGAACAGGAGGGACGCCCTCGCCTGCTCATCGCCTTGAAGGGAAGCCCCGTGGAGGTCCTGGCGATGTGCGACTCCCACCTCCTGGACGGTGAAGAACTCGTTCTCAGCGAAGACGACCGCTCGATGATCGAGATCGAAAACGAGCGTATGGCCGCCGATGCCCTGAGAGTGCTGGGCGTCGCTTACGCCTTCGTGGACAGAGTAGAGGAATTCGGTAAATCGAGCGGCTTTGTGTGGCTGGGTCTTGTCGGCATGGCCGACCCCGTGCGCCCGGGGGTCTCGGCCATGATCCGCGACTTCCACCGCGCAGGCATCGATACGGTCATGATCACCGGCGACCAGAGTCTTACCGCTTACGCCATTGGCAAGGAACTCGACCTTGCCTGTGGAAAGCAGATCGAGATACTCGATTCGACCGAGATCACCCGGATGGATTCCGAGGCGCTAAAAGCCATTTCGGACAGGGTCCACGTCTTTGCCCGGGTCAGCCCGGCCTTCAAGCTGGAGATCGTTCGCGCGCTTCAAAGCAAAGGCGGCGTGATAGCCATGACCGGAGACGGAATAAACGACGGTCCGGCGCTTAAAGCCGCCAATATCGGCATCGCCATGGGGCAGGGAGGAACGGATTTAGCCCGCGAGGTAGCCGACGTGGTCCTGGAAGAGGACAATCTGGAAACCGTGATCGTGGCGGTACGCGACGGCCGCACCATCTACAACAATATTCGCAAAGCCCTGAGATTTCTGCTTGCCACCAACTTCAGCGAAATCATGGTGATGTTCGTTACGGTGGCGGCCGGCCTGCCCGCTCCCCTGGGGGCCATGCAGCTTCTGTGGATCAATCTCATCTCGGACATTTTCCCCGGCCTCGCCCTGGCCATGGAAGCCCCGGAACCCGACGTTCTCGACCGGCCCCCCCGCCCTCAGGACGAACCCATTGTGAAAGCCTCCGATTTCAAGAGGCTCACCTTCGAAGCCGGAACGCTCACCGCCGGCGCCATGGCCGCCTACGCCTACGGGATCTCCCGCTACGGGCTGGGACCGCAGGCCGGAACCCTCACCTTCCAGAGCCTCACCATGGGGCAGCTTCTGCATTCCATAAGCTGCAGGTCGGAAAATCACAGCATCTTCACCGGGGAACCGCTTCCGCCCAACCGCTACCTCCAGATGGCCCTGGGCGGCTCGTTTGCGCTGCAGATGCTCACCATATTCGTGCCGGGACTCAGAAACCTTCTGGGCCTTGCCCCCATAGGTCTTTTGGACGGCGCGGTCATTGCGGGAACCGCCGCCCTGCCTTTGCTGATCAACGAAGGCACCAAGAGCCTGACCGCTGAGAAGCCCCCGGTGAAGTGCGAAGTGGTTCAAGCAGCGGACCTTGCAGTCGAAACACTATAGAGAGGATAACCACCGATGAAGACCGATTTTATCTTCGCTTCCGAATCAGCCACGGGCGGTCACCCCGACAAACTCTGCGACCAGATAAGCGACGCCATCGTGGACCGCTTTCTCGACCGGGATCCCGGAGCGAAGATACGAGCCGAATGCGCTGTTTCCACCGCGGTTCTTTTTCTTGCCGCCAGGTTTTCCTCCACCGCGGCCGTGGATGTCGCACAGGTTGCCCGCAAGGTCATCAGGAAGGCCGGCTACGAGCATGAAGATTTCAACAGCACAACGTGCAGCATCCTGACCAGCCTCAAGGAACTGCCCGCCGACGATTCGCCCCGCTTCGACGAGACCAAGCTCTCGGACGAGGAGATGAACCGAATCCATGTGAAGCAGCAGGGAACCTTTTTCGGCTACGCATGCAGGCAGACGGCTTCTCTCATGCCCCTGCCCATAACGCTCGCCCACAAGCTGGCCATGAGAATCGACCTGGTCAGGCAACAAAAGCTCATTCCCTATCTGGCCCCGGACGCCAAGACCCAGGTGGGGATCGAGTACCGGGACCGTATGCCGGCCAGGATTTACAGCCTGGGGCTGGCGGTAACCCAGCTGGCCGGCTCGACCAGGGGCCACCGGCAAATTTGCGAGGATATTCGCCAGGTGGTAATCGAGCCCGTTTTCCAGGATGAGCCCGTAAGACCCGATGAGAAGACGAAGCTATTCATAAATCCCGAAGGGGTCACCATGCTGGGCGGCCCCGCAGTGCACTCCGGCCTTACGGGACGGAAAAACGCCGTGGACACCTACGGCGAGTACTCGCGCTACTCCGGCTCGGCTTTGAGCGGCAAAGATCCCATGAGGATCGATCGGGTGGGGGTCTACGCCGCCCGCTATGCGGCCAAAAACGTCGTGGCCGCAAACCTCGCAGAAGAATGCGAGGTCCAACTCACCTATTCCATCGGCTCATCGCATCCGGTGAGCATCCAGGTGGACACTTTCGACACCGGCAAGCTCTCCGACAAGGAAATAGCGGCCTTGATCAAGAAGCACTTCGATTTCCGGCTGGTGGCCATCGTAAGAGAATTCGACCTCAGGAGACTCCCCTCCAGGATGAAAGGCGACTTCTTCCGGAAGCTGGCCGTCTACGGCCACGTCGGCAGAACGGACCTGGACCTTCCCTGGGAAAAAACGGACAAGGCGGCCATTCTTGAAGCAAGGTGATGACTCGGGGGGCAGAGGCGAACGTTGCAAAGCTCCGCAACCGGGAGAGAAAAACCCTCCGCCCCCCCGGCCCAATGTTGTTGAGTTAAGCGACTCAACTGGAATCGGTGCTGCTCTTTTAGAGCGACGATCGTGATCCCGGAGGGATCAAAGCCATTAGCCGGGGGTTGAGGCCGTGAGGCCGATACCCCCGGAAAGGAACGAAAAAGAAAGAGACGACCCC
>JARLHP010000164.1 GCA_031292195.1 Syntrophobacteraceae bacterium
CCAGGGAAGCGGGCCGCAAGAACATGTTGCACCACCTCGCCGTGCTTACGCGCGTGCAAAGTGAATCGTCGGCGTCCGGGACCGACGCGGCGCGGGAGCGTATCCTATCGGAAATCCTTCAACCCCTGGGCATCGCCAAAAGCGGCGGGGGCAAGGAGTCGGAGTAGCATTGGTTCGGCGCCAACGTGTTCGGCATTGAGCCTGAACGTGTTTGGCATTTTTGTATTGGTCTGTGGCATTGTGTCTGACGGTGAGTAGGCCGGGGGAATCTCACCCCAGCCTCTCGCAGAACGGTGCGGGAGCCTATCGACTCACACCTCCCCCATCAAGCAAACGAGTCTATCGTCCCTTGCCAGTGAGCAAACAGATGCGGCTCTCTTTTCGCAATGGCTGACAGGAGATTCGCTGCTCGGGTCTTTTGACCCTTAAGTTTCTTGTGCTTCCTCATTGCCCAGGCAATCATACTCGCCATTAGAAAAGGCAGTCTCGGATGTCAAAGAGACAGGAGACGCGAACAGCCGAAACCCATGCTGCATCCATTTCGGGCAGGCGTTTCCGGACTTGAGAAAATCCCCCAATGAGAAGAATTGTTCCCAACATTTTCATCTCTCCATTCTGCCGAAATTCCGGCGTTCAGAACCAAGGGCCGTAAAGTGATACACAAGCGGGCCGATTGGGCTTGGCACTTTGGCGGAGGCCGTGTCCTTCTAAAGGAAGGGATATCCATGTTGGCTTCCCTTCCCACAATCGGACCGCTGTTGCTTGCACAATGGCGAAATGTTGCATGCAACAACAGTGTTGCATTCTTTCCCTGTCGCATGCTACATTTTCACACGGGGGAATCCCCTTCGGTGGAAGTCGACAAAGCGCTCGAAGTGGGCAACGATGCTCTGCTCGTTACCAAAAAGACCACCAAATTCACGGGATCGAGGGTGCGGATATGACGGAAGACAAATCCGGAGAGGATCGCACTGCCAAGGTGCGCCGGCTCGCAGAGGAGCGCAGTGGAGAAAGCGCCAGACAAACTGATCGAATAGTGGCCGAACAAGATTCCCAGAGGGTGGTGCACGAGTTGCAAGTTCATCAGATTGAGTTGGAGATGCAAAACGAAGAGCTGCGTATGGCACAGAGGCAACTCGGCGAATCGTTGGCGAAGTACTCCGATCTTTATGACTTTGCGCCGGTGGGCTACATCACTTCCAATAGGGATGGTCTCATCCTGGAAACAAACCTCACTTTTGCCGGTCAACTGGGTGTTGAACGAGGCCGTCTTGTCGAAACCCCTCTTTGGCTTTACGTGGCGGCGCCGGACAGAGCCAAGCTCAAGTCGCACTTCGATCAGGTTTTTAAATCCAACGAACGGCGAACCTGTGAGCTGAGACTGCAAAGACCGAGCGGCCCGGAACTTTACGTGCAGTTAGACAGTGCCTGGGTGCTGGATGTCGATGGCGCGGAGTTGTGCAGGACTTCGGTAACGGATATATCTATCAGGAAGGAGGTCGAAAAGGAGGTCGACAAGGTCCACGACGAGTTGGAAAGGAGGGTGGATGAACGTACAGCACAGCTCAGTGAAAACGAAGGCATGTTTAGAAAACTCTCGCAGGAATTCCAGACTCTTCTCAATGCTATCAGCGATACCTTGATCCTGCTCTCTCCCGAAATGGAAATATTGTGGACAAACCGTGGAAATGCTTTGGAGTTGAATGAGACGACATCCGACCCGATAGGACAATACTGTTATAAACTATTACATGATCGTTCCGCCCCCTCCGAGGACTCTCCCGTAACGAGCTGTTTCGATACGGTCGAAAAGAAAGCCGCGGTCGTGACCCACCAGGGGGCGGTACTGGACATAAGGGCATTTCCAATCAAAGAGGCTGAACGGGTCAGCAGCGTGCTCCTTGTGGTGAGTGATATTACCGAAAAGATGGCGATGCAGGCGGAGGCGATGCAGGCGGCGCATATGGCCTCGCTGGGGGAGTTGGCCGCCGGAGTTGCTCATGAAATCAACAATCCCATCACCGGCATCATAAATTATGGCCAAATATTGATAAATGAGTGCAGTCCGGAGAGCATGGAAAAGGACATTGGAGAGCGCATCGTGAAGGAAGGCGAGCGTATCGGCCTTATTGTAAAAACCCTTCTCTCCTTTGCCCGCGGCGGTCAGGAAGTGAAAAAGCCCATTGGCGTTCCCGCCGTTCTGGAAGAATCCATTATTCTCATCCAGGCCCAAATCCGCAAGGAGGGTATCGATCTGAAGATAGGTCTTCCCGAGGATCTTCCTGAAGTGGAGGCCAACTTTCAGCAGCTCCAGCAGGGTTTTATAAATATCATAAACAACGCGCGCTATGCCTTAAACGAGAAGTATCCAGGAAGGCATAAAGATAAACGCTTGGAGATCACCGGCGAGAAAGTGATCATCGGCGTTCGCCCGCATGTGCGGATCGTTTTTTACGATCGCGGGGTGGGAATTTCCACCCATGAACTCTCCATGCTAACGAAGCCCTTCTTTTCCACGAAGCCTTTCGGGAAAGGGACCGGCCTGGGGTTGAACATCACTCAAAAAATCATCACCGATCATGGCGGGCAGCTCAGCTTCGAAAGCGCCAAAGGGGAATTTACCAGTGTCATAATTGATTTACCGGCTATTTGGAGCGGTGACGGGGTGGAAAAATGAGCGCCAGAATTCTTGTAATCGACGATGAGGAATCGATCAGGTTTACCTTCGAAAGGTTCCTCACGGCCGAGGGGTATAGCGTAACGACTGCTGAGAGCTGCGGCGAAGCTTTGGCCCGAATAAACGAGACGAGCTTTGATGTGGTATTTGCCGACATCATCCTGGGGGACGGGACCGGAATCGATATCCTGCGTGAAATCCGGGCAAGAGGACTGAGTTGCCCGGTGATCATGATCACGGGAGATCCGGGTGTCGAGACCGCGGCCGACTCCATTCGTCTGGATGCCTTCGATTACATCCCCAAGCCCATAAATCAGGAGTCATTGCTGCATGCCGCTCAAACGGCTTTGAAATATAATGCGCTAAATGAAGAAAAGGAAAAATACCGTACAAACCTGGAAGCTATCTTCAGGAGCGTCAGGGATGCCATCATCACCGTGGATAAAGACGCCGTTGTGATCGAGTTCAATGAGGCAGCCATGACCATGTTTGGCTATTCTCGCAATGACAGAGGAAAAGCCTTTAGCTCCTTGCCCGAAATTTGCGATGGCAGATGTGCGCAGATTCTTGCGGAAGCAATCAAAATCGGGGCGCCGGTTGAGGTAGACCGTCTCGAGTGCCGGCCTGCCAATAGTGCAAAAAGGGTCATAAGTGTAAGGACATACCCCTTGGTTGGCCCACAGAGCGCGCTCGCAGGCGCCGTGATGGTGTTGCGGGACGATACGCACGTGGCCGACCTGGAAAGGGAACTTACAGAACAGCGGCAGTTCTATCGCATCGTCGGAAAAAGCGGGCCGATGCAGAAGGTCTATTCTCTGATAAGGGCTTTGGCGGCCGTTCAAACCACCGTTCTGATCACGGGCGAAAGCGGGACGGGCAAAGAGTTGGTAGCCGAGGCGCTGCATCGCGCCGGAGAGCGCAGCCACAAACCTCTGGTCAAGGTGAACTGTTCGGCATTGCCCGAAAGTCTGCTTGAAAGCGAACTCTTCGGCCATGTGAAGGGAGCCTTTACAGGCGCTGTTAGAGATAATGTGGGGCGGTTCCACAGAGCCGATGGCGGCGCCATTTTCCTCGATGAGATTGGCGACATCTCGCCAATGATACAACTCAAGCTCTTACGAGTCCTTGAAGAGAGCGAATTCGAACGAGTCGGAAACTCTGCTCCGATGAAGGTGAATGTTCGACTGATCGCTGCAACAAACAAGAATCTGCTGGAAAAAGTCGGCCTGGGTGAATTAAGAGAAGACCTCTACTACCGGCTGAAGGTGGTGGAGATCAGGTTGCCGCCCTTAAGGGACAGGCGTGAAGACATCCCTCTTCTGGTTGATCACTTTCGCAACAAGTTTAACCCTAAATTCAAAAAAACCATTGAAGCGATATCCTCCGATGTCTTGAGAGCTTTTATGAAATATCCATGGCCGGGAAATGTGCGCGAACTCGAGCACACCATGGAGCATGCCTTCGTCCTTTGCAATCAAGACATCATCACATTCGATCATCTGCCGCCCGACTTCATGAGCGCTCCCGGAATCGCGCGCCGCTCTCCGGAAGACACACGAGCGGTCGATTCTCAGGCAATTCTTGAAGCTCTGGACAAGACGGCCTGGAACAAAGCTAAGGCGGCCCGCTTGCTGGGTATGGATCGCGTGACCCTCTACCGAAAAATCAAAAGATACCACCTCACTGAAGATACCCCCCGATGTTGAAGTGTTGCACGTGACACAGAAAGCATGCAACGCCTCCGTTGCATGCAACATTCCCTCTATTCAATCCCACTTCCTCAAGCAGTATTCATTCCCTCCATAAGTAATCATATATATTGCCAAAAGATGAGCTTGAACGTTCTCTGTATCCTAAGGCATAAAACTTGCTCAATTCAACAGGCAGTATAGAGCGACGGTCAAAAGAGCGGGGGTTGGGGGGACATGAGCCCCCGCGGGATCCGGATCGCGGCGGCTGTGCCGCACACGACGAGCCCGCGACCGGAACGCCGGCGCCGTGGGCACAAAAATCTGTTCCACCTGCTTAAGTCATCAGGCATTGCAGGGGCACGGGAGGCGGTGGTAACCGACATGGATTATGGAATTGAGTAAAGGAGACGGAATGCTAAAACGCGTACTTTTATTTTCACTGTTTTTGGTTTTGGTTTCAACGTTCAATGCGCCCGTAACATACGCTGAGGGAATGCAGGACGATATCAACAGGGCCGTGGCGACGATCCAGGCATTCCGGGATATGCCGGATAAATCCATCCCACAGGAGGTGCTCAGGCGCGCCAGGGGAGTGGCTATCATAACGGTCATCAAGGCGGGCTTTATGGTCAGTGGACATGGCGGCTCCGGAGTGGTGCTGGCACGTACGCGCACAGGCTGGAGCGGGCCCTCCGCGATCGGAACGGGTGGAGCGGGATTCGGTTTTCAGATCGGCGCCGAGCAAACCGAGTTTGTATTCGTTCTCAATACCTATGAGGCCGTTAAGGCATTCTCGCGGGGAGCAAACGTGCAATTGGGCGCCGATTTGAGCGTGGCTGCCGGTCCTGTGGGGCGCACAGCCGAGGCGAAGGTCACGCCTGTTGCCGCGGTCTATGCGTATAGCCGCAGTCAGGGACTTTTTGCCGGCGTCTCTATTGCGGGCACAGTCATTGCCACCAGAAACGAGGCAAACGCGGAATTTTACGGCCGCCCGGTCACTCCGAGGCAGATCCTCTACGGCAAGGTCAGGGCGCCGGCGGGAGCCCGGAGACTTCAAAGGGCTCTGGCGAGGTACTAAAACCCAACCGAACCGAGGACAGGGTGTCAACAAGTGTTGTTCCTGTCCCCGGCGTGGGTCTTGCCGCGGCGCCATCCATGAGGCGCTCAAAATTTCTGCGGCAAACCCGAAGTCCCATTGCCGTTGATTGGCAGGCGCTCTTGCCGTGCAGACGCTTGATCCGTATTTTCCAAGGAATATGTCATCGTATTGTTCGCCTTCACCTGGCCCAACAGCTTCCAATAACCATGACAAGGGATAACTGATCCATGCTTAAGAACGCGAAAATAAAGAAGGTTTCAGACGCGGAACGGGAGGCTCCAGCGGAAGCCCGGGAAAGCGAAGAAGCCAAGTCTACGAACTTTCGGGACAGGTATCAGCCGGTTTCCTTGGACGCCTTCCGCATGTACCTCGTTGAAATCAGGCGGATTCCGCTTCTTAGCAGGGAGGACGAAAGGGATCTGTCCATCCGCTATCGCGAAAAGGGTGATATCGAGGCCGCCTACAAACTAGTCACCGCAAATCTCAGACTGGTTGTCAAGATTGCGATGGATTTTCAGCGATACTGGATACAAAACCTGATGGACCTCATTCAGGAGGGCAACGTAGGCCTGATGAAGGCTGCCAATAAGTTCGATCCTTACAGGGGGTATAAGTTTTCATATTATGCCTCCTTCTGGATCAAGGCATACATCATCAAGTTCATCATGGATAACTGGAAGCTTGTAAAAATAGGTACAACTCAGGCTCAGCGGAAACTGTTCTTTAATTTGGCAAAGGAAAAAGAGCGCCTGGAAGCTAAGGGCATCGAGGCCTCCCACGAGTTACTCAGCCAGCGGCTAGGAGTAAAGGAGTCCGATGTCCTGGAAATGGACCAGAGACTCAAAAGTTGGGATGTATCTCTAGACAGCCCTGTGAGGGAGGACTCCGAGGATACGCACAAATCTTTTCTGCCTTCCAACGACCTGCCGATTGACGACCAGATAGCCGACCGGGAAGCAAAGGCAATCCTCCATAACAAGCTGAGGCTTTTCGGAGAGCGGCTCAAAGGCAAGGAGGCCGTCATATTCGACAAACGGCTCCTCAGTGAGGACCCGATGACCCTGCAGGAAATAGGGGAGAAGTTCAAGATCAGCCGCGAACGCGTGCGCCAGATCGAAAGCTGCCTTAAAAAGAAGCTGAAGGCCTGCTTGGAAGAAGAAATCGCGGACCTGGACCTGCTGCAGGAGAGCATGATTGAAATTTAACCCATAAATGGCCACAAGCCCTCAGATGGAAAAAGCTCGGTTTGACGAGCCGTTGCGGCTCAGCGCGTGTTCATCCGGAGTTTCACGAAGATGAGCAGCAGCGCACGCAGGAGTTCGGGCTGCGCTGGTCCTGCCACGGCGCTCTCTCGTACCGGGCAATCGTGCCTCAGCAGTATAACTTTAGCCCTCCTCCAAATACCCCTGAAATTGTGCTCTCCCGAAACGGTTTCCGTTTCGGGAGGTACTCTTCCTTGCATCAAAGTGTTACATGTGAGACGAAATCGCGCAACGCTTTCGTTGCAGGCAACACTATTTTTCTTGCCTCCGGGCGAACATCATGCCGCCCGCCAACACTCAACTATCCGTCATACCTTCACAACACGGAACAGGGAGACCATTTTCATTTTTGGCACAAATTTTGATCATTACAAACCGCAACGGGGGACATCCGGCGCATTTCGCGTTTGTTCGCCACGTGCCTGATACGAAGTTGCGTCCAAGACGCGACAAACAGATGGGTTTCCCTGCGTTTCACCCATCCTACAGCGGCTCTCGACGCGCTGGCGTAGGATGGGTGGAGCGAAAGCGCAACCCATCAGGCAAATGTTGAACGCAACCTGGTATGATAGATGAGCGCGGTGGTTGACCTCTCCACAGAAGGCGCAAGTAGTGCCGCCGTTCCTTCTTTATCGAGGAAAGGATGAAGATGCAAACAAAACCAGGCTATTTAACGATTCAGTGATGGCTTGTCATCTATAAGGTCATTGTGCACGCAAGACGATTATCGCGAAGCGTTGTGCATGCGGTCTGAATCAACTGTTTATAGAATCTTTATTTTTGCAATAGGCTTGAACCTGAGGCTTTCGATATTAAATGAAGATTAATATACTCATAATCGATGACGAAGAAAGCATCAGGTTCAGCTTTCAGAGATTCCTTGCGGCCGAAGGGCATAACGTGATCACCGCCAACGGTTACGGGGAAGCTCTGGCACGAATGGATGAAACTCAATTTGACCTGATGCTTGCCGATATGGTTCTCGATGACGGATGGGGGTTAGATATCCTGCAGGAGGTAATGCGGAGAAATCTCAAAGCCAGCGTGATCGTCATGACGGCATATCCTACTATGGAAACGATGAAGGCGAGCTTTAGCATGCATGCTATCGATTACCTCACGAAACCGCTTCGACAGGAAGGGCTTCTTCATTCGGTACACAAAGCATTGCAACAAATGGAACGTGGAGCGGATGAGGATTCCGACCCCGTGGGGAAGTCATGTCCCATTGCGTGGGATGCTTTCTCAGTTGTGGATGTCACTCACCGTCCAAGTGCGAACGTCGATGTTCCGAACAAAAAGGAAGGCTGGTAATCCAGCGGAAAGGCCACATCATGGAAAAGACTTTGAAAAACGAAGACATCGAAAAGATACTGGCTGAGGCCGATGATCTGCTCAAGCAAACCGATCCGGAGATCAAAGAATACATGGAAGAAGAACGACGACTTCAACTTGCGGAACATGCTCAAAAATTAAGAAAACTCAAGTCTGAGGTTCAAGCCAGGAGCGGGAAGGAAGGAACACCGGAGAGCGGCTCTTACGGTGAAGGAATGCAGGAGGCGATCGAGGATATCGTGAAGGCTATGAAGGGCTTGTCAAGCTATCTTTAATGATTGGCCTCCCGGAGGAGCCCGCTGGATCGTGATAATCGCTTCGGCCATCATCAGTAGCCCACCGCGAACCGGGAAGATTTCTTCGGCTGAAGATTGTTGGCCTGTAGCCAAAGCGAGGTAACGTTGGTTTTCCCCTTCTTTATAAGGCGCTACGCCCGGGCGTAGGAATTGAATGATCCAACACCCTTTTGCGTAATCTCCTGGCGGGTCTTACCTCACGATCCGTTTGCATGAGCACGATGGGACGGCCGAGACCTTACTGTGAGTGGTCTGGTTGGACCGGCCGGCAAGAGCGACGCCTCGATTTCAGACCAGGGGAAAGGTGGTGGAGCGATGATCGAGAAACCAACACATGGCGAGGGGCCAAGGTCGCTTCCAAGCAAAACGAGCAGGTCCGGCGGAAATTACAGCATCTTCAGGCGATGGCGTCCGTTGAAACTCGTCATTTTGGCGGCGCTCCTACTCATCGCTCTTCTGGCGCTCAGCTCCGAGTGGATACAGAAGGAGCTGTGGATGCGGCAACTCGGCTACACAGGCGTCTTTTGGACACTCCTGTCCCTGCGGTGGGGCCTGTTTTGTGCGGCTTTCGCGGTCACGTTTCTCTACCTCTGGATCAACCTTCGTTTTGCGGGCAGAAACGGCGTCACTTTCCACCCGGCCAGCTGGGCAAGCGATTCCACCTTTCCAGAAAACACCGCCATCGAAATCTCTTCAGCGAGTTTGAAACTGGCCATTGATGCGCTCGCCGCCGTCGCGGCTTTGATTTTTGCGGTCATCTTCTACTCCCAATGGGATACTTTTCTTCGCTTTCGCCATGGGGGTCCCTTCGGGTTGTCCGATCCTCTCTTCGGGGTCGATGTCGGGTTTTATCTGTTCCGTCTGCCATTCTATGAGGTTTTGCAAAGAGGCCTGACCGCATTGACGCTGATTACCCTTCTGGCCGTCCTGGTCTTCTACCTGTACTTCGGGTTACTGCGGGTGGGCAGTAGCGGACAGATGGAAGGCCAGGGCCCAAAAGCCGTTCCCCACCTGTCCATCCTGTTCTTCGTTCTGGTCGCCGGTTGGGGATGGGGGTTTTACCTGGATCACTACGAACTGCTCTACTCCACGCAGGGAGTAGTTTTCGGAGCCGGTTATACGGCCGATCATGTAACCAGGATCGCCTTCTGGATCATGGCCGGCGCCTCGGCGGCGCTGTGCCTGTTGCTTGTGCTCAATATCTTCCGGCCGCGATTAAGAGTGATCGGCATCGGCGCCGGAATTTACGTGGCCTTGTACCTCATCGGGGTTTTGCTGGCGCCTGCCCTCTTCCAGAGGTTCATTGTACAGCCCAACGAGTTGGCCCTCGAAACCCCGTATCTCACGAACAACATCGAACTCACCCGAAAGGCCTACGGGCTCGACGCCATCCAGGAAACATTTTACCCGGCCCTCTCGGATCTGACATCCGAAGTGATTGCCAGAAATCAAGATACACTTCAGAATATCCGTCTCTGGGACTGGCGCCCGTTGCTTCAGATGTACCAACAAGCCCAGGAGATACGGCTCTACTATCAGTTCTACGATGTTGATGTGGACCGCTACCATCTGCGGGATGGTTATCACCAGGTGATGCTTTCGGCCCGCGAGCTCTCAGCCCAACTCCCCGCTGAAGCCCGAACCTGGGTTAACCAGAAGTTGCAGTTCACGCATGGTTACGGTTTGGTCATGAGCTTCGTCTCGAAGACTATAGGTGAAGGCTTTCCGCAATACCTTCTCCAGAACATCCCGCCCGAATCCACCTACGGCCTGACCATAAACCAGCCTTCCATCTACTACGGCAGGTCGATGCCGGGATATCGGATCGTCTCGACCGGCATCAAAGAGTTCGACTATCCCAAGGGGAATCAGAACGTCTACACCAGTTACCGCGGAACGGGAGGCATCCCGCTGGACAGCTTGTGGAAGCGGCTTTTATTCGCCTGGACTCAATCCGACATAAACATTCTGTTCACCTCCTATCTCCGGCCGGAAAGCAGGATTCAGATCTGGAGGCACGTTCAAGAGCGCGTGGCCAAGATCGCTCCGTTCCTGCGCCTCGACAGTGACCCCTACGCCGTGCTGAGCGAGGGGAAACTGTACTGGATCCAGGATGCCTACACCGACTCGGATCATTTCCCCTACTCCAAGCTTCAAGCGGAGGAAGGGCTCAACTACATTCGAAACTCCGTAAAGGTCGTTGTGGACATGTACAACGGAACCGTACGGTTCTATGTCATGGACCCGAACGACCCCGTTCTGGCAGTCTACCGGCGTGCCTTTCCCGGCCTCTTCCAGGACCTGGGTCAACTATCGGCGGACCTGAAAAGGCATCTGCGCTATCCCGAGGGTCTTTTTTCCATCCAGGCAGACCTGTACAGAACATTCCACATGACGGATCCGCAGGTCTTCTATAACCGGGAGGACCTCTGGGTGCTCCCCCAAGAGAAGTACGCCGGCAACGCGCTGGCGATGCAGCCCTATTACATCCTGATGAAGCTCCCCGGAAGCGACCAACTCGAGTACCTGCTCATGACTCCTTTTACGCCTCAGAAGCGAGATAACATGATCTCCTGGATGGCCGCCCGGTGCGATTTCCCCGAATACGGGAAGATGCTCGTTTATCAACTTCCCAAGGAGAAGCTGATCTACGGCCCGATGCAAATTGAAGCCATGATCGATCAGAACACTACGATCTCCCAGCAACTGACCCTCTGGGACCAAAAGGGGTCGAAAGTCATTCGCGGAAACCTGATCGCGGTACCGATCGAGAACTCTTTTCTCTATGTGGTGCCGGTGTACCTCACGGCGGTA
>JARLHP010000165.1 GCA_031292195.1 Syntrophobacteraceae bacterium
CCCCTGGTTATAGTAGCGCAGGGTATTATCAGGAGACCGAAACTAGTCCGATAGCCGTAAACAAGTTTTCAGGTAACGGCGGTCCCTTAGGTTATGAATATATTCAAAATGATCCAATGGGCAGCAAGAATGATTTTCTTTATTTGTCTCAACACGGTGGCGGTTGGACAACCTCGGCGTCAGGCGTTAACGGTGCACAAGTGGGTAAGGTGTCCAATTTGAATAATCCAACCAGTGGTACTACTGCATTTGTATATAGGTCAGGCGGATTAGCCTTCGGAACTAATCAGTCATTCACATTCAACGGTTTTGATCTTTCTGGAACAGGCCAAAATGTGCAGTTTGAGGCGATTGGTTCAGATTTATCCACCGTGTTGGACACATCCGCCCTCTATAACCTAACCAGCACTTCTCAGCATATTGAAGTCGACTGGCAAAACGTATATGAAATAATATTTATTTCCAACGATGCTGCCGGTAGTATCACTATGGACAATGTGGCGATCAATGGCTCTGTACCGACCGTTCCCGAACCCTCCACGTTGCTCCTTTTAGGCTCCAGTCTGGCAGGGATGGCGGCGTACAGAAGGAAGTTCAAGAAAGCATAACAGTGCGTACAGAGTCGTTTTAGTTACAAAGGGCAGGGCCAGCAAATAAACCTTGCCCTTTTGCTTTGATGGGATTCCAGAAACTAGACATTTTACAACAAACTGTCCAGTTATCGAGTTAACTCCCTGCGGGGATCGATGCAGCAGCGAGTCAGAGTGAAGTTCCCCCATTCATCCGCTTACGATCCCAAGTTACTGAAAACAGCTTCCACATCCAGCCGATTCCGCTTAAACTCCATCCCGGTCATGTCTTCTCCCCCAAGCGGGTTCGGGGTGTTTTGGCGGAACAACGGGTGGCGTGGAGCTAAACCCGTCACATCAGTGATGCATCACACCGATGCATCACGCCGCCAACCAAACGTGGACTAATCAAAATAAGCAAAAGAGGTTTCAAAAATGAAAAATGCGTTCAAGATTCCGATTCAGGTAAGATTCAGGGATATCGATCTAATGGGGCATGTAAACAATGCGGTGTTCTTCAGCTATTTTGAAATGGCAAGGACCGCTTTTCACTTGCCCCATGTCTCGAAAACGCTCGATAGAGATTCTTCCTCGTTCATTTTGGCGCACGCCGGTTGCGACTACATCAAACCGATCGTGCTTGGAACCGACCTGGTTTTGCACATGGGAACAGCAAACTTCGGCACCAAAAGCTTCCAGTTCGTCTACTCGCTAACAGACGCCGCCGATGAGTCCGTTGTGTATGCAAAAGGGGTATCCGTGCAGGTTTGCTACGATTATACCCAAAACGCATCGATCGAAATTCCCCCTGAATTTCGAAGCGTGCTGCTGCGGATCCAGTGCGAAGATCAAACCTGATCGATCAGCACCCTGGCGTCCAGGGCCACGGCGCCTTCTTCGTCGTCACCCAGGCTCACCGGGTTCAAATCGATTTCGAAAATCCGCGGGAAACGGCTCATCAGCAGGGAGATTTGCGCCAGAATGCGGGCGGCGGCGGCGGTTTTCAGGTCGGCTTCACGCATGCCTCGGAACCTGGCGAGAGTATGCGGATGCCGGAAATCTCGCCCTGCATCTCCAGGGCCGCTTCGGCCTCTACCGGTGCAAGGCGGGTGCTTACCGTCTTTTAATACGAAGTTGCGTTCAAGACGCGTCAAACGGATGGGTTTCACTGCGTTTCACCCATCCTGCAGCGACTCTCGAAGGGCCGGCGTAGGATGGGTGGAGCGAAAGCGCAACCCATCAGGCAAATCTTGAACGAAACCTGGTATAAGACCTCGACCATGATCCCCGCAAGGCCGGTGAGTACTACCGGGCCGAAGAAGGGTGCGTGGATTTCGAAGCCCCCGCGAGGTATTCTGCTCCGGGAATTAGCGTGGCTGGCGGCCCGAGGTAAGGCTGTCGTTGAAAAAACCGGGGGAGTTACGCCCATCATTGTAAGCAGTAGTCGGAGTTTGGATTCAAGTCCTTACGGCCCCACGGCTCACACCCCTCGCACCCAACAATTTCGTGGGATCCGAGAAATGGCGCATCCCCCATTCTCCCTTCCCCATTCCCTTGCTCCGTCAGAAAACCACGGGCAGCCAGGCCTCACCTGCTCAACGCCGCGCCCGCTCAATGCCACGCCCCCTGCAACGCCTTATCAATCGCGGCCTCCAACTGGCTCATAGAGTATGGTTTGTGTAAAAAGACATGGGGCGTATCGGCATGGTCCAAGCCTATGGCGTATGCCTCGTCGTGACCGCTGGCTAAAACCACCGGGATGTGAGGGCGGATTTTTCGCAGGGCCGCCAGGGTTTCCCACCCGTCCATTCCCGGCATGGTAAGATCGGTGATCACGAATCGGACCCGCTCGGGGTTTTCTTTAAATAATTTCACAGCCTCAGGCCCGTTCGAGGCCGCAAGGACTTTGTAGCCCATGCGTTTGAGCATGGTTTCGGCCATATTGCGGACCCCGGGATCATCTTCTACCAGGAGAATCAATCCTCCTTTCTCAATCGGTAGGCAGGCAGGAGATTCTTTCTTCAACAGCGGCACTGTTTCAAAGGAATGCAAGGGGAAAAAGACCCGGAACGTGGTTCCTCGGCCAAGGCTGCTCTTAACGGTTATTGCTCCATCATGCGCCCGCACCAAGCCCAGGAGAACGGACAGCCCCAGGCCTCGCCCTGTGAATTTGGTCGAAAAGAACGGGTCAAAGATTTTCTCCTGAGTCGCCACATCCATGCCACAGCCTGTATCGGATACTGAAAGGCAGGCATACTGTGCCGCCTTCGGTTCCCAATCGATTGGAAAAAGCCGAAGTCCCTCGATCTCCGGTCTCAGCGTCATTTGTATTGCTACGGTGATGCCGCTTTCATTTTGGTCCATGGCCTCCACGGCATTTGAAACCAGGTTGGTGAGGATCTGGTTTATATGAACCTTGTTTCCCAGGATAATCGGTCTTAACGGCGGGAAATCGGTCTTTAGACTCACATGCCGAGGAGTTGATGCGCTGGAGAACTGGAGCGAGTCCCGGACTGTTTCCACAAGGTCGAAGGGTTCTTTTCGTTCGGTGGTTTGGCCGAGATACGCCAGCATCATTAGACTGACATCAGCCGCTTGATGCGCGGCTTTCATGGATTCAACGATACTGGCGCGAACCTCCGATGCTTCAGGCAGATCAAAGAGAGCCAGTTCAAGGTTTCCCAAAACCGCGCCCAGCTTGTTGTTAAAATGATGGGCAATGGAACCGGCCATGCGAGCCAGGCTTTCCACCTTTTCCAGTTTTTGCAACCGCTTTTCCATATCGAGCCTTTCAGCTTCCGCCCGCTTAAGCGCTGTGACGTCGCCGAATACCTCGATGACCCGGTTGCAGGTTCTATCGGAGCCCCTGAGGGGTGCGACAAACAACTCATAGGTGCGGCCATCTCTGGCGTCGAAGCGAGTACGCCCGGCATTGCCCCCTCTGAGTGCCTCGCGCATGTGGCAACCATTGCAGGGAAACTCCCTGTCCCGGTAAACCTCGTAACAACGCCTTCCTGCGCTTTCCCCGAACCGTTCCACCATCACCTGATTTTGGGAGATTATCTCAAAGTCCGAACTGATCACGCTGACTCCCACCCCTGAAGACGCCAGGCCATCCATAAGGGTGTTGAGAGCGTCCCTTTCGGACTTAAGTTCATCCTCTGCCTTCCTGCGCTCGGCGACCTCTTTTTGCAAGCTCTCGTTGGAAGCACGCAGTTCCGCGGTTCTTTCCCTCACGCGGTTTTCGAGATGCTCGTGGGCTTCGAGCAGCGCCTTTTCGGCGTTTAACCGCGCAAACATGGTTCCCGCGATTGCGGCGGTCGACAGGTAGGCATCGATCCATTGGTTTGTAAAGGGTAGGGGCGAGTAATGGCCGATCACCAGGACCGCATTGGTCAGGCCCTTGTGTGTCATGGGAAGGAACAAAAAGTGGCGCGGCTCCGGCGCCTCAATCAGGCGGGTGGTCAGAAATCCGCTTTCGAGGACGTCCGCGATGTCTCGCTTCATTTCCTCCAGATCTGTTTTTGAAAAGGGCTGCTCTTCGCCTCTAAAACCCAGGTGGTATATCCGAATTTCCCCCTGCGGTTCCCGATCGCCGAAGCCGACGACATCGGCGCCGAAAAAGCTGAAGAGCGACTTCGCAAGCTCTGTCCACAGGTCCTGCTGCGCGGTAAGACTCGCCAGATACTGAGCTGTTTTGGAGAAGGCCTTATGAACGGCCATCAGCTCAGCGGAGTTATTCCGAACACCCGTCCGGTTCACCATGCGGCCCTCTTGATCGTCGGAAACGCTCCCAGCCATCAATCAGCCTCCATTCAGCGCATCCTCATCCTTCGCAGGTATAGGTTCTCGATGAAGCTATCCTGGAAACCAACGTGAGCCGATAAATCGACGACTTTCGCACAAGCCCTTATGCCCTCCAGCCTCTTCACACAGGAGGGGGACATCAACAGGTCCTCACAGCCCGCCAGTGCGGTATTGCCGCACAAGCTTATCGAGGTGGCCTCAATGTCGGGCAGCAGCCCTATTTCCTGAGCGTTGGCCACATCCAGCCATTGTCCGAACGTGCCTCCAACGTATAAGCGCTTGAGTTCCTTTCGTCCCAGGCCCGCCTCGGCCATGAGTATTCGGACCCCGGTTGCAATGGCCGCCTTGGCTCTTTGAATAGTATCGACATCCTTTTTTGTCAACACGATCCCGGGGTGGTCGGTGGAAAGCACGAACCCACCCGGATCGATAGTTGGTAAGAATCTGCCTGTCTCGTCGAGCCACCCCGATCTGACCAGGATGGCCAGCAGATCCACCAGACCGGACCCGCACAGGCCGAGCGGCGCCGCGCCATCGACCACATCAAAGGCGAACCGCGACTTGTCTAAGGATATCCGAAAGATGGCGCCCTTTTCGGCCGGCATCCCACAACCTATGCCGCTTCCTTCGAAAGCGGGCCCCCCGGCTGCCGAGGTCACCCACAGGGACTTGCCGTCCCACAAGGCCATCTCGGTGTTGGTGCCAAAATCGATCAGAAGCGCTCCGTTACCTTTTTCCGTCAATTCGGTCGACAAGACGCCGGCGAGTAAATCGGAGCCCACAAACCCGGCCAGCGAGGGAACCACCCAGACGGAACCACTCAGGTGAATGCCGTGTTGGGCGGGCCATCTTTGGAGGTATTCGACCGGGCTGTCTATGGGGATCGTCCAGTATCGGGGCTTTAGCAGAAGTTCGTGGTTGGTCCCGCCCAGAAGCGTGAGCATGGCTGTGTTGCCCACCAGAACCATCCGGACGATTTCGTGCGGATTGATTCCTTCTCGCAGGCTGATATCCTGAAGGGCTTCACCTATGGCCTCGAACGCTTGCTCCCGCAGTGTCCTGGCCTTTTGGTCCGATTCGCAAGCGCACAGGAGCCGCGTCATTACATCCGAGCCATGACCGGTCTGGGGATTAACCCCCTGCCGACCTGTCACGCACCGACCGGAAGTAAAATCCCACAGCGACAGGCCGATAAAAGTTGTTCCGAGATCGACGGCAATTCCCAACGGATGCTCCACTCCGGCGGGCAAGTCTTTCCGGTCGACAAAGCCGTACTCCTTAACGTGACTTCGAACCGGTCTTTTCCATCCGGGAAGGGGGGCGCCGCTGACAATGGTTATCCGGAGATCTTCGGAAGGTATTACCTGGCAAGCCAGCCGAAGGCCTTCTTCCAGCGAAGCTTGATCGAGATGAAGTTTCTCCACCTGCGTGGGTTCACCCACCATGCCCTGTTCGATGCGCACCAGGCAAAGACCGCAAGCCCCCGTTCCCGAGCATCCCGCGCGGACCCGATAATCGGTCCCATCCAGGATGTCTCGCAAGGACAGGCCCGGTTGAAAAGGTATCCGTGCTCCATGTACGGTCAGCAGGGGCATCGAATTTATCACTTCTCAAAGGCCGAGGACACCATGGCCGCTACGTTTTCAGGCCTCGACTCGGGCGGAATTTCGCAACCCGAAGAGAGAATGAAACCTCCCCGGTCTTCGAAAAAATCGATCAACCGACCACTCTGCGCCGCGATGGCCCCGGGTGAGCTATCCACAAAATCGAGCGATTTTATGTTGCCGTCCAGGCAAAGATGCGGAAGCGCCTCCCGCACACTCACCGGCGACACACAATAGTCGAAGTTGGCGATGTTTACGCCGATCTCGCCGTAGAGCGGCAAAATGTGCTCGATCGGCCCGGCGATGTGCAGCCAGTTTGCACAAGAGCCGGCCTGGCGGAAAGCCTCGAAGACGCGTTTTAGCCGGGGAGCTTCCATCTCCCGAAAGAATTGATGAGGGACAAAAGCCTCTGAGGCCGATGGATCGAAAACAATGGGCAGGTGAGTTCCCGCGACGATTTGGGCCTCTCCGAATCGAATGACTACCTCGGCGGCGAAATCGAGCAGGGAGGCAAACTTTTCCGGGTCATCAATGGCTAGATAGAGAGCGGATTCAGCACCGAGCAGTTGGACGGCCAGGGTCAAGGGGCCGAGCACACAGCCCACCACAAGCGTACTGTCTTCCACTTTGTCCCGCAATATCCGCGCCGCTTTGAGGATTTCGGGCATACGGCCGTCCCGTTCGGGATCAGGTGAAACAAGATCGCCCGTACTCCTTTGGCTCTCAAAGGCGTAAGACTTGACCGTCGGGTAGCTGTTTGTCCTGTAGTCTAAAACCGAACCCATGGCTTCGGTTTCCACGTTCACATCCATGAGGGCAAAGACCGCATCATAGCCATAACGTTCCAGGGCTTCAAGCTGGCAGCGGGCCAGCATCTCACCATCTTGCACGTATCGGCCCAGCGGAACATCGACCAGCAAGGCGGCGTGGCCAAAGACCTGGGCGATCACGGGCACGCGATCCGTGGCATCCAAGCTCACCGCAGCCAGAATTCTTTCCAAACCGTTCATATTCAGGCCTCAAGAATCTCTGCTATGTACCGGGCGCCATCGAAAGCATTTTCAGCCACATAATCCACGTTCAAGTTCTCCGCGGTCGACTGCTTGAGAGCCGCCCCACCGGCAACGATCCGAATCCGCTGGAGGCCCCTTGACATGCAAAGTTCTCTCACCCGGCGAACCTGGGGAACAATGGAGGTGATCAGACCGCTGATGCAGATAAACTGGGCTTTCTCCCTCTCAGCGGTCTCGATCAATTTATGAAGAGAACAGTCCTTGCCGCAGTCGATCACTCCGATCCCTTTGGCGATCAGGACCGTTTTGACTATGTTCTTACCGAGATCATGAACATCGCCCTCCAGGCTGGCCAAAACAGCGGCGCCCTTCACGGCTGCGGGAGGCGCTCCCTCGGGGAACAACCATTTCATCACCGCCGTTACGGCTCGGCCCACCAACATGATTTCGAGTAAATTGAACTGCTCCACCGTGCACTTGGCGCCGAGCTGTTCCATAGCCTTCTCGATGGCTTCGGTGACGATGGTTTCGCTGGGAACTCCCGCGTCTCTAACGAGCTTCGCTTCCAGCACAGCCCTGTTCTGGTCTCCGTCCAGCAACGCTTCCTTCAGACGTTCCACACTCACGTCGGCCGGCTCCTCTACTCTTAGTACCGCCGCGGTTCCAACGCGAAGATCAAACCCGATCGATCAGCACCCTGGCGTCCAGGGCCACGGCGCCTTCTCCGTCAGCTCCAAGGCTAACCGGGTTCAAATCGATTTCGCGTATCCGCGGGAAACGGCTCATCAGCTGGGAGATTTTGACCAGGATACGGGCGGCCGCTTTCAGATCGGCTTCAGGCATGCCTCGGAACCTGCCGAGTATGCGGCTGCCGGAAAGCTCGCCCAGCATCTCCAGGGCCGCATCGGCGTCTACCGGCGCAAGACGGATGCTTACGTCTTTTAAGACCTCCACCATGATCCCCCCAAGACCGGTGAGTACTACCGGTCCGAAGGAGGGGTCGTTTTTACCTCCGACCACCAGTTCCCTTGACGTGGGGACCATCTTTTGCACCACGAGGCCCGTAATGTCGCCGGATATATTCCACAGCCTGCGCCACTCGCTTCGAAGCAAATCCTCGTCGGAGA
>JARLHP010000166.1 GCA_031292195.1 Syntrophobacteraceae bacterium
AACAGGTCCGGTTGAATCCCGCTGCCCGCTGCCCGCTCCCTGCTCCTTTTATAACTTGCGCATTCCACTCTGAAATTGTAGACTTTCTCGGTATTAGACGCGCAATTGGAGTCTTTTCAGGCAGGGGCGGAGTCTCAAGCGGCTCGGCCGCCCGGCGCTTGATTGGTGCATTATTCCTCTTGGAATTATAGAGATTTTATCGGTAAGCGCTAAGGCGCCTTTCCCATGGGTAAGCCGTTTTTTATTTTCGCTCGGGCTGGCGCGTTAATTAACAGGCGGGAAGAGGTTTAAAGTTGAACAAGTCTACCGGTGTATATCTTATCGGCGCCCTGGGATCGATTGCGACGACCGTCGCGGCCGGGGTGTTCGCACTTCGCAGGGGGCTGATCGATGCCACGGGGATGATCACGCCTGCGCCGCTTTTTGAGGGTGTCGATCTGGTGGAAACGACCGAACTGGTCCTGGGTGGCTGTGACATACGCAGACGGCCGGCTTCGAGGGGCGGCTCCCCAGCCTTCGAGGGGGCCGTGGGGATAAGCCCTCACATACTTGAGGCCATCAAACGGGAACTGGCGCAGTACCGGGCCGGCATCGACCCCGGAATCGCCAGTAATTGCGGAGAGGCCATAGAAGCGCTGGGGGAGCGTGGAGCGCTCCACAAGGCCACTCTTAGAAACCAAATCAAGACCATCCGCAATCGAATCCGCAAATTCGTCCAGTCCCACGGGTTGGATACGGTTATCGTGGTCAATCTGGCATCCACCGAACCGCCCTTGGAGCTGGAGGCTTGCCACCACGACCCGGCAATGCTCGAACAGATTCTGGACGCCGACGGAAGGCAAAAGGTAAGGGCCAGCACTCTCTATGCGTACGTCGCCATTCAGGAGGGCTACCCATACATAAATTTCACCCCTTCGAACGCGGCGCTTTTCCCGGCCATGCTGGAACTGGCGGCACGCCGCCAAACGCCGGTAATGGGCGATGACGGCAAGACCGGGGAAACCCTGGTCAAAAGCGCCCTTGCCCCCCTCTTTGTCTATAGAAATCTGGAAGTACTGAGCTGGATGGGGTTTAACATTCTGGGCAATATGGACGGGCAGGTGCTCGACAACCCCGGCAATGTGGAGTCCAAGATCAGGACCAAGGACGGGGTGCTCTCCAAGATCCTCGGCTACTGCCCCCATTCCAAGGTAAAGATCGACTACGTTCCCTCACTGGGCGACCAGAAGACCGCCTGGGACTTCATTCATTTCCGGGGCTTTCTGGACGCCAAAATGTCGATGCAATTCATCTGGCAGGGGTTTGATTCCATCCTGGCGGCCCCGCTTGTCCTGGATATGGCGAGGCTGGCGGAGCTGGCAAAAAGACGGGGGGAGGCGGGGCTCATGCCCCAGCTGGCATCTTTTTTCAAGGCGCCGATCGGCGCCGAGACCCATAGCCTCCCGGAGCAGTTTCGCATGCTCACCGATTACGCTCAATCGGCAAAAAAGGCTCCCGGCAATTTGTCCGCGGCAGCCATGGCCGAAAACTGATTTATTTTAACCTTCACACCGACTGGACCTGGAAAATGAAACTCGCCTTCAGCTCCAACGCCTTCGTGCGATACAGCCTGCTCGAAACGATCCGCTTGCTGGCCGAGACCGGTTACCGCGGGATTGAAATAATGGCCGATGTGCCCCACGCCTATCCCCCCGATCTGGGAGCAAGCGAGCTGAAGGAGCTCCGATCGACCCTGGACCGCTGCCGCATGGAGATTTCCAACTTGAGCTCTTTTATGCTCCGGGCCATCGGCGACATCTATCATCCGTCCTGGATCGAAGCCGACCCCGCGCTGCGAAGCAAAAGAATCGAGCACACCATAAACAGTATCGAACTGGCTCATGAACTCGGTGCTAAAACGATTTCCACGGGCCCGGGGGGCCCCCTGGACGGAATGGAGCCCGAGCGGGCGCTCGGGCTGTTCAAAGACGGCCTGAGACAGATCGAATCACTTGCCGCAAAGCGGAAAGTGCGGGTGCTTATCGAGCCCGAGCCCGAATTGATGATCGAAAACAGCTCCCAGTTCAAGGAGTTTTGCCGGGAACTCGACCCGCGGATTTTCGGGTTGAACTTCGATATAGGTCATTTTTTCTGCGTAGGCGAAGACCCCGCCCAGCAGATAATAGAGCTGAAGGACTACATCGGCCATTTCCATCTCGAAGACATCGGCCGCTCCCGGGTGCATCACCACATCCTGCTGGGCGATGGCGCACTGGATTTTCAGGGGATCTTCGATGCCATGGAAAAAATCGGCTACGACGGGTTTGTGACCGTGGAACTCTATACCTATGAGGACCGTCCGGTCGAGGCGGCCAGGCACGCGATCGATTTCCTCCGGAACACCACCTACGGAGCGCGTAATTTTTTTGGGCAGGGGTGAATTTCAAAGTGGAACGCTCCGACACGCTGCGGGGCGATGTCGCCGCAATCGAACTGCCCGACTATTCGGTCAACCTGGTGGTGAGCCGTGGGTCTGTCTTTTTCTGGGAAGATTGCCGGGGGGCTTTCAAGGAGCTCTACCGAGTCCTGGCCCCGGGAGGGGTGGGCTACATCGGAGGGGGTTTGGGTCGGCCTCGCTTCGCGAATCGATCACGAAACGGTTGCTGGAAAGCGATGATGGCGGAAAGGGTTTTCGGGAAAGGGTTAAGAGCAATTTGAGCCCGCAGATGCGCTCAAAGTTCGAGGACGCACTGCGGGCGGCGTCCATCCGGAATTATTCCATTGTTGACTCCGAAGAAGAAGGATTGTGGGTGATTATGAAGAAATAGCGCCGCAAATCCCCACGGGAGACCACCCGGGAATCATTTGCCATGCCATGCCGGCGCCTTTTATCAGCGTTTCTACGCAATGAAATTCGTCCCGGGAGATGTGAACCGCTCGTTCGGCGAACCGGTCGGCCGCAGGCGCCGGGGGGACCAGGCAGGCCAACCGGCCGTTCGAGACTTCAGTGAGTAGCCCAAAACCTCGGCCATTTATAGGTGAACTCGATCCACACGATGTATCGGTCTATGTCCACTCCCGGACTTGCCTGGCTGCTGAAGGTCTCCAGTTGATACGACCCCCTCAGCCTTCCAGTAAGGTTTTCGCTGATCTTTACCTCGATCGCGGGACTGATATTGATATAATTGATTTTCTCGTTTCCCTGGGATACCTGGTCGTCCATATCGTAAGATGTGCACAAATTTAAAGTGGTCAGTTCCGAAAGACGATATTCCGCGGTAAAACCGACCGAAGTCTTGTCAAAGCTGCGGGCGTACGGATCGTCGTATTGCAACTTGCTGGCCAGAAGAGTCGTGGAAAATCTTTCCGACCAATCTTTTTTGATGTCCGCGGCCGCCGCCGGTCCGCTGTCCGACCCCGATCCCGGCTTTGTGACAAGCACCGGCGGGGCTGGCGGTATATACCTGACCACCTGGGTAAGAAAGCTTGTCCAGGTAAAATAGTATCCCGCGCTCAGGTCGAGCTTTATCGTATCGCTAAGCAGCCTTTTCCAGGAAATCATTTCGGTGACCGTGTCAATGTCCGCGGAAAAAATAGGATATTCCTGCCTTACAAAATTGCTGCTAAGTCCGATTTCCATCCGCGGAGTAATCGACCAGACGGGTGTGACTGTTCCCTGGTAAGCGTGATAGTCGGGCAGGCCCACCGGGTGTGCCGGATACATCGTGTCGATATAGCTGCCGCAGGCCTCCATGTTCAAGGTTTCGCTCATTTTATATTTGAGCCCCCCGCCGCCAGTGTACTGGTAACGCTCCGTTTTCTGGACCACGATCCCCGAAGTCTGCAGTTCGCTTTCCAGGTTGTAGTCATGAATAAACCTGAAATTGCCATCCGTTGAAAACCGGGGTGACCAGAACTCGGTAAGGCTCGTGTAGGTATTGGTGTCGATGGTATCGAACTTGGGGTTCTCCACATATTTTTCCCCCGTCGTGACAGTGTCCAAATCGAACCGGGTCCGCTCGGTTTGACCGGTGATCGACACTACGGGCTCCAGCCTGGTTATGAAGTCACCCCTGGGAATGCCGGGAACTGGAGTCGAACTGAAGATGATATTACTGTCATACATTTCGGATAGAGTGACCGAGGGCGTAAAAGACCAGTCGGCCGCAAGGCAACACTTGCATGAAAACACAATACCGGTAATGATGATAACAAGAACACGCACATTTCGCTGCATGTCGAAACATTTGAGCAGGAAAGAGCGCTCAAGGCGCCGAACCGGTTCCGTAACCATCTACCGATCTCCACGGCATGTACATAAAGAATTATTATAATGTAGTAATCATTATCCGCCCTTGAAGTGTTTACAGTATTTATATGCCCAAGATAAAGTTGCGTCAAAGAAAAAGAGCTCCACTCCTGTGGATATAAACTCATCACACTCAAAATATATAAATGCTAAAGCTGGACAAATTGCATATATCTATTTTTTTTGCAACCCTCCTAGTAGTTTTGGGTCCGGCTAAGGCTTCCGGGACCTTTCATGTATGCGCCCATGTTCGCGCCTCCCGGCTTTTTATTCGTCCTATACGTCTTATTCGTCCTGCTACTCCTATGCGTCCTATGCCTTCAAGGCCCTTGGCCCCCCTCGCTTCGGTCCAGCTTTGCAGCCACCCCACGGGATAAAATCCATCAAAAGGCCCCTTTTCTTCCCAGCACCACCCAGCAGGTCTTGGCCAGAATTTTCAGGTCGGTCGAAAGCCGCCAGTTCTCGATGTATTCGCAGTCCAACCTGACAACTTGATCGAAGTCGGTGATCAGGTTGCGGCCCGAGATCTGCCACATGCCGGTAAGTCCCGGTTTGGCCGAGATCCGCTTATAATGACCCAGCTCATAGCGTATCATCTCGGCCGGCATCGGCGGCCTGGTTCCCACAAGGCTCATTTTACCGGTGAATATGTTAAACAACTGGGGCAGTTCATCCAGGGAAGCAGTGCGAAGAAATCTGCCGACCCGGGTTATGCGCGGATCATTGCGGAGCTTGAAGATGGGACCGCTCAGCTCGTTTTGGGCCATCAGCTCCCTTTGGCGTTCTTCGGCGTCAGTGTGCATGGAGCGAAACTTGTAAAGCGTGAAAATTCTGCCATTCTTGCCTACACGGTCCTGCTTGAACAGCACGGGTCCAGGCGAGTCGAGCTTGATGGCCACGGCAATGAAGGGGTAAAGAAGGGCCAACACCAAGAGGCCCAGGGAACTGCCTGCCAGATCGAGCATCCGCTTATACACCAGGCCGGTGGCGCTAAAGCCGCCGGAGTTGATGGTCAAAAAGGGCAGTCCCTGACACTGCTCGACTCGGATGTCCGATCTGCCGTCGGTCCAGAGCGCCGGCAGCACCCGCGCCGGAATGCCCATCCGGGAACAAAGATCGATGTATGCTTTCAAGTTTATAGTTTTATCCCCTGGAACCGCGAACACGACCTCGTCTACCTGTTTTTCTTTCAGAATTTCGGGTAGTTCCGAAAGTTTCCGAGCGGACTCCCTGCCATTTCCCTGAACGGCCAGATGCCCCACGACCTGGTGTCCGAGGCTAAGCTGGAGCCTCAGCGCCTCGACCACATGCTTTCCCCGCGCTTCATCGCCCACGATGAAGAGTCTTTGAGCATTAAACCCTTTCCGGCAGACGCGTTTCACGTAAAAGTCCGCGAGGGCCCTCTCGGCCAGGAGAAACAGAACGGTGAGGGAAGCAAAATAGAGTAGAAACGCCCTGGAATAGAACCGCTGGTGGAACAGAAAAAGAGCGGCGGCCAGGGCTGCAAAATCCACCGTGACCGTGGTCAAAAGCGATACGGCGAGCTTCCAGTAGGAAGTTATCCTTCTGTCCGAATAGAGTCCCGCTTTTCCCATCAGTATGTTGTTTAGGAACACGATGAGCAAAATGGAGGCCGACAGGGAATATTTGCTCATGTACCACAGCCCGCCCGCCTGATAGGTCCTTATCACAGCAGCGCTATAGCCTGCGAATATAACGCACAGTCCATCGACAGCCATCAACGCGATATTCAGAATAAATACCTGTTGCTGGAACATGCCTGCTCCAGTATCCATCAATCTCTAAATGTCTAAAGTCCGGGCTTCAGCCGTGTATGTCTCGCGGCGTATCGCCGCTGACCGCTTGCCAAGCTCCGAGCTGCCGGGGTTATGTGCTTGCTTCGCGTCTTCGCGT
>JARLHP010000167.1 GCA_031292195.1 Syntrophobacteraceae bacterium
CGGGAAAGGCGAAAAAGGTCGCTCTCACGGCCTGCATGAGAAAGCTCCTTACTATTCTCAATGCCATCGTGAGAGATGACACTTTTTGGTGCGCAAATTAACATCATGGCCTCTTGACTTCTAAGACAGTTGCTACAGCCCAATCCTACGCCAGCCCGTCGAGAGCCGCCGCAGGATGGGTGAAACTCATCTGTTTGACTCGTCGCTCTTTTAGCCTTCGCCTTTCACAGGCGCCAGCTCCCCCTGATTGAGCACCGGTGTGGAGAGCGCCAGGGCGATTGCCTTTTGCAGGTCCTTCAATCCGTAAGGTTTATGTAAAAACGTCTGTGGCGATTCGGGGTGATCCCCCCGCAGACCTGCGGCTTCGTCGTACCCGCTGGTCAGGATGACCGGGATACCGGGCACAAGGGCCCTTAGCCCGGCCAGGGTTTCCCGGCCGCTTACGCCCGGCATGGTGAGGTCCAGGAGCACCAGCCGGATTTCATACTTTCGCTCCTTGAACGTCTCGACAGCCTCGAGGCCGTCAGCGGCGGTGAGAACCCGACAGCCCAATCGGCCAAGCATTTTTGCAGCCATGGTACGCATCGCGCCTTCATCATCTACTACCAGGACGTATCCCCCAAGTTCGCCGGGCGTGATTATTTCGGGCCCCTGCCCGGGTAAAGAGGCCGCCTCGCGCTTTTCCAGAGGCCAGAACACACGGAAGACCGATCCCCGGCCCGGCGCGCTTTCCACGGAGACCGCCCCCCGGTGCATCCGCAGGGTCCCCTGGACCACCGCCAGTCCGAGCCCCCTGCCCGTAAACTTGGTGGAAAAGAAAGGGTCGAAGATGGAGTCAAGCTGTTCGGGGACAATGCCGCATCCGCTGTCGGAGACCTCCATGCAGGCATAGAGGTCGCTTTCGGGCTGCCAGCCCGGAGGGAAAAGGTGCGGTGATGGTGTCTCCTTTGCCGGGACAACACGGACGGCGACCCGGATCGCGCCCTCACCCTCGCCCATGGCCTCTTTTGCGTTGGTGATCAAGTTTGTGAGCACCTGCTCCACCTTCACCCGGTCGCCTTTGATGGTAAGACGTTCGGAAGGAATGGAGATTTCCATAGTGACGGTTTGCGGCATGGACATTACCTGAGCCTCGATTGCCCTGTGACAGGCTTCCATCAGATCGAAAGCGGCCAATGCCGAGGAGGTCTGGCCGAGATATTCAAGCATCCGAGCGCTGATAACCGAAGCCTTGAGAGCCGCCTTGCGAGACTCCGTCAACGATGTGGCGACAATATGATCGGGCCCCAAGTCTTCCATGGCCATTTCCAGGCGGCCTATTAACACGGCAAGCTGATTATTGAAAAGGTGGGCAATGGCCCCGGCCATCCGGGTAAGACTTTCGGCCTTGACCTTTTGCCGCCGTTGTTGCTCCAGTCTTTTGCGCCCGGAGATCTCCCGTATGGCCGCGAGACAGGCCTGTTTTCCCTCCAGGACAAAGCACTTCCCCGCTATTTCCACCGGAAATAGCGTTCCGTCCTTTTTGCGATGCCGGCAGATGGAAACCTGACCTCCCGGCGCTTCGCGCCCCGGGCACGGAGTGTCCGGGCCACTGTCCCGAAGAAACGTGCACGACTGCTCCGCGAAGATATCCGCAGAGCGCAGGCCAAGGAGTTCCCCACGGCTGTAGCCGTACAAATTCACCGCCGCCGGATTGACATCCAGGATATGGAGCGTGTGCGCATCGATCAGGAGCAGCGCATCGGGTTGCATCTCAAAGAGTTGGCGGTATTTTCTCTCGGACTGCCCTGGCGCCTCCTCCGCGGCGCCTGCAAAGTCGGGGATACCCCCTCCTTTCCGCCGCACCCGCGGGGCAAGACCCATCTCGATCCTTTCCCGCTCCAGCTGAGAAACCCGCTCCCGCAACCCGTTCAATTCGGCCAAAAGTTCCAGTTTCGTCCCGGCAGTCTCGCGCATATCCGGATCCTTTAGAAAGGCAGGGTTTTTTGTAGAAACGTCTTAACAGAAATGTTCGGGCGAAGATGCGGAAACGGGAAAATTATGGCGCCCCGCTTGCCGGGGCGGAAAAAATAGAGGTGAACTCAACTACGAGGGGGAAACAGCAAAGTGGTCAACTGCGCAACATTTCACGGACCTTTTCTGTCAGAGTCTTTAGTGAAAAGGGTTTCGGGAGAAAGTTCACACCCTCGTCCACAACACCGCTTTCCGCGATGACCTCTCCGGTATATCCGGACATGAACAGAGTTTTTAATCCAGGAACGAGTTCGGAGAGCTTTTCAGCCAGTTCTTTTCCGTTCATGGCGGGCATTATCACATCGGTTATCAATAAATCTATCCGGCTGGAATGATTCCTCGCCAGCTCCAGGGCCTCCTGCGGGCTGCTCGCGGCCAAAACCCCGTACCCGTGGCGCTCCAGAATCTTTTTGCCCATAGCCAGGATCGATTTTTCATCTTCCACCAGGAGAATCGTTTCCACTCCCTTCGGGTTTGGGGCGCGTTGTTCTTCGGATTGCTCCAAAGCCTCGGGTCCGTTGGTTTTGGGCAGATAGATTTTGAAAGTCGTTCCCCGGCCCAATTCGGAGTCCACAGTGACAAACCCGCCGTTTTGCCCGACGATGCCGTAGACGGTCGAAAGGCCCAACCCCGTCCCTTTGCCGACCTCCTTGGTGGTAAAAAACGGCTCGAAGAGCTTTCCCAGAGTTTCCTTGCCCATGCCGCACCCATCATCGCGAACGGAGAGGAACACAAAGTCGCCGGGGGTTGCCTCCGGATGATTCCTGCAAAAGGTTTCATCAATTGCGTTGTTGCCGGTTTCCAGGGTTATGCCGCCCACACCGGCAATGGCGTCGCGGGCGTTGACGCAAAGATTGGCCAGGATCTGATCGATCTGGGTGGGGTCGATCTTAACCGGCCAGAGGTCGGAACCCGGAAACCAGGTCAGCTGGATGTTTTCGCCGATGAGTCGCCGAACCATCTTGAGCATACTCTCCACAGCCGCGTTAATGTCCAGCAGCCTGGGGGCGACCGTCTGCCTGCGGGCAAAGGCGAGCAACTGTCGGACCAGGTTGGCTGAACGGTTGGCCGCGGTCTTGATTTCCTCCAGATCGGCGTAAACCAACTGTGCGGGATCGACATCCTGGAGGGCCAATTCCGTGTAGCCAAGAATTACTCCCAGCATGTTATTGAAATCGTGAGCCACACCGCCCGCCAACCGCCCGACGGACTCCAGTTTCTGGGCCTGGTTCAACTGCGCCTGAAGCTTCGCGCGTTCTTCCTCTCCCCGCCTGGCTTCCGTGATGTCCACGACGAAGGCCAGCACGCCGGCCAGAGCGCCTTGCTCATCCCTCCAGGGCACCTTGTCGGTTTTGACCCACCGCAACTCGCCCGCGCCGTTGGTGAGTTGTTCCTCGATGCCCATCCTGGGGCGGCCTGAATTGATGACTTCCAGGTCATCCTGAAAATACTTCTCAGCCAGCCAGTCCGGAAACACCTCGCCGGCATATCTTCCTTCGATCTCGGTTGGGCCCATGCCCATCATCTCGCATGCGGATCTATTGACCCGAAGGATTCGATTATTCCGGTCCTTAAACCAGATGGTTGCGGGCATGGTGTCCAGGATCAGCTGCAGTTCATCGGATTTATTGCGCAACGCCTGTTCGGCCCGCCTGCGCTCCTGTTCCTGCAGGTCTCGTTGCAACCGGGTGTGCAGAATCGGCGAAATACTGGTGGCGATTCGCTCCAGAAGCGGTTTGTCTTCCGAGGTGAAACCGCTGACTTTGTTGGCCAGTGAAACAATCCCGATGGTCTTGTCATTGAAAACGAGGGGCACAGTCAGAAAATTTTTAACACTCACGTGTCCCTTCGGGGTTCGAAACGGCCCCTCGGAAAGAAAACCTCTTTTCTGCGTGATGGCCTTTCCCCAGATACTGTTTCCCCAGACATTGTGCGGGAAAACAATCGATTTGCCTTCAACCCGGCACTCGTCCCACACCCCCCTGGTCAGGGTGGAAATGATCAGATCACCGCTATCTCCCAGGTAGCCGAAGACCCCGAGTTCGCATTCGAAAGCGTCCAGAATGACCTTTAGCACCTGCTCGTATATTTGCTCGTCCGAAGTGGTCAAAAACACCTTGGATATCTGGTAGAGCAGCGTCATTTCCCGTTGGGATTTTCGAAGCGCCTCTTCGGCCTCTTTTTCTTTCGTGATGTCGCGAGCCACCACGACCGCGCCGACGATCATGCCATCCTTATTGCGTATAGGTCCGAAGGAGTAGCTTCCGACCCAGGTTTCCCCGGTGTCCCTGCGGCGCAAGCAGTACTCGCAGTTGGTGGCCGACTCGCCCCGAAGGGCCCTGGGAACAGACCACAGGTCAAAGGGCGCCGGCGACTTGTCGGGCTGGAACACCTCAAGCAGGTCGGGGTACTCGTCGATATTCTTGAAACATTCGGTTTTATCCTTGAACTTGTAGAAGGATACAAACGCATCGTTAACAGCCAGGAAGCGGCCGGCGGCATCGGTGATGAACATGGCATCGGTCATGCTGGTCAAAGCGGTTTCCAGCATGGCGCGACTTTTCCGGAGCGCCTCTTCGACGTGCTTTTTTCCGGTGATATCCTGGAAAATACAATGGGTTTGACGGAAGTCTCCCGAATCGTCCCGACCGATCCTGCCATTAAAAGATACCAGGATGGTCGAGCCGTCCTTTCTGACCATCTCGAATTCCACTCCGTGCACCTCACCGGCGGCCTTGAATCGCGGGAAGTTCTCCGTAAAATGGGCTACCTGGTCGGAGTGGAGAAAATGGCGGAAATTTTTCCCGAGGACCTCCTCTTCGGAGTACCCGAGGGCCTCCAGCCATGCCTGGTTCACATCGATCACATCGCCGTTAATGTCCAGGGACTGGTAGGGCAGAGGCGCTTCTTCGTACAGGAGCCTGAATCTGTCGGTGTATTCCGCTTGCCGCCGCCCACCTTCAGGCCGGGGCGACGCACTGTTCATCTCCAAGGCGGCAACCCTGCGGCGCAAATCGCGCAACTCGGCTACCAGTTGCTCTTTGGTCTTTTTTTCATCCCTCATTACCAACCCCACCAGCAAAGCTTTACGTCAGTGCCGCACCGACACCGGCCCCGAAAATTTCCGTCCACAGAGCGACAATATCGGTGTCGCGGTCATCCGCCGCCACGGCATGAGAAATATGCGAAAACGCTTCCGACAGGCTCCCTGTGCGCCACTGCGCAAGAGCAAGGCAATAGAGGGCCCGAGGGTGATGGGGATTTAGCGCCAGAGCGGGCCGGCATTTGGAGACGGCCGCATCGAAGTCCCCGCGCTTCAGGGCGGCCTGAGCCTCTTCCAACAACCCGAGGATCTCGGCGATTCGGGTCCGGTCATTAACCCAGCCGATGCGGCGGGCCGCAAACTCCCGCGCGTGATGGGCATGCTTCTGCACCTCGGCCTCCATTTCGTAATAGGAGGTGTACTTGCCGGTGGCCGCCCAGGAGCGTTTCAACAGTTGGCGGAACACCAGGCGGTCTTCGCAGGAGCCGTCGTCACAAGGCGACAGCGACCAGAAAGGCAGGACCAAATGGCAAACGGCCTTGTCGAGCATCAGGCTGCCGGGGTTTACAAAACCGCCATAACGCTCCAGGTTTATACCGGCCCCGGGCCCCACTGAATCCCATTCGTCACGACAGATCGGCCAGCCCGTTTCCCGGTCAACCAGCCAGCGGTAGGAAAAAGCCCAGTCCTTGCGATGGATCGCTGACAGCAGGCTGGATAAATGTTGACGCCCCCACCAGTCGTCGTCATCCAGGTAGGCGACGTACCGGCTGTTGGCGGCATAGCTCAAAATGGTCCTCAGCGCCCCGCCATAGTGGTTGTTGTAGATGCCGCCATGACGAAGCGAAGTGGAATAGCCGAGATCGAGCACAGTGAGTATGACATTGGAGGGGCATTCGCGGGCAAGAGTATCCAACTGGGCGCTATCGCCCTGGGGGAAGTCGATGCCGATCAACACCTGGATGGTTCCGGCATGATCCTGATCGAAGACCGAGCGTACGGCGCGCAGAAGCGTGGGGCGCAGAACGGTCTGAATCACCACCGCCACATCGGCGGGCTGTTGAGCGTTTCCGGAGAAATGTTGCGTTATAACAGTCGTCTTGGTCCCCACCTGTTCAGGAATAGATTTAGAGTCAAAATTCCAACGCACGATCTGGGTGAGCTTCTCCCGGGAGGAAGGTTTATGCAGAATCCAGACCACAGGGCCGGCGAACCAGATAAAAAGAGATAAAAAGAGCGGGGGGAGCGTCTCCCCCGCTCCCCCCGGGATTGGGCCGCACGCGCTACGCGCGTGTGGCCAAGCGCTCGGCGTTTTCGGCGCCTGGCCGAAGGCCGCCGCGGGACGTTAAAGCGGCTATATGGTGTCGGCCCGGCCGTCTACTCCCAGCGGGACGTCCCATATCGGATACCAGCGTTCGAGTTCTGGCTCAATGGGCATCTCCTTTTCCATGAGGGCCCGGAGCCTCAGTTCGTAGGCATTGTCGCGTTGCTGGCCGGCAAGGGGAACGAAGGGATAAAAAAACCCTCGTTTGTAGTTGTATATCCAGTAGACTTCCCGCCCATGGCCGTCGGCGAATTGAAACACGGCCGCCAGGAGCTGCTCTTCGAACCCGTGCTCCCGAAGCGTCAGGCTGGTCATGTGCAGGGCGGCCACCAGTTCTTCGAAGTCCTGGTCCTGGAGAAGGACCCAAGCGTAGTTGTACCGGTCCCTTACCATACGGGATTTTGTCCGGGCCTCTTTTCCCGTTATTTCCAGCAGGCCTCTCAGTTCAGTTTCCGCGGCATCGAAATTGGAGGCCTCGACGGGCTTGAAGGTGATCCCCGCCCGGCCCGTGGGGTTGGTCTCAAAGCCGGCCGCAAGGCTTACCCGCGCGGTGGAGATGCTGAAAAGGTTTTCCACGCTGGAGGCTACCGGCCGGGCCCTTCCCAAAAGGATATCGAGCCACTTCATTATGCTCTCTCCATGTCCCGCTCCAGCTTCTTGAGCTGTTCGAGGCGCTTTTCAAGCGATGGGTGAGTTGAGAGAAGCTCCATCAAGGATGAGCGCCTCATGGCGGGTAGAATGAAAAAGGCGTTCATGCCCTCGACTTTGCGCAGATCGCGGTCGGGAATGCGCTCCATCACGCCGCTTATCTTCACCAGGGCCGAGGCGAGCTGCGAGGGGGCGCCGGTAAGAACGGCGGAGCCGCGGTCGGCCGCATACTCCCGGTAACGCGACAGGGCGCGAATGAGAAAAAAGCTTATCCCCCACACCAGCATGGACACCAGCCAGACCGCCATTATGCCCATGCCTTCCCCGTCACGGTCATTGGAGGTGTCGCCCAAATAACCAAAGGAAAACAAAAGGTTGTGAACCAGAAAGCTGGCCACGGCGGCAAAAAAGCCGGCCACGGTGATGACCATGACATCGCGGTTGCGCACATGGGTCAACTCGTGGCCGAGGACCGCCTCCAATTCGGGAGGGTCAAGGCGCCGCAGGAGGGAAGTCGTGACGCAAACCACGGAGTTTTTGGGACCCCTACCGGTGGCAAAGGCGTTGGGCACTTCACTGTCGGCTATGGCCACTTTGGGCTTGGGCAAATCGGCCATCTGCGACAGCCGCTCGATCATGGCATGCAGTTCGGGGGCCTCGTGGGGGTCCACTTCCCTTGCCCCCATGGACCACAACACGATTTTATCGGAAAAGAAAAACTGGACCACCAGCAGGGCGCCGGCGATGAGCGCCATGCCCAGGAACCCCACGCCCGCCTTCCACAAAAACGCTATAAACAGGAGATAAAGGGCGGCCAGAAGAAACATGACAAAGAACATCCTGGCCGAGAGTTCCCAGTCCTTCCCGTACCATCTTCTTTCCATGAGCCCCTCCGTAACCCGTCCGCCGACAGGCTTACTATCTCTTCTTTGACTATAACGCCGCGGCACGGGGATGTCTAACCATCGTCAGAACGGTGAGGGAGGGAGGGAGGAATGGATCCACGGGAGGGGCCTTATGGCCGGTGGTAAAGCGGCGGCGGGGAAAACCGGAAAGAGGATTCTTTTCCAGCCGCCAAAGCCGAAACGATCGGTACTCTCCGACAGATTCGGCATCTTTTCCTGAAACCGGCTCGCAACTTCGATCAAACGGCCTCTAACAACGGGGTCCTTGATTGGAGGGCGCTCTCCACTTCGGCCTTCAACCTGGTGAGGTCAAACGATTTGACCACAAAGCGGTCCGCAGCCGGCCGCCCCGTGTCTTTGCGGCCAAAATCATAGACACTGCACACCACAACGGGAATCCCCGGGGCGAAGCTTCGGATTTTCTGAAGCAGCCGGACCCCCTCGAAGTCACCCATTTTGATGTCCAGAACAATCACATCGGGGCGAGACCTGTCGCATTGGACCGAAAGCTCGAAACCCGCAGCGGCTGTGAACACTTCATAGCCCATTTCCGAAAATTCGGCGTAATACAGTTGTCGAATATATTTATCTTCGTCAACTACAACTATCCTGGCCATAGACCTGTCCTTTCAAATGGGTTCATTTTGACAAGTATGACGAAGTTTCATTACGCGGGCGTGTCAGGAGAGTGGAAATTGCGTTAAGACGGACCAGGCTGAAGGGCGAAGCGGGGCCATACAAGTGGACCCTTGGGGCAAGACAAAAAGAATTGCGATCGGTCTGCATCGTATCGAATAAATGGGGAATCGCGACGGCATCAGCGGAGGACTTCGTTGAGGATTTCCTTGAAGTGGCTGAGATCCAGTGGCTGGATGTCCAGAGGGACTTGGACCAGATCAAAAAAGCACAGGATTTCATCTTCGGTCAGGGGATCAATTCCCGGCTCCAAAAGAAGAATTTTGTCATACCGCCCGAGATTTATCCGCACATCAATTTCGTTCCAACCCATCTCTTTCATTATACCTGGCCAGGCCCTTATCCAACCGGGCGTCATGATCATAGTGCGATTGGCCTCGAGTTCCTTGCTCAGTTTGCCGCAGAAAGCTTCAATACAGTTTTTCGCCGGTAACAGCCTGGCGCCGTAGCTGTCTGTAAGACTACACAGGTCGGGATGGCACCCGGTCCCCAAAAGGACTCTGATGTCATTCCCAATGGCTTCGGCAGCCGACAGGGCTGCTTTAAGAGCTTCTTCAAGCCTTTCGGGGCGGGCGTGCAGAGCGGCTTCGATCCAGAGTATTTCAACATCCGCATCCTGTGGAAGGCCGGCCTCAATCTCCCGGGCAAATATTTCGCAAGCAATCAGAATTCTTTTTTTCATCTTCGGATTTTCATGCTTCGCCCGCGGGGCGCAAGAGCAGCCCGCCCCGTTCCCGCCCGCCGAATCCGAGGGGTAAGAACAGGGCGGGAGCAGTGTCAACTGGCTTCCTGTTGCAGACTCGTTCGATATTCCACCAAATCAGCGACGGTAAGGACCAGCATGTCGTGTTTGACGGCGAAGGAGACGATTTGGGGCAAACGGGCCATCGTCCCATCCGGGTTGGTCAGCTCGCACAGAACGCCGCAGGGTTTTAGCCCCGCCAACCGCATGAGATCAACCGTCGCCTCGGTGTGGCCCGGCCTTTCCAGCACGCCTCCCGGCCGGGCCCTCAACGGGAAGATGTGGCCGGGGCGGTGAAGGTCTTCGGGAACGGCATTGTCGGCTATGGCGGCCTTAACCGTGGTTACCCGATCGGCGGCCGATACGCCGGTGGTAACCCCCCGGGCGGCTTCGATAGACACGGTGAAAGCGGTTTGATAGTGGCTGGAGTTGTTTTCCACCATCATGGGCAACCCCAAGCTTCGAACTTTTTCAGCGGTCAGGCAAAGACACACGATCCCGCTGCACTCCCGGATCAACAGGGCGGCCTGCTGCGGGGTGAGGGACTGGGCGGCGAAAATCAGGTCGCCTTCATTTTCCCTTTGTTCGTCATCGGTGACAAGGACACCCCGGCCTTGGCGCAGCGCCTCAAGCGCCGCCGCCACTCTTTCATGCGATTTGCCGAATCGTGCCAATAGAGTCTGATTCATGGTATCCTCCCGTGCATCAGTTAATCGAGTTACCAGAATCAGGGCGCAAGGAACAGACAGCCGCCCCGGCGCGGGCATTACCGCTCTACACCGGGGAACGGGCCCTAAAGGTGGGGCCGAAAGCAGGACCGACCGCCTTATCCTCTTCCATCCGGACTCTAACCGTCGGCTCTGGCCTTACACCAGATCTGCTGACCTCCCTTCGAGTCGAAAGGAGCGCTCGCGGGCTCCCCGTCTAAAGCCGGGATACCGCCGGTAGGGACTTTCACCCCGCCCTGAGAATAAGTTACGCGTTGGGGGAGTAGACACCAGTTCGGCCCGGCTGTCAATACCGTATGGACATACCGTATGGACTTAAGCGCCGCCGGCAAACGATTCGGCCGACCACTTCCATAAAAACAGTATCACTTCACAAACGTTCCATTATGGTATTCTTCGAAAGCGGTTTCCAATTCCTCCTGGGTATTCATGACAATGGGACCGTACCATGCGACGGGTTCGCATATGGGCTTTCCGGAGACGAGCAGAAAGCGCACCGGTTTTTCGGTCGTGCTGACTTGAACGACATCCCCCCGGCGATCGAACAACACCACGGTTTCGGCAGCGCAGACGCCGCGGCGATCGAGATCCGACCACCCCGCGCTTACAGTCTCATGGGCATAGGCATCCCGGCATTCGTCGAAATAGCCTTCCCCATCGATCACGTAGACAAAGGCCGTGTGCCCCGCCGGAATGGGGCGCTGAAAGACGGTGCCGGCCGGGACGGTTATGTCCAGCATTTCCGGATCGATGACTATGTCTTTTACCGGCCCCTGCACGCCGTCGACTTTTCCGGCAACAACCCTTGCCAGCACACCACTCTCCAGTGTGGCTTCGGGGATATCGGCCGCCTTCACATCACGGTATCTGGGGGCCATCATCTTGCTTTTGGCCGGCAGATTCGCCCAGAACTGCAGACCCCAAATGCCGGTGGGGCTTTGCCGCGGCATTTCCTGGTGGATAATGCCGCTGCCCGCGGTCATCCACTGAACGTCACCGGCCCCGATCACCCCCTTGTTGCCCATGGAGTCCCCATGTTCCACCAGGCCTTCGAGCACGTAGGTGATGGTCTCTATCCCCCGGTGCGGGTGCCACGGGAAGCCGGGCAGGTAATAGGCGGGGTTACTCGAATGAAAGTCATCGAGCATCAGAAAAGGGTCAAATTGAGGTACCTGGGAATAGCCGAAGGCACGTTTCAAGTGGACGCCCGCGCCCTCGATCGTCGGTTTGCCCTTCCAAATCTTGCCGATCTTGCGGATCGAATTCATAAGGCTCCTTTCCATGGCAGCCAAGCACTTCATCCCCGGAATAATAGTCACACCGATTTGTATGGCCTAACTTATGGCCGAGACTTGCCATGCGCAAGTAGTAGCTATCCCGGCGAGGCTTAAAATTGAAGGCGATCTTCGGCCTCAAGTTCCTCTCGGCTATTGACGACATTGGTTTCGAGTGGATAAAAGAAGGGGCGGCTTTAAATAGACCGGCCCATGAACTTACCGGCTGGATTCCTGGATACAATGGCTGATGCAATGGCTGTGGTTGCTGCAAATCATTTTCCACCCATCGGGGCGCCAATTGTCAAATACCAGCGAGATACTTTCTTCCATAACCTGCCCCAAGTGCGGACACCGGCAGCAGGAGGGCGAGGAATGCCTGAGATGCGGCCTGATTTTCAAAAAGTATGTCGAACCCGTATTGGCGGCCGATCTCGGCGCCGACAGGAGTTTCCACTATGGCGATTGGGACGGCAAAAAGAAGCTGCTGCTCTTTTTGGCCCTTCTTCTGGCCCTGATGCTCTATCTCGAGGTGCACAGCGGTCGGGAAATCACTCATCCCCCGGGAATTCTGATAAATTCCGAACCGCACATGGCGCAGGTCAAAAACCCCCGGCCGTGGAAAGTCGGCGGCAAGGAAATATACCCCCTGGTGCGGTTTTGGCTGCAGGGTCGAGTGCTCGGTTCGCAGCGCTACTCCCATGATTTTCTCTCGGACGTCTCCCCCATCGATATCGCCCTGGGGTGGGGTCCCATGTCCGATCAAAGCGTCCTGGACAAACTGGAGTTTGCGCAGGATAACCGTTTGCTCGGCTTTGAACCGGCCGATCAGGACCATCCTCCCCCCGGTTATGGAACACTGTGGCAATACGTGAAAAACGTTCATACACTGCCGGCCGACGAGAACATCAAAAAGCAAGTCTTTTCGGTTCGCACCGGAGAACTCATAGAACTCGGAGGCTACCTGGTCGGGATCAAGGAAAACGGACAGTGGACAGCCATAAGTTCGTTAAAAAAGGAGGCGGGGGTGGACCACACGACCTGCCTGATATTCTGGGTCACCGATTTGGGACGGTTGCCGTGAGGGGGCGTGCTGTTTGGTTAAGGCTTAAAAAGGCGAAGGTCAAAAGAGCGGGGAGCTGAGCCCCCCGCACCCCCGCGGGATCCGGATCACGGGCTTGCAGCCCGCGACCGGAACGCCGGCGCCGGTGGCGCAAAAGGCATTTCACCGGGGTGGTTGGGCAGGGTTGTATAATGGTTGGTTTTCTTGTTATACCAGATCCCGTGGCTGCCTGCCGCCTGCCGATCAAAGGCGAATCCGAAGGCCCTGAGCCTTCTCACAACATCCCGGTAGCGGTATCCCGACAGTCTTCCCATTTCACGAATTTACGATCAGAGGGTAATCAAAGGAATCGCCGATGCCTGGCAGTTCAAGACCTCCTGAATGTTCTCTGCGTGCTTCGATGAGCTTCCTGGCCACATCCCGTGCTATTTCCAATGCTTCTGTGATCGTGCGGCCCTGAGCCACCAACCCCGGTACGTCTTCCGAGGTAGCCAGATAGACTCCCTCGGGGAGCTTCTCAATGTGTACATTGATAATATTTTCCATCTCCCTCCCTCTGCCATCCTATCGATTTTGGAAAGACCACCCATGTCTCCAACAACGATAGCACAGGGGGCAAGACTGCGAAAGGGCAGCCATCTGCTCAAATAATGATTCGGGAACGGAAAAGATTCCTACTTTAAAAACCTCAATGCGAAGGAGAGATATGTTGAAGCTTCCGACATGTGTCGGTTTTTGCACTCACTGCTTCTCATCCTCATAATCGTGTTGGCCAACATCATTGGCAAGCACAGAACGGGTTCCGGGCTAACCTGCCGGGTTTGATAACCGCTTTCATATTGTTCGCGGCCAACCTTGGGGCAGCCGCGCCAGCCTCACGGCCTCGTTTGCATCCCGTGCCCCCGAAGTGTTAGGCAAAAGCAGGTATTTGCTGGTGTCTATATCCCTAAGACTGATCTCCTTCCACACCCCTGAGCGCTTCCTCGTGCGCTTTGCGCACATCCGCCTCCACAAGAAGCTCTTCATACTTTCTCGTAATGAAATTAGCCACAAAGCCGGGTTTATTGAGGTATTCGAGACCCGTGCGAATGAAATCGTCCTTCATCTCCACTAAAGTCTTTTCGACCTCCTTGAGAGCGATGAAGCTCCGTTTTTTAACGGTCCGGAACTCAGCGGGACCGGGACCGGCAAGCGAGATGAACTGTTGCAGGGCCCGTGAAGGGTCGGGGTAGCTGCTGAAATGGTCCTCGACCGGTTCCACAGGCACGCGGATCACCAACCGGACCTTACAACGCCCGGCAACCGGTGGACTTGACATGTCGATGAAATGGACAATAAGGCCGTTTTCCAGATGCTGACGTTCCAGAGTACGCTCCTGAGACGCAATTGGTTCAAGCTCCTGATATTCCGGCATCCACTACTCCTTTCTAAAGTACCTAAAAAGAGGCAGGGGCTTTTGAAATCTAACCTTATAGATTTACTCTAAAAGCCCCGAAATCCCAGCGTCCCGCCCTTCGACTGTCAAAAAATCGTTGTGGTAAGGCCCGGAGCGTCGCTGGTTTGGGAGATCAAATAGGGTAGGAGCATAGTTCCCTAGCCATGGCGCCGATGTTGTAACAAACCATGGCGCCGTCCTGGAAGGTGCGGACTTCAGACGGGTCGTCGAGCAGGGGAGGCAGAAGCGGGAGAAGCCTGCCGGGTTCGGGCAGGTTTTCCGGAATACGGGCAAGCCATAGCAGGGTTCGCAGCGCCAGACCCCTTTTCACCGGGTCGGGGGATTGCAACTGCGCAAGTATCGGGCCGGTCCAGTCCCGCAAAAAAACGGGCCTTTTTTGCGCCAGCCGGCAGAGCCCCCACATTACCCCGCGTTCGAGCAAACCGTTTTCCAGCGGGTTGCCGTTCTCGTCTATGTAGGACACCAGGATTCGATGATATTCCCGTCCAAGGGTTTCGTTTTCGGCCATTATTTCCCCCATGGCCTCCGGCGCGCCCCAGCCGATCCCCCCCGATTCGTCGTTTAGGCTCCAGATAAGGCGCCGCATGATTTCCCGGGCCGAATCGAGGTTGGTTGCGGCCATGGCCGACACGGTGATTCCAACGCCCCTTACCGCCCTCCACCTTGTCAGTTCGTCGATTTCGACCAATAAGCCCAGGAGAGGATTGACGATTTTTACCGGGGGGATGTCGCTGCTTGCGAGCGCCTCCTCGAAATCGGAAGACTTAAGAAGGGCGCGAACCAGCTTTTTTATGGCGAACCCGCCCGGCGCGGCAGGTCCGACGCAACGATCAGTCGCTTTATTCGAAACTTTCCCGGCCATGACCGCTCCACCTTTCAAACAGGTTATGTTCGATGCCGAAAAAGTCGAATATCTTTCCAATGGTCTGATCGATGATGTCCTGGATCGTTTTGGGCCGATGGTAAAAGGAGGGCACCGGAGGGAGGATGTGGGCCCCCATGTCCGCGGCCAGGCTCAACAACCGCAGGTGGCCCTTGTGGAGGGGCGTCTCCCTTACCACCAGGCAGAGTTTGCGCTTTTCTTTCAGCACCACGTCGGCGGCGCGCACCAGCAGATTGTCGCTGTAAGAATTGGCAATGCCGGAAAGCGACTTTATGGTGCACGGCGCCACGATCATGCCTTCGGTCAAAAAAGAGCCGCTGGATATGGGTGCGGCAAGATCCATGTCGTCGTGGACGAAGTCGGCCATCGACAGCACCTCACCCAGCGTGCAAGAGGTTTCGATTCCCAGGTTGAGCTGACCGCTTCGGGAAATGACCAGATGGGTCTCATAGTCGGTCTGTTTGAGGAGTTGAAGGCACCTGACGCCGTATATCACGCCGCTTGCGCCGGAAATTCCGACGATGATGCGTTTTTTCATTATTTTGCCCCGCATGACTGGAAATTGGCCCAGGCTGCTTACGTTCCCCCCGGTCGATGACTTTTTGAGTATATCCGATAAACGGGATATCTCAACGACTGAATGGAGCGGCGCTTAGAGCCAGTAGACAAGCGGGGCGGTGAAAAGCTCCAGCAGCCGTTCGAAGGCCGATCTGCGCTTCCAGTTCTCCAGGGTGATCCTGTCGGAGCCTTCGAGATCTTTTTGAAAAAGGCCCTCCATCTTGTTGGCGAAACCGCGGCTGAGGATAACGGCATCGAGTTCGTTGTTCCTGAGAATGCTCCACAGATCCATATTGTCGGAGCCTACCGTCGACCAGACCCCGTCGATCACCGCGGTTTTGGAGTGCAATAAGACGCCTTTGCGCCGGTAGAGTTCGACCCCCGATTTCAGGAGCCGCCCGTAAAAATTGCGGCCCCCGTAGAGGGCCAGCATGGAATCGCTCCTGTGAGGCAAGATGATCTTTACGTCCACGCCCCGCCGTGCCGCCTCGATAAGCGCCTCCATGATCTGTTGGTCGGGAACGAAATAGCTGCAGGTAAGGTGGATCGAACGTTGCGCCGAGTTTATGGCGGCAAGGTAGGCAAAATAATTGTCCCGATTCCTTTGACCCCACGTGCTTGCGACCGCCCTCACAAAATCGTCGCCCCGGGCTATGGGGGGCGCAAAGCAGCTTTCTTCAATGGGCGGGCCGAGCTGGCTTTTCCAGGTATCGAAGAAAAGTTGCTGGAATTTGGCGACTGCGGGTCCTTCGATCCGGACGTCTGTGTCGTGCCAGGGCAAATCCTTGCCCATCAGGCCCAGGATAGGGGTGGCGGCTTCCGCATAGAGGTCGGAAATATTGGCGCTGCCGATGAAAGCCGTCGAGTCGTCTACGATCACGAGCTTGCGATGGTCCCGGTGAACCGGGGTCCACCTGCCGCGAAAAGGCAAGGGACTGAGAGGGGTGATCGGATTGAACGGAAGCACCTGGATGCCGGCGTCGGTCAAGCGCTGGAAAAAGTCGGGCGGAGTGCGGATGGAGCCGATGCTGTCATAGATGATGTTGACATGAACGCCCTCGGCGGCCTTTTTTATCAAAAAGTCGGCAAAAACATACCCGGCCCTGTCGGCGGAAAGAATATAGACTTCTATATTGACGCTCTTCCGGGCATTCCGGATCGCTTTGAGCATGGAGGTGTAAGCCGCGGGTCTATTGAGCAGCAGGCTTACCCTGTTGCCCGCAACGAGAGGGTGACCGCTTATGGCCTCCTCTATGGCCATGTGGCGCTCGAGATTGTCCGTTGCCGAAGGCGTTTGTTCAAGGCCCTCCATAACGGCCCTGACCCGGGAAACGTTTAACTGTTTGTGGTCGCTGACGATGGTCGGGGTGGTCTTCTGTCTGGATCGATAATAGCGCAGCGCGGTCCCCGTCTGCGGTATGCTCACACAGCCGCCAGGCAACAATGCGGCCAGAAGGGCTGAAAAGAGTCCAAACCGTCTGAGTGTCGCGGCCCTACGGAAAGGTGGCATACGTTGGCCTTGAAACATGAGGTTGCGCCGCCGTGCGTGCGGCTGACCGGCTCGTTCCCGAGCTGCTGCGAGTACGTGGTTTGGCCCCGCGTTTAGAGCGGCATATTCTACCTCGGCCAATTTTCGTTTGAACTACTATAAGGCGCAAACCGCGAGCGGCAAGGCTGTCCGGCGGTTTGGCCGCGTTGCCAGGAGAGCCGGTCGTCTAAAATTGCTGTGGCGCAAGCCCGCTCGAACGAATACAATCAGTTTGCGGCCAACGACACTGATCATCGGTCACTACTCACGGTTTTTTAACGATTTATCTCGATAGCACGGCCGCTCTTGCCGGCGCTGTTGCAAATCGATAAATGTTTGATGAGGATAATGAAAGATGCTGCTCAAGCCGGATTGCATCCCTTGTATAGTGAAAATGATTATCTCTTACATCCGGAAATTGAGCGGCGACGAAAAAGATTGCCGCGAGTTGATGACGCGTTTCCTTCGTCTTCCGGTCCTGCGCGGTGAGAGATGGGACATGACGAGCCCCGAGGCCATCGAACCGGTCATGGATATGATGCGGGAGACCTTCGGGGCGGACGATCCGTTTCAGGACATCAAAGAAGAAGAAAACGCGAGAGCCCTGGAACTATATCCGTGGTTACAGCAATCGGTGCGGGAGTCTCAAGACCCTCTTTTTGCCGCGGTCAACCTGGCAATTCTGGGAAATCGCGTAGACATCATGGTTTTTGATCGTTCGATGGACATGAAGGAGGTCCTGGCCAAAGAACTCAGGAACCCGATCAGCGCCAAACCCTTCGAGATTTTCCGGGAGAAGCTGGCTAAAGCCGGCCATCTGCTCTACCTGGGGGACAACTCGGGAGAGATCGTTTTCGACAGGCTCCTCATCGAGACGATAACCGACCTCTACGAGCCGCAAATCACTTTCGTGGCGCGCAACCTTCCGGCCTTAAACGACGTGACCCTGCGTGAGGCGCGGCGGGTGGAAATGGATCGTGTGGCGAGGGTGATGTCCAATGGAATGGATGGCTGCGTCTGCGGGACCGTCCTGTCTCGATGTTCTCCGGAACTAAGAGAACTGTTTGGAAGCTCCGAGCTGGTGATTTCAAAAGGCGGGGGCAATTTCGAGACCCTGGAAAACGAAACGCACCAATGCCGAAACATTACGTTTCTGCTTTTGGCGAAGTGCGTCCCTTACTGCAACTATTTCAAAACAGGTATGTTCGAACCAGTTCTGATGAATTTTTATGAAACTTAAATTCGTCGCCCCGGCAAGTTTCCAGCCGGAGTCCACGGCCCTTCCAATTTGAAGTTGTCATCCGGGAGGCGGTGCGGACTGCCGTCCGATCTGCCCGCCGGCGCAGCCAGTCGGGCAGATCGGGGCTTGGCAACCCGTCCGCGGCGACACGCCGCCGCAAGGGAGCTGTCGTTGATGAAAACCACGGCCGTTCTTATAAATACATTAAGAGGACTGGTGGTGGACGAAAAAGCGCTGGTCGCGGCACTCCGGTCCGCGGAGATTCGCTGCGCGGGTCTCGACGTCTATGAAAACGAGCCCGAATTGAGCGGTGGTCTTGCAGAGCTTGACAACGTGGTTTTGCTTCCCCATGTGGGAAGCGCAACGATCGAGACCCGAACCCGGATGGCCGGCATGGCCTGCGATAATCTTCTCGCGGGGTTGGCCGGCAAACGACCACCGAACTGCATCAATTGAGGGTGAGACTTGTCTCAAGGCGTCCCTGGACCTTTTGACCAGGGTAGGAGGAGTGGAATGGGAGAGTTTGAGAGTTATCTGAAAGATGCCCTCGGGGTCGGAATTCCCGAAGAGTATGCGGCATTCATGGAAAAATATGGAAGCAAACTGGCCGCGGACCCCGCCACCCAGGAAAGCTGGATTTCCGGGCTGGGAGACAGGGAATTCGTGGTTGGAACCACACAGGCTTTTCGGGCCCGGGTGCCGGGCTTTTCCCGGGAGAATCTGGTTATCGGCTGGCTGGGTATGAAAACTGTGGTGGTTAACAAGTCTTATGAAGAAATTGATAGTTATGTGTTGCTTGATACTAAAAGCGGAACAATTCTTTCGGTTGATTTTCTGGGCGCCGGGGAGGTAATCGCCGGGGATTTCGACCAATGGGTGGGCGCGGACCTCCTCAGGGCCCAGCTCAAGCAAAGATATGACAGCAACCTGACTGTTGTCCTGTTCGATAACGAAGAAAAAGGCGCCCGGGCTCGGGAAAACCTGAGCAGATTGCAAAGTCAGGGGCACGTCGATCTGGAGGATATGGTCGTTGTGATAAAAAAGCGGGAGGGCGAGGTCAAACTGTACCAGGAGCACAAAATGGCGCGACGGGGAGGGCTCGCCGGCAGTATCACCGGTCTTATAGTGGGGAGCCTTTTCTTTACTCCCGTGGTCGGTGTGGTAGTGGGAGGCCTGGCGGGCGCCCTGTCCGCATCTCTGGCCGATATAGGGATCGACGACCAGTTTGTGAAAGATTTGTCGCAGAAATTCAAACCCGGATGCTCCGCGCTTTTTACTTTGGTTCGAAAAGCCGATCCCGAGAAGGTGAAAGAGGCCTTCCTGGGCTTCGGCGGCAAAGTATTGGTGAACTCGTTCAACAAAGAAAGAGCGGCTCAAGTGCAGGCCATTCTGGATGCGGCGGACGCGGAAGGGGAGTAGCGGCAGCGCTCGGGCCTGCATGAGCCCCTTGACGGTCAGCTCATTATGTTAAGTCCGGCGTCGACATAAAATGTCGATCCGGTCAGCCTCCTGGCGAAGGGAGTAGCGAGATAGGCTGTGGCAAAGCCCACGTCTTCGATATCGACCAGGTCGTGGACCGGCGACTGAGTCTCCGCCTCGTTTAGCATCATGTCGAAATCCTTGAGGCCTCCGGCCGCCCGGGTCTTGATCGGTCCGGGGGAAATGGCGTGCACCCGGATGCCCCCGGGGCCCAGTTCGTAGGCCAGATAGCGCACGGAAGCCTCCAGGGCGGCTTTTACAGGACCCATGACGTTATAATTGGGCACGACCCGGTTCGCCCCATAATAGCTCATGGCGAAAAGCGCTCCGCCCTCGGTCATGAGCGGGGCGGCGAGCCTTGCCATGCGGATGAACGAGTGGCAGGAAATGTCCATGGCCACCAGAAACCCTTCCCGCGAACAATCGAGCAAGCCGCCTTGCAGGTCCTGCCTTGGGGCAAAAGCAATGGAATGCAGTGCGATGTGCAGTTTCCCCCATTTGGCCGCGATGGATTGAAATACCGCTTCGAGCTGCCCCGGTTCCTGTACATCGAGAGGCAGCAGGAGCGAGGCGCCCAGATCTTTGGCCAAGGGTTCGACGTATGATTTCGTTTTTTCATTGAGATAGGTTACCGCGAGGTCGGCGCCGAGCTTGCGAAACGCCGTAGCGCAGCCATAAGCGATGGAATGTTCGTTGGCAATGCCCGTTACCAGTGCTTTTTGGCCCTGAAGGACCGGTGTGGCGATTCTTTCCATGTTTCTGTCTCCTTGTCGGATCCCGGGATCCGGTGACCGATATCGTGGTGTTAGCCTTGCATCAGCGCAAGGGTATGGCCGGCGATCATCAATTCCTCGTTTGTGGCAATGACCCAAACGGATACGGGGCTCTGGGGGCTGCTTATTTTCGGCCCGCCCCTGCTGTTGGCTTCCTCGTTTAGCCTGATGCCCAGCCAGCCGGAACCCTTGCAGACCCGTGAGCGTATTGCCGCCGCGTTTTCACCCACACCCCCCGTGAATACGACGGAGTCCAGGCCGCCCAGGGCCGCGGCCAGAGATCCCATCTCCCTTGCAATTCTATAGACAAACAGATCGACCGCCTCCGAAGCCCGGCTATCATTGCTGGCAAGCAGTTCGCGCATGTCGCTCGAGATTCCGGAAACACCCAGGAGTCCGGATTGATTGTTGATCAGATCGTTCAATCCCTTGGCATCCAACCCATAGTTGTCCATAAGGTAAATGAGAACTCCGGGGTCCAGCGAGCCGCAGCGGGTTCCCATCGGCAGGCCGTCCGCGGCGCTGAAACCGGTGGTGCTGGCGATGCTCCTGCCGGCCTGGACGGCGCACATGCTGGCGCCGTTTCCCAGGTGAGCGATAATGGTGCGTCCCCGGGCCGCTACGGGATCGATCTTTGGCAACATCGAAGCTATGTATTCATAGGAAATCCCGTGGAAACCGTAGCGGCGAATACCGGCCTCCGTGTAGACCCTGGGCAATGCGAAAGCTTGGGCAACCCGGGGGGCGGTTTGATGAAAGGAGGTATCGAAGCATGCCACCTGGAGCAGGTCCGGCCGGTACTCGGCCGAAGCCCTGATAGCCGCAAGGTTGTAGGGCTGATGAAGAGGCGCAAGAATGGCCAATTTTTCGAGTTTGGAGATGACGTCCCGATCGATCTTGACGGCTTTGGTGAACTCACTGCCGCCATGGACCACCCTGTGACCGACCGCTGCTGCCCGGTGTCCCTGCATCGGCCCGCCCGCGCCCCATTGGAACAGGAACTCGATGGCCTCCCTGTGGCCTATTTTCTCTGATTTTGGCCAGGATTTGGAAGCGAACACAGCCCCTTCCCGAAATGCCTGGAAGCGGGCCTCAACGAAAAGTCCGCTGATTTGTCCCTTGAAAAGTAGATGGAGCACCTCCTCTTCAGGGATGAAAACCGAAAACTTGAGGCTCGAAGAACCGGCGTTCAAGACTATAATGGCGTCGTCCATCCTATCACCTCGTTCTTATTGTCTGGTTGCCCGAGGCGCCGGCCACCAACGCCATCAACGCTGTGGAGACAAGCCGCGCCCTTACCGAATCGGCGCGGCTGGTCAGAACTATGGGGACGCGCGCGCCCAGTACGATGCCGGCGCTTTCCGCCCCGGCCAGATAGGAGAGCTGTTTGGCCAACATATTGCCGGCCTCGAGATTGGGCGCCAGCAAAATGTCGGCCTGACCTGCCACAGGAGAGACGATTCCTTTGGTTTTCGCGGCGGCAAGGCTGACCGCGTTGTCGAAGGCAAGCGGCCCGTCGAGTATCGCGCCCGTGATCTGACCGCGGTCCGCCATCTTGCACAGGGCTGCCGCATCGAGCGTGGAGGCTATCTTCGAATTTATCGTTTCCACCGCCGAGAGGATAGCCACCCTGGGTCGCTCCACCCCAAGGATATGGGCCAGATCGATGGCATTCTGGATTATGGCGGCCTTATCCTCCATAGTGGGAGAGATGTTTATGGCGGCATCGGTGATGAATATGGGGCGCGGGTAGGCAGGCACATCCATAACGAAAACGTGGCTTAAGCGCCGCGCGGTGCGAAGGCCGGTTTCGGATTTAACGACGGCCCCCATGAATTCATCGGTGTGGAGGCTCCCTTTCATCAAAGAATCGACCTCGCCGGCGCGGGCCAGTTCCACGGCTTTTTGAGCGGCGGCGTGACTGTGGGGAGCGGGGACTATTCGATAGGGGCCGATATCGATTCCTTCGGCCGCGGCAACCTCACGTATGCGGTCCTCCGGACCGACCAGAACCGGCTGGATGATTCCCCGCTTAGCGGCTTCAACGGGACCCAGAAGGGAATCTCGATCACAGGGGTGAGCTATGGCGCACGATACCGGCGCAATGTTATCGCAAGCCTTTAGAAACTTAATAAACGCGTCACTGCGGCGCACAGTGATCTGAGGGGGGATGATATCGTCATAGGAGATGCTGAGGCGGGGCGCGGTCACTACCACATTCCCTTTTGCCAGCTCGAAGCCGCCCTGGTTGGTGCAGCGGCAATCCAGCAGGATCTCGCTGTTTTCTTCTTTTTTTTGCGTTACGACCACTGTCGCTGTCAGCGTATCCCCGGTGGAAACCGCGCCCTCGAAACTCAGAGACTGCTTTCTTATATGCATACCGGGTCCAGGCAGTTTGGCGCCAAGGGCTATCGCAATCAGAGCGGCCGCCGCGGCGCCCTCGACCGTATTGGAATTCCGCAAACTCTCAGGACCTGCCGACAGAATATAAAACGGATCGACATCTCCGGATACAAGGGCAAGCAGTTCGATGCTGGGTTGGGTGACAGTGTGGGAAAATGTTGCGGAGGCGCCCACCTCTATCTCGTCGAAGGTCATGTTCTTCATATTTTCAGTCTCCTTGATGCCTGTCTGATGATTCAATGTTCGACTGTCGCCTGCTCTTCCCGGAGTCTGGCAGTTCCCGTGGTTTCTTTGGCGGCAAAGCTTTCTGAGGCTCGGCACCGAGGACATTTTCGATCCGGCCTATCCTCTCCTCCTGGGATGAGTCCAGTTTGCCTGCCCTGGCAGTCGCAATGCTGCGCACCAGTTCAAGCGCACGCTGTCGCTGCCCGGGGTCGGGCAAAAGCTTCGGCAGAGCGTCGATGGCTTTTTCTCCATTAAGGAGCAGCACAAGACTTTCACGTTTGAATGCCTGCTTCAGTTCATCGAGGGAAACGCCATTTTCGGCGGAGGCCTGCCGCATGAACTGCTGAATCAGACGGAAGGGGCGCTCGTCAAATACCTGTGACTCATGGCCCTGGTAAAGAAGCATCCTGGCAAGCGCGTCGAGAGGAGTTCCTTGATCCGTCTGGGCCTCGATTTCCAGGGTCGTGAGGCGTTTGAATTCGTTTCGCAGCCAGTCGTCGGGTCTGGGGCCCCTGTGCTGTTCGATTTTCCCGGGTAAACCTACCGAGGCCGCCAGCCAGGGAGATTCGTATATCAACTTGAAAAGACTCTCGCACCACCCGTCACGCAAATCGCGGTAGGCGTCCAGCATTTGTGTGATTTGCTTCGATATTGTTGATTCGAGCTGCAGGAAAGGGTTATCCGAAGAGACCTGTTTGCGACTGTTTCGAATCATCCCGGCCAGGGACTTTACCGGCCACATCATGGGGTTCCTGTCGGAGAACAGATAACGCTGCATCCGATCCGGCTGCTGAATGCGCGACCACCGGGCGGTGAACTCGTTTGACATGGCTTTGACCGCGGGTGAAACAAAGGTGTCGTAGAGCCCCTGGTTTATCTCGGAAACTCTCTTTACGACCTCGAAGGCTCGTTCGTGCTCGCGTCCGTCACCCAGGGCAAGAATGTCATCGATTGTGCGCATCTCGAACTTGATCAGGTAGCGTCCCTCGATCAGTTCGAAACTGGGCATTTCCGGATGTGTGTCTTCTATTTTGGCTTCGTACAACCCGGGAGGCAAAATGTCTATCATGTCAATCGCGCTGATTATCTCACTGTGCTCCCGGCCCGCCACCTTGGCGGAAACAAATATCCCGAGGTGTCCGACCTTTTCGTGGAGGCAATAGACGATCGTCTGGCCGCAGGCGCGGATTTCATCGACACTGTCGTAGAGGTCGGGGATCCAGTTGAGCGCCTGTTGGGGCGGAGTGATGTTGTCGCCCCAGGAAGCGAACACCACGATTGGAGAACGGATGTTGCGCAGGTTCACGGCAGTCCTGCCATTGGCCGATTTCACTTCATTGGCGGAAAGTTTGTTTCCGACAAAAAGGTTCTGGACTATCCACTCTATTTCTTCTTTGTTCAGGAAAAAATGTCCTCCCCACCACTTCTCGAAATCCAGGTATCGCGGGGCTTCGGTGTCTATCTTGGAATACAGATTGTACTGTTTGCTCCACAGGGTGTTTGCAGGGTTGAGGCCTTCGAAATTCTGGACCAGGTAGCCGCCGTCGAAGGTCCCGTTTCCGAGGTCGCTGACAAAGGATGCGAGCCATGAGCCCCCCAGAAGCCCCCCTGTGTAGCGCATCGGGTTTTTCCCCTGGACCCCTGCCCAGTAAGAGACCGGAGAGCCTGCGAGCAGAATCGGGCCAAACAGTTCCGGGGCGACGGCAGCCAGAATCATCAAGGCCCAGCCGCCCTGGCAATTGCCAATGACAAACGGCCTGCCCTCCGCCTCGGGGTGCAGCTCGTTCACCTTTTTCAGAAAAATGCCTTCGTCGCGCGCAACGGATTCGATTGTCTGCCCGGGGATCGGCTTAGGAAAAAACGTCACGAAATAGCAGGGATGCCCTGCGCGCAGCGCCATCCCGATTTCGCTGTCTATTTTTGATCCGCCTATGCCTGGTCCGTGGCCGGCGCGAGGGTCGATCACCACAAATGGGCGCTTTTTCGGGTCGGTTGGGCTTCCGGCCGGAGGCTTTATGCGCACGAGCGCGTAGTTGGCAGGTTCTTCGAGGGTTCGCCCGTCCACGACCATGTCATATTCGAAGGCCAGGACGGGGGGCATGCCTTCCTGGAAATGTTCCAGAAAGATATTTCCACGCTCGCGCATCACGTCCCAATAGAGCCAGGAACGCTGGAAGGCGTCAGTCAGGTAGGAAGTCGCCTCAAAGCCCAGCCCGAAAGGATACCGCTGGGAAAAACCCGTTGGGGTTTCCGCGACGGTCCCGGCAAGAAAACCCGGAGAATCGGTTCGCGTAGACATAATGTTCCTCCAATTCCGCAAAATGGTACTCACAGAGAAAAGCCGGACGCCATTGGAGTTCTTCTCCATTTCCAATCCAATCTTTTCCCCGGCGCACCGTCAAAAGTTTCATTTCAGGGGTACATCCTCGTACTTGCTTTCCACTCTGCGCCAACTTCCATCGGGATCGAAAGTTGTCATCTTCGGGGCAACGATCTCGGTACTCAATCCAAGGTCCCTTTCGTACACGACGCCGTCTTGATTAACGATGAAGGTCCTGATCCCGGAGGACCCGTATGTGGCCGGGTATGCCACCATGGCAAACCCTCCGATCATCCTGCCGTTGATAACGTAATCGTATTCGCCCCGGGGCGCGTGCGGGCCCTGGGACTTGAGTATTTTGTAGAAATAGCCGTGATAGGGGGCGGGGTTGCCGGCCGATTTTTCCCTATATCCTTCGCTTTTGGCTTTCCCGATCAATGGCCCGAAAGGGCTCTTTTCTTCTCCTTCTTTAGCCTCCCAGTGGAGCCCGTCCTTTGTGCCGGGATCACTTAAAAATTTCTGCGCATATTCCAGGACCCCGTCGCCGTTTCGATCCTTTGAGGCATACTCGCGCTGGGCATCCACGTATGCCAGGCAGACTTCGATTGCGCTAAGTTCATCCGAGCCGATCCACCGGTTCAAAAGTTCGTTTTTCCCCTCCGTTGCGGAGAAGCTCCATTTCGGTCCAACCTTTTCCATTGGAATGGGAAAAGGCCATGAATCATTTCCTACTTCGAGGACCGCCTTTGTGGCGCTGACCATGGATATCAGGTGCTTTTCCCGGTAGGCCGCCAGAAATCGCTCGCGAGCGGCCTTGTCTGCGACCGCATCGCCTGAGTCTACGAGTTGCTCGCCGCCCGGACCGAATACAGCCAAAAGTTTAGCGCCCTCATTTGTACTCAGAGCCTCCACTAACGCTTCGACTCCCTCTTCAGGGGTCCTGTAAAGAGCCGGCCGCCTATCTCCTCTCTCGTGTTCCGCAAACTCCGCGATTCTAGCCGCCGCGCTTTCAGAAAACCGGGCCGATATAACGGGGGCGGTTGTCCAGAAAATCAGGCAAAGCAGGATTATGCGAAACGTTGGGATATATTTTTCGAGTACAGGCATCATGAATCCTCCTTGAAGCCGTATACGTCGTGAGTTCGGTGTTATTTATCTCCTCCGGGACCGGCGCCAATTATTTGCACCGGCTCCGGAGACTACCTGCGTCGTCCACCGCCTCCACCGGTTCGACCTCCACGACCGCCACCGGAGAAACCGCCCCGGCCACCGCCCAAACCTCGGCCCCCGGACCTTCCCATGGAGGCCTGACGGCTGGAAGAGCCACGCTGCGAACTCCTCCTGGTGTACCCGCTGTGTCCCATGCCTTGGAAGGCGCCTCCGGCGCGCCCTTGTCGCGACCCGCGCCGGCCGGAGGAGGCGGAGGGCCTTCCTGAAACGGACTGTCCGCGCCGCCGGGAAGACGCCTGCGAAGCTCCCTTGGGGCCCTTTGCACCGGAGGGCCGTTGGGACGTTTTCGGTCTGCCGGCGCCGGCCGAAGGCGAGCGGTTCGGGCTTCTGCCGCGAAAATTTCCCCTGGTTGCCGCCGCGCTTCCTTTCCGACGGGCCGCCGAGTTTCCCGCCGAGACACCGCCCCTTCGGGCCTGGTTCCATTTCCCGGTCTGATAGTGTGAGACGCGGTTACCGTTGATGTTGAAATTGCGGTTCACATTGACATTCACCGTTCCGCCGCCCCAGTTCCAATTTCCCCAGCCGCCGTTCCAGGCCGCTCCGACAGCCACTCCGGCGGCAAAACCGAGCACCCCCGCGGCGACTGCCCCTCCGTAGGGGGAATAAGCATAGGGAGGATAGGCCGGATAGGGCCAGGCGCCGTAGACCACCTCTGGATTGTAGGAAGGCACGTAGATCGTAGTCGGGTTGGCGGGTTCGATGGTTATCGTGTTGCTTTCATCCACCACCTTCTGTTCGCTCGAACTTTTGAGGTTGCCCTCGGCCCTGGCCCTGGCCCGGAGTTTTTGGACCGTGTCCATGACATCTTTTTGCTGCTCCAGGAAAGCCGCGCCCAATGCCTGAGTCCAGTCGAGCTTCTCGCTCATCATGGCCAGAACTTCGGGGAACGGAACCAGCGCTTTCACGCTCAGGTCCCATTTCATCTTGACCAGCGCGGCGTCAAGCTGCTCGCCCTTGAGATCCTTGTTTTGCTTTACCCACCGGTCCGCCGAAACGACTTCCAGAGGAAATGTCGCCGCCACCAGAACGTTTGCCAGCAGGGAATCGGGGTAGAGGGCGATTGAAGCGAGTATCCGGCTCAGTTCTTCTTTGCCGAACGGGGGGCCGGCGCCTTTTTCCTGCCCCGAAACTTCGCCCGGAACCGCCAAAAGGAATATCAGGAGTACGATCACAGCACGCTTGATTGCTGGTAGTAGGTTCATAGCCGGCTCTCCTGTCACTGTTAGTGTGGAGTACCTCCCAAACCCAGTGAATCCGGGGTAAGGGCGCACAACCTATCTTCCAGGTCGGGGAATTGGCGTTCGACGCCCGAGCGAAGCAGTTCAAGTTCTCTTACAAGCTCGGGGGCGCGATACCCAGGCAGGAGATCAACCAGGTTCATGATCATGGCTTCGAGTCTCCTGCAAATCTGCAGACTTCCCGAGCCGTAGATACGCACCTCGCTTATCGCCAGCGAGACGAAGTCCTGCCAGTGGGGTTTTGAGAGGAACAATCTCACATGGCCTTCGCTGTCTTTGGCCGGTCCGTTATCGAGTTGGCGCAGCCCAACCGTGAGCAGGAGCCGGTTCAATTGATCTATGGCCAGCACCGCGGTGGTCGGGTCGTTGATGGCGGGTGAAAGAGCCTTGATGGCAATATCAACCAGAATGCGAAAGGCGAAGGCAGGGTCCTGATCCATGGTGCGTTCGGCGCCCAGGGCGATCGACTTTTTGAGCAAGCCCTGATCGATATCCGCACCGGAAGCGTACACCTCAATAATGGGCGCCCCTTTAGCCACAAAATTGCCCACTCTCGGTACGAGGGCCAGGACGGCGCCGGACTGGTTTGCGATATCCACCAGGCCTTCCTGGTCAACGGCCAGAATAACCCCGGACCTGCTGGAATTTAAAACTGTGCGAATCGGCAGGCCCGGCGCCCGTGATCCAACCTGTTCGGCTGATTCAACGGGAAAGGGGTAGCACTTTTCAATCACTCGCAGGCCCTGGGCGGAGACCCTGTTTACGATTGGCGAGGGCCGGAAATGGCGCAATGCGTGGTCGATCAGGTAAAGAAAGGCCCCAATGCTCGCCAGGTTGAATACGATTGCCATGAGTACCTGGAGTTGGTGAACCGATTTGGTGGTCCTGGCCAGCGCGGAAACAGTATAGATGAAGGTGAAGACGAACAGTCCGAGCACCAGCCGGTACGACCAGTTCAGCATAAATTCCCGGATGACCCTGGGGGAGAGTTGAGCGCTCATCAGTTGCACGGCTATCAAAAGGGCTGAGGCCAGAAATACGATATAGGACAGGCTTGCCCCGATAAGCGCCCCCAACAGGGCACGAGCCCCATCGATCTCGAAATTGAGAAGGGACCAGCGTGTTCCGGCTTCAATCCATCGCACCGCGGGGGCAACCAGCAGGGCTACCCCGGCACAGGAAAGTGGAATAATCCACATGGAGGTCTTGAAAAAAGTCTGCAGCCGCTGTCGCATTATCCAGGGAATCATCTGCCCGTGTCTTTTTATCTGCATGGATTTTACCGGTTCCCGACCAATGCGGTGGTATCCGCCTCCGGCCGAGCTGCCGGCCGGCGCAGCCAGTTGGGCAGCTCGGGGCTTGGCAAGCTGTCAGCGGCGACACGCCGCACTTCCGCGGAGCTTGATGAGTGTGCCGCCCGCGCGGCCCGGGTTAGTTCGTTTGCTCTGCACACCCATCCGCCTCCCATGGCCTGATAGATCGCTACCAGCGAAGAGAGGGCGGAGCCCTGGAGCTGGGCATAGCCGAGCTGGGCCGGAAAGAGCTGGGCTTCGGCGTAGAGCACTGTCAGATATTGGGTGTAGCCGCCGTTGTAGAGCATGACGGCCAGTCGTTCATATTCGCTCAATGCATCCACCAGCCGCTTTTGGGCTTGAAGCTGGGCGAGCAGTTCGGCGTGAGTCGAAAGCGAGTTTTCCACGTCTTTGAAGGCGTTTTGAATGGTATTTTCATAAGAGCAAAGGGCTGCATTCCGGGCGCCTTTGGCCTGCATGACCTGGCCGGCTATCGCCCCGGCGGTAAAAATCGGCCCGGTAAACGATCCCGCATAGCTCCACATCCGGGCGGGACCCGTAAAGAGTTTGGACAGGTCGGAACTGGCCGTGCCAAAGGCGCCGGTAAGCGATATTGTCGGAAAATAAAGCGCCTGGGCCGCGCCGATCTGTGCGTTTGCGGCTACCAGGTTCTGCTCGGCCTGCATTATGTCGGGCCTCCGGGCGAGAAGCTGTGAGGGAAGTCCCGATGGAACGGCTGGAAAGGCAAGCTGTGAGAGCGTTTTGCCGCGCCGGATGGGGCCGGGGTTGCGGCCCAGAAGGATGCAGAGTCCATTTTCGGTCTGCACTATCTGGGATTTGATGGGCGGGATCTGGGCCGCAGCTGTCTCGTACTGAGACTTTGCCTGTTCGAGAGTCATCCGGGAGATCTGCCCGTGTTTGAATTTGAGTTCGAATTGCTTTACCGTTTCGCCGTATATGTGCAGGGATTGTCTGGCTATTTCGAGCTGGCTGTCCAGGGTGCGGAGTTGAATGTAGCTGCCGGCCACCGAACCGACCAAGGAAAGAATAACCCCCTGGCGGGCCTCCCCGGTAGCGAAAAGTTGAGCCCGGGCAGATTCGGTAAGTCGCCTGATGCGGCCCCACAAATCGATCTCCCAGTTGGCGCCCGCAAGGAGTTGGAAAGAAGATTGCGGGTTGGGCGTGCCGGCTTGAAGCGGTATGGCGCTTCTCTCGCTTAGCCGCTCGCGAGTTGCGCTGCCGCTGTAGGAAACCTGGGGGAAAAGCGGCGCGCGTGTCTGCATCAGCACGCCTGCGGCCTGCTCAATGTTGGCCGTTGCGACCCCCAGCGTCTTGTTGTTGGCCAAAGCCTCGGCTATCAGCGAATCGAGCACCGGGTCGTCGAACTGCTTCCACCAGTCGGTGTTGGCAGTGTTGCGCGCATACTCTTCCTCGAATCGGAAGGACTGTGGAGTGCTCACCGAAGGACGGCGATAGTTGGGCCCAACCATGCAGGCGGTGAGCAAAACGGCCATCAGGGATAGAAGCAGCCGGCGCATATCAGTTCCCCTCGATGTTCTCATGCGGTTCGGTCCCGGGCCGGCTTTCCAGGTGTTCAGCCGACTTTTTCCTCGTCTCTCTTTTCTCGGTCCATTTATCGAAGATGTAGAAAAAGAGCGGCACATAGAGCATGGCCAGGGTGGCTTCGCCAATCATGCCGCCCATAATGCCCGTGCCTATGGAATGACGCGCGTTGGCGCCCGCCCCCGTGGCGATGGCCAGAGGCAGCACTCCGAAAACAAAGGCGAGCGAGGTCATGATGATGGGCCGGAATCTTTCCTCGCCGGCCTTTATGGTGGCGTCCATGATCGACAACCCCTGCTTGCGCAGATCGACGGCGCAGGTGACTCTGAGGACCGCGTTTTTTGCCCCCAGACCGATGAGCACCAGCAGGCCGATCTGGAAATAGACATCGTTATCAAGACCCCGCAGGGTGTTGAAAATAAGGGCGCCAAGAATGCCGAAAGGAACGGCGGTCATGACCGAGCCGGGGAGTGTCCAGGATTCGAACTGGGCTGCCAGGACCAGAAACACTATTAGGAGACCGAAGATGAAAGCCGATGCCGAGGTCCCACCCGATTTTTTTTCCTCGTACGACATCCCCGACCAGGTATAGGCATAACCTGCCGGAAGCACTTCTTTTGCGACCTGCTCCATGGTCGTCAATGCTTCGCCCGAACTGTACCCGCCGGCGGCATCGCCTGTGATCTGGGCCGCGGGGAAACCGTTGAAATGGGGTACAAGGTCGGGGTCTTTGGTGAACTGGGTGGTGACCATGGCCGAAAGCGGAATCATCTTCCCGTCGGCCGACCGGGTGTACAACCGGGTGAGGTCTCCCGGGCTCTTGCGAAATTGCGAGTCGGATTGCACTATGACATTCCACACACGGCCGTACTGGTTGAACTGGCTGACCTGGGCCGAGCCGAACTGGGCCTGGAGTGCGCTGTACACATCCCCTATCGGGACCCCGAGCAGCACCGCTCTGGATCGGTCCACCTCGGCGCGCAGTTGCAGGGATGAAGCTCGAAAAGTGGAATTGAGGCCCGAAAGCTCGGGGCGAGTGCGGGCCTTTGCCAGAAACCTCCGGGTAATGTCGTAGAGGCGTGCCGGATCACCCTCGGCTGTTTTGTCCTGGATCCAGAATTCGAAGCTGCCTGTCGTTCCGATCCCCGGTATAGCCGGGGGCGCAATGGGGATAAACTGGCCGGTCCTGATATTTCGGGCCTGGGAGGCGACCTCCTTCAAGACCGCGAAACTGCTCTCCCCGCGGGCTCGTTTGCTCGAGGCATAACGGTCCTTGAAGTCTTTGAGCTTAACGAAAAAGGTCGATACATTGGACTTGTATTGGCTGTCTATCAGGCTGTACCCGTTGATGATCGAACGGCTTTCAACCGCCGGATTTTTCGAGAACAACTGGTCGACAAGGCCGGCGGTCTCGGATGTGCGGCTCAAACTGGCGGCATCGGGCATATTGATCTGGGCCATTACATACCCCTGGTCCTCGTTTGGCACGAAGCTCGTGGGAGTAGTCCGGAACAGGTGCACCAGGCCCCAGATCATAACGGCCAGCAACACGAAGGCCACCATCATCCGCTTAATCATGAACACCACCGCATCGCCGAAAGCCAGGGTGAAGCGGTCGAACATCCGGTTGAACCAGGCGAACGGACCTCTTTTGGGCGGACCCGAGTGCTTCAGCATGATACCGCACATGGCCGGTGTAAGCGTCAGCGCCACGAACCCGGACAGGACCACCGAAATGACTATGGTGATGGAGAACTGCTTGTAAAGCTGGCCGGTGGTGCCGGGAAGGAAGGCGGCCGGAATGAAAACCGAAGCCATGACCAGGACGACGGCTACCAGTGAAGTGCCGATCTCCGCCATGGCCTTTTCGGTGGCCTCCCTTGGAGGCAGCCCGACCTTTGCCATGTTGCTCTCGACATTTTCCACGACCACGATGGCGTCATCGACCACCATGCCGATGGCAAGCACAATTCCGAACAATGTCAGAAGGTTTACCGAAAAACCCAGGGCGAGCATTCCGCAGAAAGTTCCAATCAGGGAAACGAAGATGGCGACCGTGCAGATGATCGTGGAGCGAAAGCTCTGCAGGAAGAGGTAAACGACCAGCACGACCAGCAATACCGCCTCAAACAGGGTATGGATGACCTCCTCGATCGACAGCCGCACAAAATCGGTTGTGTCCAGGGCGATCGTATAGTCGATCCCGTCGGGCATGGTGGGTTTCAATTCCTCCATGGTCCGGCGCACGCCCTTGGAGACCTCGAGTCCGTTGGCGCCCGGCTGCTGGTAGACGATTATGGGGGTCGCCGGCGCCCAGTTCAGCCTGTTGTTGTCGATGTATTGCCTCCGGCCGACATCGACCCTGGCCACGTCACGGATCCTTACGATGGCGCTGCCGTTCTGGCTGGCGCGCAGGATGATGTCTCCATACTGCGAAGGTTTTACAAATGGTGGCTGGGTAACGACCGGGTAGGTCAGCTGCTGGTCTTTGTCGATCGGCTGCTGCCCGACCTGACCGGCCCCCCATAAGGCGTTTTGCCTGGAAACCGCGTTTTCGATGTCGGTGGTTGTAATCCCGAGGGAGGCCATCCGGTCCGGGTTCATCCAGACGCGCATGGCCTGGTCCGGCACCCCGAAAATCTGCGCCTGTCCCGCTCCATTGACGCGTTTGATCGCATCCAGAATGTAGACGTTTGTATAATTGGTGACGTACTCCGGACTGTAGCGCCCGTCCTTGTTGTACACCGCGATGATCATAAGGGGGCTGGAGGATTTTTTCTGCACCGAGACCCCATATTTCGCCACTGCTTCAGGCAGTTGCGGCATGGCCAGATTGACCCGGTTTTGCACCTGCACCTGGGCGATATCGGGATCGGTATTCAAGGTGAAGTAGACCGTAAGGGTCATCTGGCCGGTGCTGGAGCTGGTCGACATCATGTAGAGCATATTGTCGACGCCGTTTACCTGCGCCTCTATCGGCGCGGCCACCGAATCGGCCACAGTCTTCGAGTCGGCGCCCGGATAGGTGGTCGTGACCTGGATCTGGATCGGTGTGATTGTCGGGTATTGCTCCACGGGTAATACCTTCATCGCCACCAGCCCGGCGATCACGATGATAAGAGATATGACCGTGGCAAAAATGGGCCGTTCGATAAAAAACCTGGACATGGGTTAGCGCTCCCTGGCTTCCCGCCTCCTCTTGATCGACCGATTCACGGCGCGCCCGCCTCCGGCGAATCCGTTTTCTTTGTGGCCGAGACAACTCGTACCTGCGCCCCGGGGCTAAGGGTGAGGGCCCCGTCGACCACCACCCGATCGCCTGCTTTGAGGCCGTCGTTGATAAACCAGTCATTCGCATGCGCATCGCCTAGAGCTACCGGGCGCGGTTCGGCCTTCCCGCCTTTTCCCACTACCCATACGAAATGGCCTCTGGACGCCTGCTGGACGGCGCGCTGGGGGATGAGGACAGCATTGGGGCGGGTCGCCCCCTGTATGCGCACACGGACAAACTCGTTTGGCCGCAGCCAGTTTTCCGGGTTGTTAACCGTTATCCGGACCAGGAAAGTTCCGGTCTGGGGGTTGAACATGGGGTTGGCAAAAGTCACCTGCCCGGTGTGTGAAAAAATCGAGCCGTCCGCCAGCACGATCTCCGCCCTGTATTTGTTGTCCTTGGGTCCCCGAAGCAGGCCTTTTTCCGTTTCATTGCGTATTTTGAGCCTGTCGTTTTCCGAGAGACTGAAGTTTACATAGATCGGCGAGGTTACCGCGACGGTGGTCAGTTGACTGTTTTGCGAATTGAGATAGCTCCCGTCCTGTTGCAGGGCGTAGCTGGTAATGCCGTCAACCGGCGATTTGATCACTGTGTAGGAAAGGTTTAGTTTGGCTTGTTCGACAACCGCCTTGGCCTGGGCGACAGCGGCCCCGGAAGTATGGAACTGGCCGGTCGCGTCGTCGAGTTCCCTTTGGGAAAGCGCAGCGGCTGCCGCCAGGGGTTTTACCCGGGCCAGATTTTTACGCGCCACGTCGAAAGCCGCGGTGCTTCGTTCAAAAGCCGCCTCGGCCTGGTCGAGTTGCGCCTGGAAAGGCTTGCGGTCCATAAGAAAAAGCGCCTGCCCGGCTTTTACCAGCGTCCCTTCGGTGTAGACACGCTCTTCGAGAAACCCCGAGACCCTGGCCTGAATATTGACTTGCCTCGAACTCTGCACCTGGGCGACGTATTCAAAGGAAACCGGGGTATCTGCCGGCTTAACTGTGACTACAGTTACTTCGACCCGTTCTTGCTTGTTCGCCGAATTATCCGCTTTGTGCTTTTCACACCCCCAAACAGCAAAGATCATCACCAAAGCCGGCAACAGGGCAACAGGCCATAGCCGAAGACAATGCCGGCGAACCGTCCGCCTTTGGTCCAGCCAGAGTGGAGGATGTAAGGTCATGCTTTTTTCTCCCGCAGGTATTGGCTTGAGGTTACCTCACCGAAATTCCGGCCCTTGTCGTTACTGCTCAGGTTCAGGCAGAGTAACGCCTGCGGAAAGGAATGGACGATGAGCCAACGGCTTGACTCGGGAGCTTTCGGTTAGTGTTCATCCGAAAGCTTCCACAAGATCCGCTCGTCACGGCGGTGGGTGGGAGCGATGAGGGGTAAGTGCCCACCACGGCATCTCACAATGAGCATCATGTTAGTAATGGCCGGCGTAATGGCAAGTAACCTGGGATGTGTTACAGTATACTGGCGCATATTCAGTCTGAACGTGCTATATCAGTTTACTGTAACCTCTGCCATGTAACTCAAAAAATAGAATCATCGGAAAGACTATGGTTGAGATAGTAATTAAAGTGTGTGAAGCGTTGAAGAAGCCTTTTGAAGGCTACCAGATAACCTGTTCTTATGGAGGACCGCAATGATTTCGCCTGAATCCCCGGGAAAACGTATTGGGTTTATACTGACGACGCTGGTCATATCCATCTGCCTGAGCGCGGCCGCTGTTGCCGGACTTCCCGTGCTGGGCCCCACCAACTGGCCAAGCCATAGCTATAAGAAGGGTGGGGCGGCCCCCGGCGCCAGAGGGCAGAGGATATTTCGGTCGCCCGCGGATGCTTCCAGAGCCCTGATAGGCGCCATGAGCACCTATGACAGGCAAAAACTTTCAGGCATCCTGGGTTCTGAAGGGGAAAAAACAGTTTTTCCGGTCAATTCCGGCGCCGAGCGGAGGGCGGTGTGCGATCGTTTTGTCAAGGCATACCACGAAAAACACCACGTAATGAAGCTCAACAGCAGAGAAGCTGTCCTTAGACTTGGAAAAGAAGAAAAAGCTTTCCCGGTTTCCCTCGAAAGGTATCACGGGTATTGGCGGTTTTCCGGACACACAAGCATGCGTTAAAAGAAAAACGATTAAGGCATGGGACGAATCAAAAGCAGGGGGGCGAACCGTCCACTAAGTTGTTGGAGCCCGCGGGGCTCCCAGCCATTAGCCGGTGGTTGAGCCCACAGGGCGATACCACCGGAAGGCAAGCCGCATCATCATGCACCCCGAAGGGGCGCCAGCAAGGGCGTTCGAACTGTTCTGCGACCCCTCACGGGGTCGTCGCCTTCTTTTTCGTTCCTTTCCGGGGGTATCGGCCTCAGGGCCTCAACCCCCGGCTAATGGCTTTGATCCCTACGGGATCACGATCGTCGCTCTAAAAGAACAGCACCGATTCCTCTACTGTGTGTGTCCGGGCCACCCGGCCCGCGGATGCTTTTCATGGTTTCAGGGTGTCCCGGCATGAAGTTCTGTTTTGGAAAGTGATTGGTGGGCTGCGCCTTCGTTCCACCCTACCCGGGTCTGCAGTCGGCGGGGGGTTGGCATGGGGGGCGTGACCATGTCCAGGCCCCGCTCCAGGTTTTAAGTCGTCTCCAGGCCGGCTTTGCGCAACCCTTCAAAAAAGGTGCGGGCCAGGTTGGAGTCTTTCAAGAAAAAGGTGGTGATCCTTCGTCCGTTTTCCGGGAAATCAGGCCTTATCGTAAGAAGCGTTTCGATGGCATTGCCGGCTTCGTTCGGTTTTCCAAGCTGGCCCAGGGCCGCAATTTTCACCAGCGGCGCCCAGTAAAGATGGGGGGGATCAAACTTGTGAGCCTCATGGTAAGCCTCTTTGAATTTGCCTTGACGAAAGTAATTGAGATAGGGGGCCAGATGCAGCCAGGCTGGCCGATAAGGATCGACGTCCATTCCTTCCCGCAGCAAAGCAAGGCCACGGTCCCACTCGCCCTGGAGGGCAATGGACCATCCGAGCAAAGCCACAGCGTCCGGTAAGGTGGGATTTAGCAAAAGAGCTTGTTCCGTCTCCTGCAAGAAAAGCTCTCTGTGTCCGGACACAAAAAGGACGTAGGACAGGATCGCTCTTGCCATATGGTCTTCGGGTTCCGCGCAAACCGCCTGCCGTGCCAGCGCCATGGCTTTGTCCATCAACTCCGCATTTTCAGGGCGCAGGAACGCATATTCATTGGTACGCAGGAATGCCCGCAGGGATAGAAACAGCGCGTATGCGGGATTGTCAATAGTTGCGCGCTCCAGGGCTTCCATGGCTTTAGCGTGCGTCTGCGGGGACAGGTCGGTAAGGTAATGGCCAAAGCTGGAAAAACCCTCATACATTTCAAAGTCGGGGAGCGCTGCGGACCGGCGGTTTTTTGCAAGCTTCCGGGCGATTACGCCAAAGAATCCGCCAATTTTTCCAGTGGCTTTCCGGGCGATGTCTTCCTGCAACTCTATTTCTTTTTCCGGTTCCAAACCATATTTGTACTGCTCTGCCCATATCTGGGTCAGGGGATCCGTTTCCATCAGCCTCAGGGTGACCTTGATGGTATCCTTATCTTTGCGAATACTGCCCCCCAACAGAAACCTGACCGCGCTACCCCACTCTTCACCGTGGCAAGGGGCGCAATCGGAAACTTTGAGTTGCAGGCCGTGGCACATGGCCAGTCCGGCCATGAGTTCCTCGGCAAGTCCCTTTGCAAGATGGCTGATGTTTGGGTCATTTGTCAGGTTTTCAAGGGGCAGTACGGCAATGGAAGGGAAATCCGAGCGGGCGGAAAAAGAGCGCTCTGGAGGCGGCGGCAGGACCCCTTTTGGAAGCAAATTTTGTCCCTGCGACTTTTCCGGGATAATCTTCGAAAAGGAGGGTACGTAACTTCCTTTTATGATCTCGATTTTCAATCCATCGTGCCTGCCGGGGGCCGCGTAGTAGCTTCCCAAAATTCTTCGAAGCCTTGCCGCCTGGATGCGCACAATGGGGTTTGTGACAGGATCGAAATCCTTTTTCCTGCCGAAAACCCGGGTGGCGATCGTGTAGCCTTTGATTTCCCCGGCTCTGCCGGCTAGAGTCTCCTCCACCACGTGGTGGAGAAACCCGCGGATCATGGGCTTGTTTTTGAACTCCGGGCTGCTCAGGATATAGCCAAGCTGTTCTCTGACCGCGTCCTCGGAGACAGCCGACATTTTCCCAGGCAGGAGCAAGGAGCTTGCTCGGTCCGGCATGGCGGCATTGGTGTCCGGTTCACCTTGCCGGATAGGGGAACTGTCTGAACCACCAGGAGGGGAGTCCTGTGGTGCTCGCACCGTTTCGCGCATTGGTGGGGTACCTCGCTTGCAAAAGCATAGTGTAACGGTCGCGGGGAGGATATACGGAAAAGTGCTACTTATTCTATAGGCTGAGTGTATTTGGTCCGCAGGAATTTGGGATTCGCTCGTTTTAATGGCGGCTATGTCCCGGGGGATCGTTAGCCCTGTGATACCAGGTTGCGCTCAAGATTCGCCTCGTGGGTTGCGTTTTTCGCTCCACCCATCCCGGGCCAGCCGGTCGAGGGTCGCTGCAGGATGGGTGAAACGCAGTGAAACCCATCTGTTTGACGCGTCTTGAACGTAACTTCCCATGAGCCCCCCGGCTGCCAGGCGGGAGGCGCACAACCGCGGGGGGCGGCCCCGATCAGGCGGCCATCGATTTCTCCGCTCTCCTTTCGAGTTCCTCGGAGCTCACCTCTTCGACGTGCGTTGCGATCCACCACATGTTTCCGGCAAAGTCTTTGACGGTGGAAACACGGTCGCCCCAGAACATGTCTTCGGGCGCCATTATCTTTTCTCCTCCTGCCTGCAGCGCCTTTTGGTACACCGCGTCCGCATCCTGCACGTAGAGATAGAGCGCTGTGGGCATGGGAGCAGACTTGTCGCATGCTTCCCCGAGCATGATAACCGAATCGCCTATCTTCATCTCCGCGTGCCGTACCGTTCCCTCGGGTCCTGGAAATCGGTAGACCTCAACGGCCTCGAAGGCCTTTTTCAAAAAGTCGATCAACTGCGCGGCCCCCTTTACCGACAGCAGGGGCGTAACAGTGTTGTAACCTTCCGGTGTGGATTTCACAGCCATTGTCTGACTCCTTTTTAGGTTCCTCTCTTCGGATATTCTCTATTCAATGTAATTCGTTCCCGGGCTGAAAACCCGTTTTTGTCCACCAATGATGAAAAATGCCACACCGATTCGGGGGGGATTCGAAATTTTCAACAGGTTCGCCGCCTCAAGTGTTGCATTTTTCAACACCCCTACAGGGACACAGAATGCCGAGCGTTTGAAACCTGATCGCAACACGACTGGAAATAATCGTAACATTCGGATATCATAAGGTAATTAAATTGGCGCCGGACTGTCTGGTGAAGTGGCATGAAAATTGATCAATATTTTTCGACCCTTTTTTTACTTTCAGAAACCCTCAATCCAAAGGAGCGCGAACGATATGATAATTCTGGAGCACATCTATCACGCAAGGCAGGCTGAGTACATCATAGCTCTGCTCGGCCTGTTCGGCTTTATTGCCTTCTGGCGGCTGCTAAACGGCCCCAGCGCCGGGCCGGAGACTGCTTCAGAGGCTGCCGGGTCTTTTCCCGAGCGCTTGGCCGGTTTTCTGGCCCCGGCCGACGTCATGTTTCATCCCGGTCATGCCTGGGCGCGGGTGGAAAGCGGTGATACCGTCACAGTGGGCATGGACGATTTTGCGGCGAAGCTGCTGGGTTCGGCGGATTCGATTTCGCTGCCCAAGCCGGGGTCGAAGGTAAAGCAGGGGTCTTTGGGCTGGGGTTTCAAGACCGATTCGCGGGTGATCCACATGTTGTCCCCGGTGGAAGGCGAAGTGATCGAGGTAAATGAAGCCGTGGCCAATTCTCCCGGGGCGGCTTTTGAAGACCCGTACGGCGCCGGCTGGTTGTTCAAGGTGCAAAGCGCCAACCTCACTTCCAATACCAAGAATATGATCCCCGGGACGATGGTGGGGGGATGGTTTGAAAATATTGGCCAGACCCTTTGCGCCAGAGGAACTTCACGACCCGGCGCCCCGATGTTCGCCGACGGCGGCGAACCGATCAGGGGGATCGCCAGGGCTGTGGATCCCGAGATGTGGGACGAGTTGGCAAGAGAGTTTTTTCTTACAAAATAGCGGGGGAATCCGAGATGGACATTAAGACGAAGCCGGCGGTTAGCGTGTCAAAAAAAGGAGGGGAAGGCGGTTTTGACCACAGCAGGCGCAACTTCCTCAAGCTATTCGGCGCGGGCGGAGCGATGGCAATGCTCAGCCCCGGGGCCGCCCAGGCAGCCAAGGCCGTGGTGAAATCGAAAAAAGACGACGCCATGGGCGTCCTGGTGGACACCACTATATGCATCGGGTGCCGTTCCTGCGAGAGCGCGTGCAACGACGTAAACAAGCTGCCCAAGCCCAAAAGGCCTTTCGAAGACGACTCCGTGCTTACCGAGCATCGGGATACCTCCCCCCGGGAATGGACGGTTGTTAACCGGTACGCGACGAAAAACGGCGCGCAGATAACGCGCAAGCAGCAGTGCATGAACTGCGTCGAGCCGGCGTGTTCTTCGGCGTGCATCATCCGGGCGCTGGAAAAGCAGCCCGACGGCGCGGTCACCTGGCGTGAGGACCTTTGTCTGGGGTGCCGCTACTGCATGGTGGCCTGTCCTTTCGACATGCCCAAATTCGAGTATTCGAAGCCCGTGCCTCGAATCAGAAAGTGCCAGTTTTGTTTCGAGCGGCAGGAAAAGGGCCAGTTGCCCGGCTGCGTGGAGGCGTGCCCGGTCGAGGCCCTTAAATTCGGGAGCAGGGCCGATCTTATCGAGGAGGCCAGGAAGCGCATCCAGGGAAATCCCAAGGGCTACGTCGATCATATCTACGGCGAACATGAGGTGGGCGGCACCAGCTGGCTTTACCTGGCAGGCGTGGCTCACGAGGAACTCGGCCTGCCCAAGATCAGCAGCGAGGACTATCCCCAAATGACCTCCGGGGCCGCGGGAACCGTACCGGCCGTGCTTTTGATCTGGCCGGCGCTGCTTGCCGGGTTCCATTATTTTACCCACGGCAAGAACGAGGGCCATGAAGAGCGTTCCCACCATGAAGATTCGCAGAAGGGAAACCGATAATGAAAAAACTCGTTCATCTGCTGATAGGAGACCCCAAAAAGGTATTCACCCCGTTTAACGTGATAACCGGATTCATAATGGTTGTGGGGCTGGCTTTGATCGGCCTGCGGCTGGTAAAGGGCCTGGGGGCGGTCACGAACCTGACCCAGACCACCCCTTGGGGATTGTGGATCGGTTTTGACGTTATGTCCGGTGTCGCGCTTGCCGCCGGCGGCTACACTCTGGCCGCCACCGTGCACCTGTTCGGGCTGAAGCAGTACGAACCCCTGGTGAGGCCGGCCATCCTCACCGGTTTCCTGGGCTATGTTTTCGTCGTTCTGGGGCTCATTTTGGACCTCGGGCGGCCGTGGCGCATGCCCTTCATTATGATTTTTCCGCGGGGCGTCACTTCCGTACTCTTCGAGGTCGGTATGTGCGTGGCCGCCTATCTCACCGTGCAGCTGCTCGAATTCGTTCCCGCTTTCTGGGAATGGCTGCAGTGGGACGGGCTGAGGCGAATCTGGGGCAAGCTGACCGTGTGGCTTTCGATCCTGGGCGTGGTGCTTAGCACCCTGCATCAGTCCAGTCTTGGCTCCCTTTTCCTGCTGGCGCCGACCAAACTATATCCTCTGTGGTATTCTCCCTATCTGCCGCTCTTTTTCTTCGTATCGAGCATAATCGCCGGGTTATCGATGGTAATCGTGGAAAGCTCGCTCTCCCACCGGTTATTCGCCTACCGGTTGTCCCCTACGGCCCATTTCGATCTGGACACCTTGACGCTGGGGCTGGCCAAGGCAGCCGCGGTGGTGCTCTACGTCTATTTTTTCCTGAAACTCATAGGGTTGTCCGAACTGGGGCGCTGGGATCTGCTCAATGCTCCCTACGGCTATGTCTACCTGGTGGAGATGCTGGGGTTTGTGGCCCTGCCGTGCATTCTTTATACGATCGGGGTGAGGACCGGCAATGTCAAGCTGGTGAGGTTCACCGGCGGGTGGACGGTGATCGGGATAATCTTCAACCGGCTCAATGTTTCCATCATCGCTTTCAACTGGCAGCTAAGCCCTCATTATTATCCGAGCTGGATGGAGATAACGGTTTCTGTGACTTTGGTGACAATGGGGATATGGCTTTTCAGATGGCTGGTGAACCGGCTGCCGGTAATGTCCGACGAGAAGCCCGAGACCGGGACCAACACCCTGAAAGACCTGTGGGCCACGGGAGCAGAGGGGGCGTAAGGCCGGAACACCCAAATCAATGAAAAGGTTCGGGGCGCGGTTCTTCCTGCTCCTCGCTTCCCGCTTCTTTTCAGAGCAGAGGCAAACCAAAAAAGCCCACCAGTAGAGTAGAGAGGGAGCCATAAGACGTTTAGGCCACATCGCTTCCATTGTATCTGCCCTTTCGGGCGTCGTGGCAAAAGGCGTGCAGGCCGTGCTGCTTATGGAGCCCTCCCCCTCGTCGGACCGGACGTGCAG
>JARLHP010000168.1 GCA_031292195.1 Syntrophobacteraceae bacterium
AGGTTGCGTTCAAGATTTGCCTGATGGGTTGCGCTTCGCTCCACCCATCCTTGTATCTTAAAAGAGCAAGAGCATGGGATTAACCGGGGTGGCGAAAGTATTTGTTGGGCTGCGCTACGCTTAGCCCAACCTACAGCCCCATCCTACGCCAGCCCGTCGAGAGCCGCTGTAGGAATGGTTCCACAAAAGCCCGCAACCGTCCCCGCGCAAGGGCAAGTTGTGGAGTCAAGAAGCCCCGAGCTTTTCCCGCCTGTTTGAACACTTTTGTTTGGAGGCCTCTTTGTGACTCCGGGCTGAGAAGGGCGGCGGGATTGGGGCTTGTAGTACCTCACGCGTGAGATGGCGTCCATCCGGGAACCACTCTCGTAAAGAACGGCGTTTCCGCGCAACTTGGCTCTGGTCGCGGCTGGAAGCCTGCACCTCAACCCTACGAAAACATTCCCCCAGTTTCCGGATGGAAACGAGATAGTACCTCACGCATGAGATAGCATTTTGGATATCGGTGAATATATGTACTGCTTTTTGCGGATCTCATCCGGTGCGAGTATGGCCGCGTCGGGCGGGATTCAATTTGATCAGACATATCTTGCTGGATGGTTCTGATCTGCGACCCCTCACGGGGTCGTCGTCTTCTTTTTCGGGGGCATCGGCCTCACGGCCTCCCCCCCCCCCGGCTAATGGCTTTAATACCTTAAGAGCAACAGCATGGGATGGCAAAAGTTCTTGTTGGGCTGCGAAACGCTTAGCCCAACCTGGTATCTGAAAAGAGCAAGAGCATGGAACTACAGATCTTGTTGGGCTGCGCTTCGCTTAGCCCAACCCACAGCCCCAACCGGGATCACGATCGTCGCTTGAAAAAGAGCAGCACGGTTGAGTCGCTTAAACAACATTGCCCCGCAAGGGACGGACCTATCACCCCCAGAGGCACAAACCGACCCGAAGAGTTGGTAAGACTCACGCCGGCAAGCGGAACAACTCAGCCGGCCAGGTCTTCAAGGGCCTGGGACAAGGTGGGAAATCTGAAGGAAAACCCCTTTTCCATAAGCTTTTGGGGAATGACCCTCTGGCCTTTTACCACCACATCGGCGAATTCACCCAGCAGCATGTTGAGGGCAAATGAGGGCACACCGGGCAGCAGGATCGGCCGGCCAAGCGTTCTGGACAGGACCCGGGCAAATTCCGCATTCCTTACGGGGTTTGGGGCCACGCAGTTTATCGGCCCGGAAAGTGAGAAGTCCTCGAGCAGGAGGGAGAAAATAGCGACCAGGTCGTCCAGGTGTATCCAGGACATCCACTGTTTACCACTGCCAATGGAGCTTCCAAGCAGGTAGCGAAATGCGGGAAGCATCATGGAAAGGGCGCCCCCGCCCCTTCCCAGAACGATTCCAAAGCGGCATAAAGCAACCCGGACCCCGGCCGGCACGGCTTTGCGCGCCTCTTCTTCCCACTTTACGCAAACCTCGGACATGAATTCGGACCCGTGGGGAGCGTCTTCGTCCAGCAGTTCGTCGTCCAGGCGGCTTCCGTAATAGCCCACGGCCGAACCGTTGATCAGAATCTTTTCTTGGCCCGCGCCGCTAAGAGCATCGACCAGGTTGCGGGTGGAAAGGATTCGGCTGTCCAGGATGGATTTTCGCGCGGAATCGGTCCAGACGGTGAAAATGGAGCTTCCGGCGAGGTTAATGACCGCATCGCATTCCGCCACCCTTTGCTGCCAGTCGCCTCTTTTTCGGGGATCCCCTTCGACGATCTGCGCCCATGGCACAACTTCTTTTGCCTTCGGGGCGGAACGCGAAAGTATGAGGATCTCGCGGCCGGCCTTGGCGAGCTTGCCGGTCACGTATCTTCCAACAAAGCCAGTTCCACCGGTAACGAATATTTTCATAACCGCTTCCCCCGCTTTACAGATGATCGCACGCCTCCTACTTGGCAGGCTTCTTTTGTTCCATCGAACCGAAGACGAACTTCGATATCAAACTTTCGATATCGAGGGGAGCCTCGGTCTCCATGATGACTCCGCCGTTCTTAAGATAAGTATCGGAAGCCCCCGGTGTGATCGAGACATATTTATCCCCGATGATGCCCATGGTCTTTACGCTGGCGATGGAGTCGTCCTCCAGTTTGACCTTTTTCTGTATGCTCATGAGGACCTCGGCGCGGTCGTTCTTTAGCCGGATATCTTTGACCTCGCCTATGGAAACGCCGGCCATCATCACCTGCGCCCGGCTTTTCAGGCCGGATACCGTGGAAAACACGGCTTTGACCACGTAGGAGTCATTTCCAAAGCCCAGGTTGCCAAGGGTAAAAGAGAGGTACCCCAGACAGAAAAGCCCCAGTATAATGAAAAGACCAACACCGAACTCCAGTCGTTTTCGTTCCGGTCCCATTTCTAATGTCCCCATTTCTTCATCATAGCATAAGCGAGGTGATCACATAGTCGCTTATGAGCACGGCTATGGATGCGATCACGACGGCGCTGGTGGTGGCGCGGCCCACCTGCTCGGGGCCGAAGGCGCCTTCGTCCACTCCCGCATGGTAACCTTTATAGATACAGATCAATGCAATCAGAACGGAAAAGCAGACCGACTTGTAAAGGCCCATGGAGAGGTCTGCCCAGTCCACGCTGGAGGTGAGTCCCGACCAGAAAGCGCCTCCATTTACCTTAAGCAGTCCCACCCCTACAGCATACCCCCCGAGGATTCCCACGGCGTCGCAGAAGGCGGTAAGCAGGGGAAGACTGATTATGCAGGCGATAAGCCTGGGGGTGGCCAGATAGGAAAAGGGGTCGATGGCCATGCATTCGAGGGCGTCGATCTGCTCCTCGATTCTCATGATACCAATTTCGGCAGCCATAGCCGACCCCGCCCTGCCCGTCACCATCAACGCGGAGAGCACGGGGCCCAGTTCGCGCACCAGGGACAAACCCACCGCCGAGCCAAGCCAACCTTCGGCGCCGACCTTGACAAGGGTATGGTAGCCCTGCAGAGCCAGCACCATTCCGGTGAAAGCGGCGGTAAAGCCTATTACCGCAATAGACCGGGTTCCGATGAACTCGACCTGCTTTAGCGTAGGCCAGAACTTGCCGGGCGGCCGAATCAGGCCTCGAATAGTGTAGACAAAAAACATGCCCAGGCGACCGACCGAAGATACCTGCCGCAACACATAGGCGCCAAGAAAGCGCACAGGATTTACCATGCGAGCACTCCTGCGCGATTTTCCCCAAGAACAGCCCGAGGCTGAGTACTCGATGTCACTGTGATCTCCATTGGTCGCCAAGCAACCGCTCGTAGTAGGCCTCCATGTGCATTTTGTAAGGATCGGCCTCCCGGTTCAAAAACTGGTGCACACGCGGGTCGGCGCTGTTTCGAATCTGTTCGGGGCTGCCGGCGGCCATGACTCTGCCGTCGTCCATCACCACGATACGATCCGCTATTTTGAAAGCGCTTTCCAGTTCGTGAGTGACTACCACGATGGTCATTCCCCGGGTTTCGCGCAAACTGAGGATGAGCCGGTCGAGGCCCGCCGCCGTAATCGGATCGAGCCCCGAGGAAGGCTCATCGACAAAGAGCATCTCCGGGTCCATGATCAGCGCCCTCGCCAGCCCGGCCCGCTTTTTCATCCCGCCGCTTATCTGCGAGGGCATGTAATCGCCAAATTCAGCCAGACCGACCATGTTGAGTTTCATGAGGGTCATGATCCGGACGGTTTCTTCGGCCAGATCGGTGTGAACGTGCAGAGGCATGGCGATGTTGTCGGTTAGAGACAGGGAGTTGAAAAGTGCCCCGCTTTGAAACAGCACGCCGATCCTGCGCCTGTACTCCATGAGCATCTTCTCGGAAAACGAGCCCAGGTCTCGGCCGTCCACGCTTATCTGCCCCCGCCCCGTTCTTTTCAAGCCGGTCAGGTGGCGAAAAAGGGTCGTTTTCCCGCAGCCGCTAACTCCCATAATGACGGTCACCCGGCTCACGGGAATGGGAAAAGTTACGTCGAACAACACCTGTCGGCTATCATAGAAGCTGTTCAACCCGCTTATTTCGATTATATTCTCCATAGACATGCCGTATTGGGTCCCCGGTCTTCCGCAAAGACATTTCCGAATCCGCCCCGCCCCCACTGCAAGGGGGCCTGACCGGCGCACCCGTTTCCAACTTCCAGGGTGTTTCGATGGACGTGATCGGTCACTATGACAAAGTTCGCCATTATATAAAACAATCGTGCGATTACAATTCTATAATTGCCTGCCCACCCCTTTGATTCCCTCATTGCCTTGCCGGCAGAAGGCCGGATAAAATTATTTGTTTCATAGTAGGTCGGTTCTGTGGGATACTTTCCCTAAAAAAACATAGCAGAGGGAAGTCATGACCATGTCGGATTCACCTGTAATGAAAGCCATTTATGAAAGGCGCAGCATCCGTCAATTCCTGGATGGAGCGGTATCGCGCGACAGCGTGATGGAAGCCGTCAAGGCGGCCTGCTGGGCGCCTTCGGGACTCAACAACCAGCCCTGGCGATTCGCGATCGTTTGGGACACCGCGTGCAAGGAGGCCCTGGGCGGACTCACCCGATACTCCGCAACGCTCAAATCCGCGGCCCTGCTCGTGGTGGTCCTGCTCGACAAAGAGGCCTCCTATGACCGCACGAAAGACTGCCAGGCAATTGGGGCTTGTGTGCAAAACATGCTCCTGTCGTTTCATGCCATGGACCTGGGCGCGGTCTGGATCGGGGAGATCCTCAAAAACGGTGAGCGGGTCGTCGAGATCCTGAAGCTGCCCGAAAGGCTGGAACTCATGGCCGTTGTCGCCGTGGGGCACCCGGCGCACCGAAATCAGAAATCGCACAGGCGACCTGTCGAGGAACTGATCGTACTGGAAAAATAAGACACAAGACTTCAAGCGGGAGAATTATTTTAACAGCCATGTTGCAAGGAAAGACCATTCTACTTGGTGTAAGCGGCGGGATCGCAGTCTACAAGGCGGCCGAACTGGTGCGGCTTTTTGTAAAAGCGGGCGGCTCCGTGCATGTGGTCATGACCGCCAACGCGCAACAGTTCGTAACGCCTCTTACTTTCCAGGCCCTTTCGAATAATCCGGTAGGCCGCGACCTGTTCAGCATGGACTCCGAGTCGCAGATATCCCACATCCAGAAGGCACGGATGGCGGATCTGGTCGTGCTCGCCCCGGCGACCGCCAACCTGATGGCTAAAATGGCGGCGGGGATCGCCGACGACTACCTCACCACCATCCTGCTGGCAACAACCGCCCCGGTGCTGGTTTGCCCGGCCATGAACGTAAAGATGTGGGAGCACCCGGCAACGCAGCGAAACCTGAAGACACTCTGCGAACTGGGATACAGGATTGAGCCTCCCGCCTCCGGATTTCTGGCCTGCCAGGAGGAGGGCGCGGGCCGTTTGGCCGACCCGGGAGACATCCTGGAGAGCAGTATAGGGCTGCTGACCCCACCCACACTTGCCGGCAGGAGCGTTCTGGTAAGCGCAGGGCCCACCCGCGAGCATTTCGATCCGGTCCGGTTTTTGAGCAACCCTTCGAGTGGGAAGATGGGTTATGCGCTGGCCAGGGTTGCCGCGAGAAGGTCTGCCAGGGTGTTTTTGGTTTCCGGCCCCTGCTCTCTGGCTCCGCCGCCCCGGGTCGAGCGAATTTGTGTTACGAGCGCCACCCAGATGCGCGACGCTATTTTGAATCTGTCCTCCGAACAGGACGCCATCGTCATGACGGCTGCGGTAAGCGACTATCGGCCTGCCCGGACGGCTGCCCACAAGGTGAAAAAGTCGCCGGAGGACCTGAGCGTACTTCTGGAGCCAAACCCCGATATCCTCGCTTCTCTGGGTCAGATAAAGCCCCCCGGCCAGGTGCTGGTGGGATTTGCGGCCGAAACCGAAAATATTACTCAAAACGCGCAGGACAAACTGGTCCGAAAGAATCTGGACTTCATCGTGGCCAACGACCTCACCAGGGAAGGCGCGGGGTTTTGCTCCGACACAAACGAGGTTAAAATTATCGGACGCGGCGGTGAGGCGAGCGATCTTTCTCTCATGACAAAGGAGGAAGTGGCGGCAAACATATGGGACAGGGTCGAAAGAATTCTTTCGGGTGGGGACATTGAATCGCAACAATAAAGCAAACGAACTGGCCGACTGGTGCGCGCAACTTCGGTGGTATTTGTGGGGCTGCCGGGAGGGGGGCATCCGCTGCCTGGAACGTTCGCCGGCAAAACCGGTGGAAGAGGCGCCGCCCCCCGCCCCTGTGAGCGGGACGGAAAAGCTTTCCCGAATAAGCGAAGAGTTAAACGGCTGCACCCGGTGCAGGCTTCATTCCGGGAGATCCAACCTGGTGTTCGGGGAAGGTTCGGCCCAAAGCGGCCTGGTTTTTGTCGGCGAAGCACCGGGATATGATGAAGACCAACAGGGGCGCCCCTTTGTGGGAAGAGCCGGAAAGCTTCTGGACAAGATGATTTTCGCAATGGGCCTGGAGCGGACCGAGGTCTACATCTGCAACGTACTGAAGTGCCGCCCGCCTGATAACCGGACCCCGCAGGCCGACGAAGTGGCGGCCTGTTCCCCTTTCCTTTTCAGACAGATCGACGCTCTGTGCCCGAAGGTCCTTTGCGCCCTTGGCCTCAGCGCCGCCCAGGCCCTTCTGGGAACAACCGATTCCATGTCCCAGCTCCGGGGCACGGTTCGGCTGTGGCGGGGAATTCCCCTGGTGTGCACCTATCACCCGGCCTACCTGCTGAGGAGCCCTGCCCGGAAGGCCTCGGCCTGGCAGGATTTAAAAGAGGTGATGAGGCTCCTCAGAGAATAAGATGGCTATCAAACAAATTATCAGCCTCTCAACGCTTTTTTTGACCGGTGCTCTTCTTTTTGCCTTTGGGCCGGCCGTAGCGGCTCAGCCCCGCATAAATGTCATTCAAGTCAAAGGCTCCGTAAATCCGGGAGTACAGGAGTTCGTAGAGTACGGTATAAGACAATCGGAGAGCGAAAGGGCCGAGTTCCTGGTGATTCTGCTGGACACCCCCGGGGGTCTCATGACCTCCATGCGCGCCATCTGCCAATCCATTCTGAACTCTCAAATCCCGATCGTGGTATATGTTTCTCCCAGCGGCGCCCGGGCCGCCTCCGCCGGAGTGTTCATAACCGAGGCGGCAGACATTGCCGCCATGGCGCCCGGCACTAACATCGGCGCCGCTCACCCCGTTTCCGACTCCGGAACCAATTTGTCCTCCACCATGAATGAAAAAGTCCTAAACGACGCGCTGGCATTTGCCAGGAGCATCGCCGCCCAGCGGGGCAGAAACGAACAGTGGTTCCAGGAGGCGGTCAGGAAAAGCGTTTCGGCCTCCGCGCAGGAGGCCTTCAAACTCAATGTGATAGATCTCGTCGCAGACAATTTGCCGTCCTTACTAAAGAAGCTCGACGGATGGCACCTGCGGCGTGGAGACGCAACGATCGTTTTAAAGACCGCCGGAGCACGGCTGCGCACTATCTCGCCCACCTGGCAAAACAGGTTCCTGCAAGTCCTGGGTGATCCCAGTCTTGCTTATTTTCTGCTCATGATTGGACTTGCGGGACTCTATTTCGAACTGTCGAGTCCAGGGGCGGTCGTACCAGGTGTGGTCGGGGGTATTTCACTCATTCTTGCGCTCTACGCCATGCAGACTCTTCCGGTTGACTACGCGGGTATCCTCATAATCCTTCTCGGGCTGGTCTTCTTCATCATCGAAGTAAAAATCCCGGCGCACGGGGCGATTAGCCTTGGCGGAGTGGTGTGCGTCGTTCTCGGGTCTCTTATGCTTTTTCGAAACCCTGCCGATCGAGTGCCGTTATCGGTCCTTCTACCCACTTCGGCCGCAATTTCTTTATTCTTTGCGGCAGTAGCGCGCCTGGCGTTCAAGGCTCAGGCCTCCAGACCGCAAACCGGCCAGGAGACCCTGTTGGGAATGACCGGCAAAGCAATGGGGGAAATAGACCTGGAAGGCCAAGTGTTCGTAAACGGCGAGTTATGGAATGCCCGGGCGGAGGAGCGAATCGAAAAGGGAGAAAAGGTGGAGGTGTTGGAAGTCCATAATTTGAAGTTGAAAGTCAAAAGGATCGATGGTAGTTAGTGCTATTTGGCACTAGCTTTTAAGGGCCGGTGAATGGGTGAATCGGTGAATCGGCAGAGCCACCGGGAGACATCCTTTTTAGCCAAGGCCATCCGTATTCTGAACGTATAGGAACGCGGGGTAATCTTCCGGCTGGGGCGCGTCATTCGGGCCACCGGGCCTTATCATTCTCATACCGCTTCCGGACCGGATGCGGAAGGTGAGTCTGAAAAGGCCGGTGAATGGGTGAATCGGTAGAGACACTTGGAGACATCTCATGTTTTTTAATTTTAGCCTTTCTCTGATCGCCATCATTATTTTTGTCGTGCTTTTTTTAGCCAACGCCATCCGTGTTTTAAACGAATACGAACGCGGGGTGATCTTCCGGCTGGGGCGGATCATTCAGGCCAAGGGGCCGGGTCTCATCATTCTCATACCGCTTCTGGACCGGATGCGGAAGGTGAGTCTTCGCATCATCGCCCAGGAAATCCCCAGCCAGGACGTCATCACGCGAGATAATGTTTCGGTGAAGGTGAGCGCGGTAATTTACTTCCGGGTGGTCGATCCGGTAAAAGCGGTCCTTTCGGTTGAAAATTACCTCTACGCCACGGGACAGATTGCGCAGACCACGCTTCGCACCGTTTGCGGACACGGCGAACTCGACACTTTGCTCTCGGAACAGGACAAGATAAATGCCCATGTACAGGAAATTGTGGACAGCCACACCGGCCCATGGGGAATAAAGGTTTCCCTGGTGGAACTGAGGCAAATCGACCTGCCCCAGGAAATGCAAAGGGCGATGGCCAGGCAGGCGGAGGCCGAACGCGACCGGCGGGCAAAGATTATCGCCGCCGAGGGCGAGTTTCAGGCAGCCGACAAGCTTGCCGGCGCAGCCGATATTATAGAAAAGAAGCCCGTGGCGTTACAGCTCCGCTACTTGCAAACACTGCGTGAGATAGCCACGGAGCGAAACTCTACCACGATATTTCCGATCCCTATAGATTTATTCAAACCATTTCTCAAGATTGCCGAGATCTTGGAGAAAAAGAACGAGAAGGAGTAGAAGGATAATGGGAAAGAAGGAAAAAGAGAAAAAAGAGAAGCCCCTTGATAAGATGACTGCGAAGGAACTTCGCGAACTTGGTCTGTCTATTGGCGGCATCACAGGCGTCCACGGCATGAACAAGACCGAGCTGATAGCCGCGATCAAGGAAGAACGCGGGATCGTCGAGGAGAAGAGTAAGAAGAAAATCTTCGATGTCCGCGAACTCAAGGCGAAAATCACAGAGATCAGAGAAAAACGACTGCAGGCTGTGGAAAGCGGCAATGACAAACTGGCCGAATCCTTTCGCCGCAGGATCAGCAATCTGAAGAAAAAGACGCGTCGGGCCGCATAAATTGCGGCGTGTCGCCGCTGACAGCATGCCAAGCCCCGATCTGCCCGGCGGCGTGTCGCCGCAGACAGGTTCGCCGGCGGGCAGACCGGCCTGGGAGGCTGTCCGAGAATAGCCCATCGGGGGTTTACAAAGCAAGGCATCTCCCGGAAACGATTCTCGGACATCCTCCCGGGGGCGGGTACTACCGCCTGCCGCCGGGGTGACGTATTAAAGTTTCATTCTCGTTCAAACCGCGTCCGAGGACGTGGCGGCCCGGCTGTTCAGGGGATAGCGCGGAAGAAACCAAATCTTGTCTCACTCGATTATTGGAGTCGTCGATGAACGTTGATCCGAAAGTGGTTGCTGCCATTTCGTCCGCTGTGGGGCTTTACCTGCAGGCCGAACAGGAGGTTTTGATGGCCCAGGGGCAATCGACTCGCCAGGCGAGTCCTCCGCCGGTCATGAGCAGTGCGTTTTCCCTGGCCGGCAGGCAGGCGGCCATGAACGTCAGGTGGAGCTGGCAGATGCGCTTGCCCCGCTAGTGCTTCGCCTTTGTCCCGCAGTCGCTAACTTTTGAAGAACTGATAGATACACCGCGGCCCCTGGGCCCTTGTTTGTCCGCGGATGCCCACGGACAAGGATGGTCATGAGGCGGAGTCGGTCCGGGTATTGTCTGGAACGGTAGAAGGAGACGCAAGGAATGGACAATTCACATCTGCACGGAACCGCACTGATTGCAAATATGCTCGATGAGTCGCCGGTCAAGGTCGACAATCCGCTCAAGATACAAGATTTGACTTTCCGAGACGGTCACCAGTCGCTGTTCGCCACTCGCGGAAGAAACGAAGATCTCCTGCCTATCGCCGAAGAAATGGAAAAGGTCGGTTTCTGGGCTATGGAGGTATGGGGCGGGGCGACATTCGACACCATGCACCGGTTTCTCAATGAAGACCCTTGGGAGCGGCCGCGGTTGCTCAAAAAATATCTCAAGAAGACCAAGCTCAGCATGCTCCTTCGCGGCCAGAACCTGGTCGGGTACCGCAACTATGCCGACGACATGTCCGAAGCCTTTGTGGAACGCGCCATCGCCAACGGAATAGACATTTTCCGCACCTTCGACGCCCTCAATGACTACCGAAATTTCGAAACGGTGATCAAGCCGATCAAGAAAAGCGGCATGCATTTCCAGGGCACCATCTGCTACTCGCTTACCGAACCTCGCATGGGCGGCCCGGTTTACAACCTGAAATATTATGTGGAAAAGGCCAAACAGCTGGTGGACATGGGGGCCGACACGGTCTGCGTAAAGGACATGGCCGGCCTCATTGCCCCCTATGACGCCTACTACCTGGTCAAGGCGTTAAAGGAAAACATAAAGGTCCCCATTCATCTGCACAGCCATTTTACATCAGGCATGGGCGATCTGTCGCTTCTCAAGGCAATCGAGGCCGGGGTGGACATAATCGACACCTGCCTCGCCCCCTGGGCCTACCGGACCTCCCACCCGGCGGTCGAACCCCTGGTGATGGCATTGAAGCACACTAACCGCGACACCGGCCTCGATCTCAAGCAACTGGCAAAGTGCAGCGAGTGGTTCGAGAAGATCTCGCCTAAATATCGCCATCTGCTCGACGACCGCATGTCGATCATCGACATTGGCGTTTTGCTGCACCAGACCCCGGGGGGCATGCTGTCCAACCTGATCAATCAGTTGCGGGAAATGGGCGCCTCCGATCGTCTCAACGATGTTTTCAAAGCCCTGCCCCAGGTCAGAAAAGACATGGGCCAGGTCCCGCTGGTAACACCCACCAGCCAGATTGTGGGCATCCAGACGGTAAACAACGTCCTGTTCGACACCCCCGAAGAACGCTACAAGATGATTTCCGGGCAGAGCAAGGACCTGTTTTTCGGTCTCTATGGAAAGACGCCGGTCCCGGTTGACCCGGAAATCCAGAAAAAAGCGCTCAAGGGCCATCCCAGGGGCGAGACCCCCTTTGCCGGTCGCCCGGCGGAGATTATCGAGCCTGAAATGCCCCGCAATCACGAGGAAACCAAGGGACTGGCCAAGGACATCGACGATGTGATCCTCTACGGCATGTACCCCATGACCGGAAAAAGGTTCCTCAACTGGAAGTACGGCAATGAACCCGTTCCACCGGAGGTCCGCCCCAAGACCCTGGAGGAGTGCGCCAAAGAGGCCGAACTGGTCAAGAAAGCAAAAGCCGGACTCCTGGTGGAAAAGTCCCAAAAAGAGGTCCCTGCCAAGGGAGCGGCCGCTCGCCAGTTCAATGTTTTCGTCGATGGGGATTATTTCTCGGTAGAGGTTGAGGCGGTGGGCGGTACTCCCATGATCACCGCGTTCACCCCGGTGGCGGCTCCCGCGCCCCGGTGTGCACCGGCCGCGGCCCCCGCTCCCGCTTGCTCAACCGCGGCGCCTGCCCCGGTGGCGGGCGGCGCTAAGCTCGAAGCTCCCATGCCCGGCATGGTCATTCGCTACGACGTCAAAGAAGGCGACGCGGTAAAAGAAGGCGACGTAGTAATGATTCTGGAGGCGATGAAGATGGAAAACTCCATCCTCGCTCAGATCTCCGGCACCGTAAAACAGGTACTGTGCAAAGAAGGTCAGAGCGTCCAGAAAGGTGACGTTCTGGCGGTTATAGGATAAAAGAAAGTCGTAAGGTCGAAAGTCGCAGGTCAAAAGCAAACATCCAGCTTGAGACCTTCGGTTTTCGACCTTGGACTTTTGACTTTCGACCTTTGACCTTCGACCTTCGACTTTCGACTTTCGACCTTTGACCTTTGACCTTTGACCTTTGACCTTTATTACCCCGAAATTACACTCAAAATTAAAGATTAACATTTTCCCGTTAAGGAAATAGTTCTATTCCGAGCCGGAAACTGCTATTGTTTGCAGGTTTTTTCAGGTGTACATAATTTTTTTTGGTTCTGACAGAAGTGCCCTGGCGCCCGTTAAAACCGCTCAGGTGAAGTTATAACCGAGGAGAGATGAATGATCCGCTGGAAACGATGGCTTGTTGCCCTCGGGATGTCGATTGTGGCCATTATCGGAGTCATAGTCGCCATCAGCCTTTTTTTCACGGATTTCCTGGTCGATATCTGGTGGTTCAACTCGCTTGGCTATGAACTTTATTTCTGGCAACGGGTGCTCTACAAGTACGCGGTCTTCAGCTCGGTCTTCATTTGCTTTTTTCTGATATTTTTCCTCAACTTCAGGATTGCGTCCCGGTTTCTGGGAACATCGCCTTCTGCCCAAAAAAGCACTCCGGACTCGCTTGCCGCCTATCAGCGGTTGCTCCACGGGTTTCGAACCGGTTCGCTGTGGATCTATACGCCTCTATCCATGGTTCTGGCCGTGGTGATCGCCCTTCCACTCTACGAGAAGTGGGCGGCTTTCCTGCTCTACCTGGTCTCTCCACGGGCAACGACAATCGACCCGGTATACGGCAAAAATGCCTCCTTCTATCTTTTCGCCTACCCGATCTACAGGCTCCTGCAAAACCGCCTTCTCATAGCCTTCGGCGTCCTGCTGGCAGCCATAGCCCTACTCTACCTGGTAGAGAAAGGACTGCTGGAAAGGGAGGAAAAACGGCTCCCCTCCGGCGTCAGGATGCACCTCAGCCTACTGGTCCTGGTGGTATCTCTGATCGAGATATGGGACTTCCTCCTTCAGCGCTATGACCTTTTGTATGGCAGGTCCCATCTGCCGCTATTTTATGGGCCCGGCTACATAGAGATGAACATCACCTGGCCCCTGATCTGGGCTTGTATCTTTCTTCTGGCCGCCACTTCCCTGTCGTTCCTCTATTTCGTCAACAGCCGCAAGGGGCTGAAAACGCTGATCGTGCTGGGAACGACATTCGCTTTGGCCCTTGGCCTGCGCTACGCCACCTTTCCCCTGCAACTGGTCGAGCATTACATCGTCAAGCCAAACGAGGCCACAAAAGAGCGTCCCTATATTGCCGACAATATCCAGGCGACCCTTGCGGCTTACCATCTTCAGGATGTCGAGATCCGCAACTTCACTCCAAGCCACAAACCGGCCGAACTGGAGTCCATACCCGATATCGAGAAGATTCTAAGAAACACACCGGTATGGGACCGCGACGAACTGGACGATTTCTACCGGCAACTCGAAGACCTGCGCACCTATTACGACTTTCCCTACGTCTACGTGGACCGCTACACGGTCAACGGCGTCTATCAACAGGTCAATCTGGCCGCCCGCGAATTGAACTGGAATCTCATCCCGCAACGGGCCCAGAGCTGGATTAACCGGCACCTTTCCTTCACTCACGGATTTGGCGCCGTCATGACTCCGGCCGAACAGAGCGGCGACGAACCGATGGTCTGGTTCCTGCGCGGTATCCCGCCACGCTCGGATTACGGGTTCGATATCGAACAGCCCGGCATCTATTACGGACGCAATTCCAACGACAGATTCGTCATTGCTCCGAACAGCTCCGGTGAACTCGATTATCCCAAGGGCTCGCGCAACGTCATGACCGCATATAACGGTAAGGGCGGCGTGCTGGCCGATTCGCTGCTGAAGCGCTTTGTTTTTTCGCTCTACTTCAAAGACAAAAATATTTTTTTCACCACCAAAATGCTTCCCGATTCCAAGATTATCTTCCGCAACAAAATCAGCACCATGTGCCACGATCTGGCGCCCTACCTGGTTTTGGATACCGAACCTCACGTAGTGGTGACAGAGAAGGGACTCTACTGGCTCCAGGATGCATTCACGACCTCCAACCTCTACCCCTACTCCATGTATTCATCGACCGAGGGAGGACAGCTCAATTACATCGCCGATGCGGTGAAGATAGTAATCGACGCCTACAACGGAACGGTCAATTTTTACGTCTGGGACAGGGACGACCCCATTATCAAAGCCTACAGCAGGATTTACCCGGGCTTGTTCAAGAACTTCGACCAGATGCCCAAGGAGCTGAAAGCGCACGTCCGCTACCCCAAGACGATTTTTGAGCTGCAGATGAAGATGTTCGCCGAATACCACATGACCGACCCCGAGGTCTTCTATCAGCGCGAGGATGTCTGGCAGTTCCCCAAAACGTTCGTTGGCAAGCAGTCGAGCGAGATCGTGCCCTATTACCTGACCCTCAACCTGATAAAGCCCAGCAGGTTCGACTTTCTGCTGCTCCAACCCATGAGCCCTATCGGACGAGATAATCTGCGGTCCCTGGCGCTTGTGGGCTGCGACGATCCCTACTATGGAAAGATTTTAATCTACAATTTCCCGAAGGGAGAACTGGTCTACGGCCCCTCGCAGATCTACGCCCTCATCAACCAGAACCCGACCATATCCCAGCAATTCTCCCTGTGGGATCAGTCTGGTTCCAGAGTTGACAGGGGCAAGATCATCGTTTTGCCTGTTGGCAATGTCATACTCTACATCCAGCCCGTCTACCTCAAAGCCTCCACGGAACTCAAAATTCCCGAGTTGATGCGGTTGATTGTCAGCCAGGGTCAAGTGGTGACTATGAAGAGGACCCTCGAGGATGCCTACTCCGACCTGGTGCAAAAGATAAGAACCCAGCTTCAGCAGGAGGGCAAACGGTTCGCCCCAACCACCCCGCGCCCCCAATAGTTTATCGCTCATAGCGGGCCAGGGGGTCCCGAATCGGCATTATTTTTATCGAGCGTAACACAAAAGCCCTGAAGGCTTCGTCGCGCTCGTGCCCGGCCCACCCCAGGGCAGTCGTAGCGGTATCTTTTGATATCCGCTTATCCATCGACCCGCTATCCGCTCATTCCCTTCGGTTACCCATTTAACCTTTGCAAAGACCGGAAGCGATGGTAAAATAGAGAAGCTTTGCTCCCTTGGCAGTTTTGTGTTGGAGGTTTTATGTTTAAAATCGGCGATTTGGCTGTGTACCCGGCACACGGTGTGGGGAAAATCGAGTCCATCGAGTCGAAAAGTATCGGCGGTAAACGCCTGGAGTTTTATGTGATGCGCATCCTGGAAAATGATATGAAAATCATGATTCCGGTGCCCAATGCTCAAACGGTGGGGTTACGAGGCTTGATCACCCGCACCGACATTCCCAGGGTCTTCGATATACTGGTCAGGAGGGAAGTCTCCGTAAACGGGGGTACGTGGAACAGGCGTTACCGCGAGTACATGGAAAAAATCAAGACCGGGTCGATTTACGAACTTGCCGAGGTGTTGCGCGATCTGACCGTGCTAAAGGGAGATAAAGAACTCTCCTTCGGTGAAAGAAAGATGCTGGATACTGCCAGGACACTTCTCCTGAAAGAACTTTCCATAGTTCAGGACGTCGCGGAAAGTGAAATCGAGCAGTCCATTTTTGAAATTTTAGGCTAGCCCGTTTTTAGCAGAATCTTTCAACCGCCTCGGGTTCGTTTACCTGGTCTCCTTCCCTGAACTGGCGGTTTTTGCTTTTGCTCACATATTACTATGAGAGAGGGGGTGAGAACTGTGAAGTGGGGTTGGTTCATTTTGAAGCTGATCCTGATAGTGATTTGCGTCTTTGGCGGCTACCTTATAGGTTACAGTCTGAACCACGAGAACAGCATGGCGCACTATGCCTGGATTCCGTGGGCCGGAGGCGCATGCGGTCTCCTGGTGGGCTTTGCCGGTCTGGGCATCGAGAAACTGATAAAGCATATCCCCTTGAAGCTCCTGGCCGGCGGAACCATAGGCCTTGTCCTGGGACTTTCCATCGCCAAGCTGATCGGCATGGGGTTTGCCTCTATCCAGAACACCACGATCAACGTTGTCATCTATATTATTTTATCTTGCATTTTTGGCTATATAGGGATGGTGTTAGGCAGTATTAAAGTCGAAGAGGTGCGTTTCCCCAATCTGCCGTTGCTTGGCCTAGGCCGCGGAATTCGCCCCAACCCGATGTCCAAGATTCTCGATACGAGCGTGATCATCGACGGCCGAATCGCAGACGTCGTGGAAACCGGCTTCGTTGGCGGCGTGCTGGTCATCCCGGAGTTCGTTTTGCAGGAACTCCAGCACATTGCGGACAGTCCGGACCCTACCCGAAGGGTACGAGGAAGGCGCGGCCTGGATATCATCAAGCGCCTTCAACTCGAAAAACTGGTTGAAGTCCAAATCGAAAGACAGGACTTTGAAAACATTAACGAAGTCGATGCCAAGCTGGTGGCTCTGGCATTGCGGCTGGGCGCCAAGATAGTCACCAACGATTACAACCTGTCGAAGGTGGCCGAGGTTCAGGGCATCCAGGTCCTTAACATCAATCAACTGGCAAATTCCTTGAAGCCGGTGGTTCTGCCCGGTGAAGTGCTCAGACTTCATATCCTCAAAGAGGGTAAGGAACAGGGACAGGGCATAGCTTACCTGGAAGACGGCACCATGGTGGTGGTGGAAAACGCGAGCAAACACCTGGGAAAGGAAGTTGAAGTCTCGGTGACCAGCATTCTGCAGACTACGGCGGGCAGGCTCATTTTTACCACGCTTAAAACCGGGGAACTCTCCCGGCAAAACTAAGAGCAAAAAAGACGGGGAACGAAATCCGCTCCCCGTCTTTTTTGCTCCTTCATCCGAACCCGTACAGGCCTCTAAGGCCATTGGCAACTATTATTTATCCGCGCTTCTCGGGAATCGACCTGCAGGAGCGGCTTCCAGCCCTACAAAAGCCCGGCCCTCGACCGCTTTCCGGATAACCATTTTTTGCCTCTGGCCTAAGTTGCGCCAAGAGATTGCAGCACCTCGATAAACTCTCCCTGAGCGATGTCGGTAAATTCGACCACCTTGCCTATCCGCTCCGGTATTATAAAGTGAAGCTTGTCGCCGATGCGTTTCTTGTCGGCCCGCACGGCATCCATGATGGCGTCGCATTTTATGGAAGAAGGAATGCGCACCGGCATTCCCCAAGTTTGGCAAATGGCTTCCAGCCGCTGCAGGTCTTCGGCCGGCAGCTTTCCAAGCCGATTTGAAAGCTCCGCGGCCACTATCATGCCGGTTGCGACGCAGTCGCCGTGCCGCAGACGGAATCCGGTCACCTTCTCCAGCGCATGCCCCACGGTGTGGCCCAGGTTGAGTGAGCGCCTCGCGCCGGCTTCTTTTTCATCGGCCTGTACGATCCTGGACTTTAGCAGGCAACTGGCCGAAATTATCCTGGCGAGCGAGTTCAGGTCCCGCCGTTTAATGGCATCCGACTTGGTTTCCACAAACTTCCAGAGTACTTCGTCTCCGATCATGGCCGACTTGATCACTTCGGCCATCCCCTGCCTTAATTCTTCATCCGGCAAGGTGGTGAGGAAGCGCGGGTCGGTAAACACCTGCCGAGGCTGTTGGAAAGTCCCGAGGAGGTTCTTGCCTTCCGGAAGATCTACTCCTGTCTTTCCTCCAACGCTGCTGTCCACCTGGGCAAGAAGGGTCGTCGGGATCTGAAAACAGGGAATACCCCGCATGTAGATCGAGGCCAAAAAAGCGGCCACGTCCCCGGTAACGCCCCCACCCACAGCGATGATCGCACTGTCGCGGTTCGCCCCGGCGCTGACCATCCGCCGGGCAAGGAACTCGACCGAGGCAAGGCGTTTGTCCGGTTCGGAAGCTGTAAACAGGATAACCCGGCCGTTGTCTTCCACGGGCCAACCCCGACCGGCCACCTTGTCTCCCCAGAGGCCCCATACGGTCTCATCCCATATCCAGTAAGCCGAACGGGTCCCCAGGGACTTTTTCAGCACGTCCGGAATACGCTCCATCAGGTCTTCGGCTATGAAGATTTCCGATATGCGGCCGGGGATTTCCCCAAGTCTTATCTCGATTTTCATGATTGACTCTCCTCCACTTCGGCCTCTATATAATCGGACTCGTTATTGCGAAGAGTCAAGGTGAAACTTCTTATCCGGATGGCCACCGGGTCCTTTAAGGGCGCCCGCCCCTGCACACTGAACGGGGTCCCCGGCACCAGTCCCATGTCCCGAATGCGCCGTCCCAGTTCACCGGAAGCGTTTACACGATGGATGGTTCCTTTCTGCCCCTTAGCCATTTTGCGTAAAGGTACGATCGGCATACAAATCCTCGGCTTCACAGTTAGGTGTTCCTAACATTCGCTCTAAAAAATAACGGCGCTCACAACGCCGCTCGTCTGGCCTTCTAGGTGGAAGGAGTAACCAGGATCTTGTCGGAAATGTCCGCTCCGAGGCTGAGGATTCCACCATTGACGCGCACGCATCCGGTGCACAATAGATGCATCTCCGCGCCCGGATATATCCCCAGAGCGGCCATGCGGGCGCACAGCCCCCTTTCCCCGTGCACACAGGCGACCTTGAACCTTTTGCCGCTCTTCGCCTTGCACAGCGGCACCGTCAAATTCTCGGGATCGGCCACTCTGCCGCATACCCCATGATGATGATTGCATCCAAACATAACAGGTCACCTCTACTTAATGATAAGACACTTAATTAGGTATACCAAACTTTTGCTTGTGTCAACGGCTTTTTTCATGGAGGCACAAAGATTTAAACTATCTCAACAAGGATCTCCCAAAGGCCGCCGGACTCCCTAATCGACCACTTCCTCTTTGGTTTTAGGCGAAATAGGTGGATAAATTTTTCAGAGTTTGGCATGAAGGTGAATAAATACGGAGCAAGGAGCAAGGAGCAAGGAGCAAGGAGCGGGAAGCGGGGAGCGGGGAGCGGGGATTAGGGAGTAAAGAGTTGGGAGCAGGTGAAAATCCATCTTTTTGCTCCCTGCTCCCCGCTCCCCGGCATACAGCGAGAGGTGAAAATGGATATCAGTCGTCTTGGTCGGCAAATCGAGTTCCTGGCAGAAATAGACAGTTTGAAGCGCATAGTGCGCCAGTCGCTTCTTATGGACGGCTCCAGGCAGGAGAATTCCGCGGAGCATTCCTGGCATCTGGCTGTCCTGGCCATGGTGCTGGCGGAGCACTCCAGGGCGCCGGTAAACATCCTGCGGGTCCTCAAGATGATACTGGTGCACGATCTGGTCGAAATCGACGCCGGGGACACCTACTGCTACGATGAAGAAGGTAACAGGGACAAAGCGGCGCGTGAAAAAACAGCCGCGGACCGGATTTTCAACCTTCTGCCGGCCGACCAGGCCGAGGAGTTTCGCGCCCTTTGGGAGGAATTCGAATCCGCCAGGACCCCGGATGCGCTTTTTGCCGCCTGCCTGGACAGGCTACAGCCCCTTTTGAACAATTTCCGGTCGGGCGGGATCATGTGGCAAAAGCACGGGATAAGAAAAGAGCAGGTTTTTTCGAGAAACGGCCATATGGCAGATGGTGCGCCGGTCCTGTGGGACTATGCGCAAAAAATGATCGAAGATGCAATCGCTAAAGGCTGGATAGCCGGATAGGGCAGTGGGGGACATGGATAATTTTTCGAGTCCGGAGGGCGGCGCCGGCTTGTGCGCCAACCCCGGAAACGCTGTTCACACCACGCTAAAGACGCTTTCCTGGGTCCTCTACGATTTCGCCAGCGCCTGGTTTTCCATGGTCGTTCTGACCGCTTATTTCATTTTGTATTTCAAACAGGTCATAGTCGGAGAAAAAGGCTATTCGGATTTCCTGTGGGGTGTGACCGACTCCTCGGCCATGGCGGTCTCCGTGGTTCTGGCGCCGATCCTCGGAGCGACCGCGGACGCAAAAGGGCGAAAAAAGAGCTTCATGACGGCTTTTGCCTGCCTATCCATTGTGAGCGTATTCTGCCTCTATTTCACCGGCCCGGGCCAAACGGCACGGGCCATGTTCCTGGTGGGCGCGGGCTACGTGGGCTATTCGCTCTCCATGACCTTCTACAATGCGTTTCTTCCCGAAATAGCCCCGGCCGGTACCATAGAAAAATTATCCGGGATCGCCTGGGGTTTTGGGTACATCGCCGGGTTCGCCGCCCTTATCGCCATGGTCTTTTTGGTGCCAAACGTTGCCGGGGGTAAAGCTATCCTTCTTTTTGCCGCGGCGGCTTATGCCATTTTCGCCCTGCCTTCGTTTATCTTTTTAAAGGACTCGCCTTCTCAGAGTTCCAAAGGATGGGCAGCCATAAGGGAAACCTTCGCCCGGCTCGGCGCCACCTTCAGAGAAATTCGCCACCTTAAGAAAATCTTCATTTTTCTGATCGCCTATTTTTTCGTAGCCGACGCCATAACCACCGTTATCGTCTTTTTTTCCTCCTATACGGTCTATACGCTCCGGTTCACAGTGACGCAGAATGTGATCCTGCTCATGCTCATCCAGCTTTCGGCCGCGGC
>JARLHP010000169.1 GCA_031292195.1 Syntrophobacteraceae bacterium
CCATTAGCCGGGGGTTGAGGCCGTGAGGCCGATACCCCCGGAAAGGAACGAAAAAGAAGGTGACGACCCCGTAAGGGGTCGCAGATCGGAACCATCAATCAAGATATCACGCGTGAGGTGCTACTGCCCCAAATCCCGCCGCCCTTCTCAGCCGAGAGTCACAAAAAGGCCTCCAAACAAAGGGTGTACAAACAGGCGGGAAAAGCTCGGGGTTTCTTGACTCAACAACGTTGAGAGCCCCGGGGGGGTGCGGATTAAAGAGGTTTTTCATTAACGCTCCGGGTGTGGCCCTGGCAAACGGCCACACCCTTATTATGCTCGCCTCACGCCTGCCGGGCCAGTTGCACTTCCTGTTTGTTGGTCTGAATAAGCCCCTCTCCATCACCGGATAGAAAACCGGCATAAGAGACCTCCAGGCCCAGGGCTTTTGCCAGATCGCGTCCGTCGCTCGACATTTTCGGCTGGGTGATGAGAACGACCAGGTCGAACTCTTTCTCCTGGCCATCTTCGAAGGCCACCTTTACGGGCGAGCCGCCGCTGGGCGTGACGGACTTGACCGCGGCGCCCACAAGTGTAACGCCGGCCGAATGGAGCGCGCTCTTTATCTCGGGGAAATCTTCGAGACCGGCAAAGACGGTAATTTCGGCTTTTGGCAGCTTTTGCCGCAGAAGTGCAACTTCGTTTGCCGCCAGGGTCAGGGCCGACCTGTTCATGGCGGACGCAGCCCCGTCGTAGGCCTGGACAAAGGCCAGGCTGGAGGGGATTTGTCCGTCGAAGGGCCGGATCACCAACCCGCCGCTCGGACCGGACTCGCTCAGCATGCGCTCCAACTGGAGGTCGCTTACGACGTTGACATCCTTGGCCAGGCCGAAGCGGCGGTCGATGCGGTCGAGGGCGCGTTCCACTCCCGGCGCTATGATGACCGAATCGGCTTCCAGTTCGATCATTTCGTCCGGCAAATCGAACTGAATGGCTTCGGGCTTGCACTCGGCCCAGCACAGGGCGCACCCCAGGCAGCGGCGGCAGCTCAGGCACCTCTTGGCTTCCCTGGCGGCCCTTTCCTGGTCGAAGCCCAGCTCCACCTCGCTGTAATTGTTCCTGCGCTCATCGACTTCGATCTCGAAAAGATGCTGGCGCGGAGAGGGAATATCGGTGAATTTTACTATGAAACGGCCTTTGTTTTCGTATTGCATCTGCTTCCCCGTAATTCGCGTCTGGTCGAAAAACCCTTTGGCGGGCACGATGTGGCCTGTGCCCACCCCGCACCGAGTGCGGAACTTTGTAGGGTGGGCAAAAGCGCAGCGTTGCCCACCGGGAAGTTTCCGGATGGACACTAAACCATTAACTTGCCGCCGTTGAGGATTGCCGCCCCTGCGACCGTTTGGCCTCCAGGTAGCTCACTATGCCGTCCGCGGCTTTGCGGCCGCCCGCGCAGGCCCGAATAGCGATGTCGGGTCCGGTTTCGACGTCACCGGCCGAGAAGATGCCCTCCACGTTTGTCATGTAATTGCTCTTATCGACCGCAAACGTGTTCCACCTGGTAATATTCAGCGGGCTGCCATCCGGGACGAAAGCAAGGTCCGGAGTCTGGCCGATGGCCGGAATGAGGGTCTCGGCTTCCACCACGAACTCGGAGCCCTCGACGGGCACGGGCCTGCGCCTTCCGCTACCATCCGGCTCGCCCAGTTCCATCCGGAGGCATTTGAGGCCGGTCATTTTGCCATCTTTTCCCACGACCTCCAGGGGCGCCACCAGGTATTGGAATTTGACGCCTTCCTGTTCCGCCGCGTCGATTTCCCAGGGACTGGCCGGCATCTCCTTTTTGGTCCTTCGGTAAAGAACGTAGACTTCCTCGAAGCCTTCCCGCCAGCTGACCCGGGCCGCGTCCATGGCGACGTTTCCACCGCCCACCACTATGACTTTGCCTTTGGCCGGCCACTTGTTGCCCGCATTGACCTCGCGCAGAAAATCGACACCGTCGACGACTCCCTGCATATCCTCTCCCTTGATCCTGAGCTTCATTCCCTTGTGCGCGCCCACGCCGATAAAAACGGCGTCAAACTGGCTGAGAATCTCTTCGAAGGAAATGTCATGGCCGATCCGGGTATTGCAGCGCAGCTCCGCCCCGTGGGAAAGAATCCAGTTTATCTCGTGCATGAGGGTGGGGGTAGGCAGCCGGTATTCGGGAATCCCGTAGCGAAACATTCCGCCCGGTTCGGCCAGGGCTTCGAAGACCACGGAGTGGTACCCGGCTTTTCCCAGATAATAGGCGCAGGAAAGACCGGCGGGCCCGGCGCCGATGATGGCCACTTTTTCCCGGTGGAACTCATCGGGAATTTCGGCCGGGGCGGTCGTCCCGCTTTTCATCTCCTGGTCGGCCACGAAGCGCTTCAAGGTGCAGATGGAAATCGGCTCATCCATGTACCCCCGATTGCAGGCGGTCTCGCAAGGATGCGGGCACACCCGGCCGATGGCCAGAGGAAAAGGCAGACTTTGCCTGATTATGGCCAGGGATTTGGCGTATTCGCCATCGGCGATCTGGCCGACGTAGGAGCGGATATCGAGGTTGGCGGGGCAGGTCGCCTGGCAAACCGGCATATCCTCCTTGAAAATATTGAACTCTCCGGCGCCGGGGTTGAAAAAATCGATCGCCGTTCTAAACCCGATGCCTTCGTTGAAGTCATCGTACATATTGATCGGACACACCCGAATACACTCCCGGCAGCCGTCGCATTTTTCGGGGTCCACCCGGGCAGTCTTGCGCCTGATGCGGAAAGAGTACGACCCGTCTTTGGCCGAAGCCTTTTCCACAACCGCGTTGGTGATTATGCGTATGTTCGGGTGTTTTTTGGCCGCCTCCAGGTTCGGGTCGACCCCGGCCGAACCACCGTTAAGTAGATGGGTCCGGGGGATACTCCCGGCGCCCAGGGCCGGTGAGGTTTCGACCAGCACCACGCGCCGGCCCGCTTCGGCCTGTTCGATAGCAGCCGCAACCCCTGCCGGGTCGCCTCCGAAAATGATTACCTGTTTATCTGACACTTGCGTCCTCCGGACGGAAGGCGGCGGGACCGCCAGCCGACATTGCCATTGCCCAACACCGCGGGTTTTTCGTCTTCAGGGTGTCTGGAACCCCCTGAGCATTTTATTCAGAGTTCAAGCCGCCCTGGCCGGTCTTTCGACGATCTTGTAACTCGGAGTCGAGCCGTCCACGCCGGCAAGTCCCACCAGGCCGCGCCTCTGCAAAGCCAGGACGTATTTCAGGGCCTCAGGCGGGGCTATTTCCAGCCGCCTGGCAAGCTCCACGACCGAGGCGGCCCCTTTTCCCATTTCTTTTAAAATCCCGTGGGTCGCGATTTCGTCGATCACGATGGTATCGAGGGTCCGCCACATTTCGTGTGCGGTGAATTTTTCACCGTATTTGTTGCCGCTTTTTTCGAATTCGGTGAATTTACCCACCACCCAGCGCAGCTTTTCGGAGGCAAGGGCGGTGCGGGCCGTATCGACCCTGTCTTTTAATGCGGGGAGCGAAAGATTTTCCGCCGAACCAAGCGGGCCTATCGCGCAGATACTGTCATGGAAAGCGGTGACCTGGCTCACAAACCGGTCGCCCTCCGCCGACGAGCACTGGTTGAATACCACCCGCCCGGTGTTCAGGCCCACGTAGCCCAGGGCCTTCGATGCCAGCCCGATCTTTACCTTGGCCTGGTAATTGCCGGAAATGTAATGGCAGTCGCCGAAATGGCAGCCGACCACCATGATTCCGTCAGCGCCCTCCATGAAAGCCTCGGCCACCATGGTCGGATCGACCCGGCCCGTACACATCAGACGGATGATCCGCACATCCGTCGTATATTGCATCCTGGAAACTCCAGCGAAGTCAGCCGCCGCGTAGCCTCACCAGGTGCAGCACATCACCAGAATTTTGGGAGTAAAATTAGACATTAGTGGTCTCCTCGGTCACGTTTATGGTGGGCTGCGCTTCGCTTAGCCCACCCTACATACTTAGCCCACCCTATATACGCTTAGCCCACGCAACACTTGTTTGCCTTGGTCAGGCCGATTCTTCCAGATAAGCCCTTATCTGTTCGCCGATTTGCGCATCCGAGTAGGAGTTGACGCTAAGGGCGTGGTGGTAGCAGGTAGCCGCGCATACGCCGCAGCCCTTGCAGGCCACGGGGATCACTTTTACTTTTCGCCCCTTCTCCCCGCGCACGATCTCCAGGGCCCCGTAGGGGCAAAGCGCCACGCACAGTCCGCAGCCCCGGCACGCATCTTCATCCACCAGGGTGGAGACTATCGGCTCGACCGACATGACCCCCTTGGAAAGCGGTATGGAAGCGCGCGCGGCAGCCCCCAGGGCCTGCGACACCGCTTCACGAACGCTTGCCGGATAGTGGGCGTTTCCGCACAGGTAAATGCCGTCGGTGGCAAAGTCCAGCGGCTTGAGCTTCACGTGTCCTTCCAGGAAGAACTTGTTGGCGTCCAGGGACACCCGCAGAAGCTTGGATATGGCTTCATTGTCGTCTCCGGCCACCAGCGGCGTGGAAAGGACCACCAGGTCCTGGTCCAGATCGATTTCACGCCCCAGCAGTTCGTGATGGACCACCACCTTCCCCTCTTCGACCTTCGGGGGGCGGGCGGGATCGTATTTTATGAAGATCACGCCAAGCTCCCTGGCGTGCTGGAAAAGGGCTTCGTTCTCGGTCCCGTAGGCCTGGATGTCGCGGTAGAGGACACGAACCCCTGTCTCGGGACTCTTTTCCTTAATTTCTATGGCGTTCTTTATGGCCACCATGCAGCAGATGCGGGAGCAGTACTTTCGCTCGTCGTTGCGGGCGCCCACGCACTGGATCATGACCACGTTTTTGGCCGCGAAAGGACCGGACTTGAAAACCTCTTCGAGTTCGAGCTGGGTGATCACCTTACTGCCATCATAGCCGTAGAGTCCGGCGGGCCGGAAAACATTGGCCCCGGTAGCCACCACGATAACCCCTATCCCGAACTGCGTTTTGGCGCCGTTTGTGGTGGCCGATACCTGAAAATGGCCGATGTAGCCGTTCACCTCGTCGAGGTGGGTAGAGGTCATCAGGTGAATATTGGGGTGACGGCTCACCAGGTCGGCCTGCTTTCGGACCGTTTCGCAACCGTCCGCCCCGGAGGGCGCGAGCTTATCCAGTTTGAGGAGAAGTCCTCCCAGCTGGTCTGCTTTTTCGATCAGGGTGACTTCATAGCCCCGGTTTCCAAGCGCCAGCGCCGCGGTCATGCCGGCGATTCCTCCCCCAATGACCAGCGCCCTCGGGTCCATTTCGGACTCGATAGGCTCCTGGGGCTCCAGCAGCGCGGCCTTGGCAACCCCCATCCGGATCAGATCCCTGGCCTTGCCGGTGCCCTTTTCCTTTTCCTGCATATGCACCCACGAACACTGGTCGCGGATGTTGACCATTTCGAAAAGGTAGGGATTAAGCCCCCCTTCGGCGCAGGTCCCCCGGAAGAGCGGCTCATGGGTGCGGGGCGTGCACGACGCCACCACCACCCGGTTCAACCCCTGCTCCTTGATTGCGGCCTTGATTTCGTTTATGCCGTTTTCCGAGCAGGTGTAGAGGTTTTCCTTCACCAAAACCACATTGGGCAGGCTTTTGGCATACTCCGCCAGCGACTTCACGTCCAGATAGCCGGCGATGTTGCTGCCGCAGTTGCAAACAAAAACTCCTATTCGGATTTCTTCAGCCAATTGAGCACCTCTTGACCTGTCAAGCAGTAGCCTTAAGCGTTATATTCGCGCCGATAACCGTCTCGGCGGCGCAGGCCGCGGCACTGCTGGCCTGGGCAACCGATTCGGGGATATCCATCGGCCCCTGTGCGCACCCACAGACGAAAATACCCGGCCTGCTCGTCGCCAGCGGCATGAGGGGGTCGGTTTTAACGAACCCGTTCTCATCCAGATCAACACCGGCAAGTTTGGCCAGATCCGCCGTCCCGGCGCTCGGAATGCAGGCTGCGGCCAGTACCACCATATCGAAAACCTGGCTAATCACCCGCCGTTCGGTGGTGGATTCGAACCAGACGACCGGGTTATGGGCTTCGTCTTCGGTAATCTCGGCCACGCGGCCTCGAACGTATTCGATATTGGCCTGCTGACCGCCCCGGAGCTTATATTCCTCAAAACCCCGGCCCACCGCGCGAAGGTCCATGCAGAAAATGGAAGATTGCACCTCCCGGTCGTGCTCGTTGGCGATCATCGCCTCCTTTACGGAGTGCATGCAGCAGTAGGAGGAGCAAAACCGATTGAACCGGAAATCGCGAGAGCCCACGCACTGGATGAAGGCCAGTTTTTTGGCGGTGGTGGCCGCCGCCTTTTTGCGGTGCATGGCCGCAAGCGAACCTTCCATCTCCGCCAGGGCTTCGGCCTGCTTTGCCCAGTCGACCAGCACCTGGTCGGATGCGCCCGCCTTTACCGCGTCTATTACTTCGGCCGAGCTTTTGCCCTCTTTTTGCTCCAGCTGCTTTACCCGCCCGGTAATCTTTTTGACCTCTTTGGCGCGCTCCTCGATCCGCTTTTCCAGGGCAAGCTCGGAAGGCCGGTCGAGGTGGCCGGCGGTGGGGCCCGAGGCGCTCAGCAGCCGCTCGAACTCGATGGCGGTCACTACGTTTGTGATTCGCCCGTAGCCGTATTCGGGTATGACCGAGGGGTCGAAAACGTCATAGCCGCTGGCCATGACAATCGCTCCGGCCTGGATTTCGACCA
>JARLHP010000170.1 GCA_031292195.1 Syntrophobacteraceae bacterium
ACTCTGGGTACTTCTGTACGGGCCAGGATGAATCCCGAAATCGGCCCCTCTGTTGGGATTCTACACGACAGGAACGTAGTATTGGCGTAAAGTAACAATAAAATCAATCATTTGCTTAAGTTAACGGCATTGGGTCTGACCAAATCAAGCCACCAAGATCATTGATATAACAACAATGCCACCATCTCTAAGTGACTGGAATTATTGACTCACTATCGCGATTTTGCCCCTGTTTTGGAGGTTCTTCCATTGAGCGAAGGCCAGGGAAGGAATCAGGTTATGAATGATTTTCTCGATCCGCGCCACTCCGCCCTTCCGATCCCTCCCACAGGGTCCCGGATCACGGAGTATCCCCAAGAGATTCCAGTGTGGAAACTGGAGGCTGCGGTTTCGATCACGTAGCATCCCTCGGATGCCGGCCAGCGAGATATGCTCTTCAATCATGCACACATTGTGAGAGTGCATTTTCAACCCATTGATTCAGGCTCATTCCGGACGCTTCGGCAGCACTGACAATGTCCGCATGTAAATCCGGAGAAATCCTTACGTTGAACCTTCCCGAATAGTGCTTGAAGGGGGCAATCCCTCGTTCCTCACAAGCTTGCAGGTAAATTTTAAAAGACTTTCTGCCTTCATTCAGCAAACCCTCAACGTCGGTGGCATAAAAGTCCGCACCTCCGGAAAGCCCCAGGAATTCCCCGCGAAACATACAAGTATCCGGGTCAAAAGAAATAACGGCCTTCCGCCCGTCAATCTCCATTATGTTTTTCATGGTTTTACTCCATGCTCTTCCAGCCATTTGCGAATAGCGGCCACAGCACCTTTGTCCGTATCCGGCCCGGGATGTGGGCGATGAAACACCCTGACCTGCCCAAACAAAAACACTTCAACGCGAGAACCCTCTCGTTCCCTGATCTCCGCCCCCAACTCGCGGAACAGTGAGACAATGTCGGCCCACCGGATGCTCAAAGACGAGGCAAATAAGGGGTCAAGTCTCCGTTTGACCATATGTTAGAGTTCTTTGGATACCGCGACAACTATGAGAAAGCGGGGGCATGTCCTGGAAAGGAAGTTTTACACCTGCAAATTCTGTGGAAAAACCCAGCCTGACCCCTCCCAATCGGTGCCGGATCACGTAGTATCCCCCAAGGCGAATCTGGTGTGCTTCCTGATCCACACCATGTCTGTGGCATCCTCGGTGGTCTCAACCATGGAGTATCCCTTGGCAGACTTCAAAAAGATCAAAAGCCTTCGGGGAAAACGTTATTTAGAGCGTATCAAAGGCAATTTGGTAATGCGTATGCGCATTTTATCGACCACACAAATAGCTCTGTTCATAACCTCAGGCGGTACTGTCTTAAGGACACGTTCGAGCAAATCGCACATCTCGCTATCAGAGTAATTCCCGCTGCGGGAAAGGATAAGTCCGGGGCCATCTGATTCGCTCAATGCCAAAAGCCGAGGAAAATCCAGGTCTGCCGTAATGACACAGCTTTTTTCGCGGCGGGCCCAGTCAAGTAACTCACTGTCCGAAGCGCAATCCTTGCCGCTGTGAGAGGCATGGACACCTTCATGGCCGAATACATGGAGAACACGCAACAGGAGAGGCGATACGGGCATGTCAATGAGGAATTTCATCGGGCAAATTCGATGACTTGTTCATCAGTAAGGAGCGCGGCGTAAGTCAGTACCTCATTGAAATCTTCAGGCTCCAGGTACGGATATGCTTTCAGTATGGATTCCTGGCTTTCGCCGGATGCCAGTAAGCCGAGCAGCCTCGACACGGGGAAGCGCAGCCCCCGGATGGTTGGTTTGCCCCCACAAACACCCGGATTTACGTTTATACGCTTGAAGTTCATGGGACACCTCCTGGACGGTTCTCCTTTAACTATATCATCTTTTGCGCGATGCAAGGTCATAATCAGGTGAGTTTCCCGAGCGGATTTTACGTCCGAGGCATCCCACAGGGTCCCGGATCATGGAGTATCCCCCGGGGGTTGTAGTGTGGAAACAGGCGCCCGGGGCATCCCGGTGGTTTCGACCATGAAATATCCCCCGGACTAATCGGGAAGCACACCGGATTTCCCCGAACTCCGTGACTTGCGATCGTGCAGGAGGGGCGGGGGAATTGGCGGCGCATCCATCCGGTTTTGGACCGGCTCACATTCCGAAACGACTAACTGCCGGATTTGGATGCTTCCGAGCCATATTTCTGGAAAACGTTCAATTGCGAGCCGTCGTTAACCACGTCAAATTGATACCTGAGAAGGTGTTCCAGGTCGGTAAGAGAAATGCCGGTACACGTCTCGATCACGATGCGGCGCATCGGTTGGAACCTTCTTGTGAGCAGATGGTGGAAAAGTCCGAAACAGGCCGGCAGGTGCGAGGAGTCCTCCGGGGCGTAAATGACCAGCTCCTTTGCGTTGCGGCGCGATTCCATGACCAGTTGCGTCCCTTGATAGACAAGATGGTTGCCGGCGACCTTGCGAGGCAGCTTCCCCTTGAGAGCGTCCAGTTTGATCCCGCAGAGGGAAGCCGGATCGGTTGCGCAAATCCAGTAGACGCAGTCCCGCGGGAATTTGGCCTGCAGCATGCGGAAGGCTTCTTTGGAAATAAACTGCGGCCCGGGCACACCTTCAAAGAAATAGCCGGTAAGGAGTTCGCCCGAGAGTTCCATCAGCCTCAGGGTCTTGAAAAGATTTCTCCAACTGAAGGCGGGCAGCTCGTTTTGGAGCAGCTCGCGAAACAGTATGCCGTAGCGATCCAGGAGCAGCCGTACGCGCTCCTTGTCCCGCTCGGCTTTCTCCAGGAGGTCATCCCCGGGGTCGGGCCATGGAACACGCATCCAGTTGCCGGCCATCGGAAGCGAGCCTTTCCACATGGAAAAAGCCGCCCTTCCGCCGCCGTGGCGTCTTCGGCTGTATCCGGCCATCACGGCGGCCGGATCGCTCACCCTGAAATTGTTTTCGATGCCGTGGCGAAGGGAGGCGAAAGTGTCGTTGGTGAGATTTCCCCGAAAGACTTCCCGCCAGATAGTATCGGCCAAATTTGCAGGCGAACCGCCGCAAAAAGCCGAAAGCGCTGAAAAACCGTATCGGACGCCCGGTTTGGAGAAGAGCCGGTTAAATTCCGCATCATCTGTTTTTGGGCCCGAGAGCAAAGAAGGTTCAACACTTTCCTTTTTCGTTTTCGAGAAGTCCGGAACCAGGTGAAGGCGCCTTCCGGCCTGAGGCCTTTGTTGGCCGGCCGGTGCCGCGAGTGTGCCGGATTTTCGATCGTACGGGCCTCCGACATCCCCGGCCTCATCCTCCCCGTTTGTTTTTTCCCGCAGCAAATCCAGGTCCGGCTCGAAAGAGAAGGCCACCCGCCGCCCCTCCATGCCGATCCAGCGAAGACCGCTCTGCTGCATTATGGTATCGAGCCAGGAGGGATCGTAAGCCTTGAGGCGGGCCGGAAAAATCTCCTCTTCCCAAAGTTCGGCCGGGGCGGCGTAGGAGACCAGTTGATCGATTCTTTTGAACAGGCCCTCCAGGCCCGATTCGGCTTTGGGGGAGGCAAGGCCCTGCCAGCGGGCAAGAAAGGACTGGAGCCGCTCAATAGGAAGGGCCGAAAATACCGGCCTGGCTGCGGCCCTGGAAATCCGGAGCATCATTTCATAGTTTTGGCTGTCGCAGATTTTTTCCCGATCGTCGTTATCCAGGAGCCGCCCTGAAATGAGACTTTCCGCATCGATCAGGGCCTCCACCGCGACGGCCGACCGCTCGTCGTCAAGACCGAGCGTCCTGCGGACGAACTCCAGTTCCCCTGGCCCGTAGAACTGGAGCCACTGCGAAAGTATGGCCGTAAAAAGCTCCTCCCGGTCTTCAAACTCGGGGACCTCCAGCCGCGCGAGAAGCGCTCCGAGCTGGGAAGGCCGAAAATTTTCACCCGAATCAAGCCTCGAGGCCGCCAGGGACTCCAGGTCCCAGTTCAAACCACGGCCCAGGCGGGGAATATTTTCGACCGCGACTACCAGGGGCTCGGCCGCCCCGGGCGGGTGTATCCTCACCAGCCTGTCGGAAACGGAAGCGAGCAGGGTTTCCAGGTCGAGCTGATGATCGCGCCGCATGGCGCCAAGAAGCGTCTCCCATTCGGATTCGGGCAAAAGGAGCCTTTCCTTTACCCACTCGACCAGCTCCCCCGAGCTATCCGGCGAATAGCCGGGGCTAAGCCTTTGGCGCTTCAGCTCAAAACCGCGGGCCGCCTCGGAGGAAATCGCCGGGCGCAGTTCGGGAATGGAGATCAACTCGCGCAGCAGGTCGGCCCGCAACCCGGAACCCTTTCCGGTGCGAGGCTGGTCGTCCCTGTACATGTACCGGTTTATCTGCGGCCAACTGATCGACCGGGCCATGGGGCTCGGGCGCTCGGTATGCACCTCCGACCAGGTGATTACCCCGGATTCGAACTCGGAGAGCACTTTCGTAAGCCCTTCCAGGTCGAGTTCATCATTTAGACAGGTCCGCCATGCTTCCAGAAGAATGGGAAAATCTTCAAACCGGAGCACGGATTCGAGCAGTCTTTGAGACCGCAGCCGGCTAAGCCAAAGCGGCATGCGTTCGTTTATGGAGCGGCGGGGTAGCAGCAGGGCGCGTCCGGCGCATTCCCGGAACCTGGCCCCGAAGAAACCGGAGCCTTCCAGCTTGCGCCTGATGAGCCGGGGGAGATTGGCGCTCGTGACCAGGGAGAGTATTTCGCCCCCATCGGCTTCGTGGGGCATTTGGAACAAAATGGAGTCGTTTCCCGGAAAAATCTCCGGCCCGTACCCGTAGCGCTCTTCCCATGCGGCTTCGAGCGCCATGGCAAAGGGCCGGTTCATGCGCCCTCCCCAGACGGTGTGCAGCACGATCTGGTTTCCGGGATACCCCCCGGGGCCGGCGGCGATATGCTCGACCAGCAGGTGATGCCGATGCGGCAATATCCCCGCAGCTCCCTTTTGCTCCGCCAGAAATGAGACCAGTTTCTCGAGGGCGCCCCGGTCGAGATTTCGAAGACCCGACAGCGGTTCCCGCGCGTCGGGATTGGAAGATCGTGCGAAGAATAAATCCGCGAGCCTCCTTAGCGCACCGGGGTCCGGCGGGGACCCTTTCGGGAGGAGTGCTTCGGAACTGTCCAGCAACTCATCGGCCGATTCCAAAAACTGCGCGATGAGCTGGGAGAAATGCGAATCCCGCAGGTTTTCCTCGGCCTTCCAAAACGGCGGGGCGCTGGTCACGGCGCGGGACCCCGTCACGAAAACATCGTTATGCGTTATTCGCTCGATTTTCCAGTTCTGGGTGCTCAGTGTAAAGACCTGGCCGATTTTTGCCTCCCAGACAAATTCTTCGTCCAGCTCCCCCAGCAGGGCCCCGCTTTCATTGTGCCGCAAATGAAAATAGCCCCTGTCCGGGATGACGCCTCCCGAAAAATAGAGGGCCTGCAGGGCGCCCTTTCCGGCGCTCACCCTGTTTTCGAGTCTATCGACGGCGATTCGCGGTTTCAATTCGCGGAGGCGGCTGCCCGCATACCGACCGGCCAGCATCTCGACCACCAGGTCGAAATGGAGGCGGCTAAGCGGCCGGTAGGGATAGCTCGTCGTGATAAATCCATAGAGATCGTCGAGATTCCAGGCCTGCATGCCGGTCATGGAAACTATGATCTGGGCGAGCACGTCCAGCGGGCAAAGGACGGGATGAACCGCTTCGATGTCCCGGCCAAGTATCGCCCCGGCCATCACGGCCGTGTGCAAAATATCGTGCGGGTCGGTGGGTAGTAAGGTCCCGCGGCTTTCCTCCCCCACCCTGTGCCCCGCCCGGCCGATGCGTTGAATGGCCGAAGATAGGGCAGGCGGCGCCTGCAGGAGGACCACCTCGTCGAGTGGACCGATGTCTATACCCAGCTCCAGCGAGTTTGTGGCGACGATGGCCCGCAGCTTTCCGGCTTTGAGTTTTCTTTCCACCTCGGTTCGGATTTCACGGGCCAGGGAGCCGTGATGCGCATAGGCCAGCGGGACGGATTCGTCTACATTCAGCAGGTAGGTGATCTTTTCGCACAACCGCCTGCTGTTGGCAAAAATCAGAGTCGAACGGTTCCGGGAGATTATTTCCTTTATCGCTCTTACATAGGGCCGCCAGAAGGCTTCGGGAGCGCCCATCTCGGACCACTCTTCGGGATAGCGCACCGCCAGTCTATAGTCCTTTCGCATGGCGGAAGAAACGATGCGGACCGGTCTTGCCGAATAGTCCGCCGCCGAGAATCCCCCCACGAATCGAGCGACCGTTTCCAGCGGTCGTACGGTGGCGGAGAGCGCAATGCGTTGAAATTCACCGCAAAGAGAGACCAGCCGGTCGACCGCGGTAATCAGGTGCACGCCCCGTTTGTCGCCCACCACCGCGTGGATTTCGTCCATGATCACGGTCCGGATATTTGCCAGTATGGACCTCCCGCCGTGGGAACTGAGCAGCAGGTTGAGACTTTCCGGTGTGGTGATCAGGATTTCAGGAGGGTTGCGGAGCATGCTCCGCCGTTCGGCCTGCGGCGTGTCGCCGCTTCTGACGGCCACCTGGATGGGAGGCAGATGCGCTCCCGAACGGGCAAAGACCGTTTTTAGTTCGGAGAGCGGCTTAGTCAGGTTTCTGCGGATGTCGTTATTCAGGGCTTTGAGAGGAGAAACATAGAGCACGCTCACCTGACCGGGCGGCCATTTCCCGGTGATCAACCCGTTTACCGCCCACAGGAAGGCGGCCATGGTTTTCCCGCTGCCGGTCGGGGCGGTGATGAGGACATGGTCTCCAGCTACGATTTGGCGCCAGGCAAGGCTCTGCACCTCTGTTGGCGTACCGATGGATTCAGCGAACCAGGTGGCCACCAAGGGATGGAAATTGTCGAGGACCGATCGGTTTTTTTCCATATAATAACTTTTCCCACGCGAAGCCGCGAAGGGGAAAAAATACTTTCATGGTTTCAGACCGGCCCCGGGGGACGTGGGGAGCTATCTCGAAAAATTCCCGCCGGCCCCTCCCGGCGCTTTTCACCCCGGACACCGTCCATGCTCTCAGGCCTGAACATTTTTAATAAATTATTCCCTTCGCGGCTTCCCGAATTCGCAGCTTCGCGTGGGAAGACTAAAACTCACCAGCGCCAAGGTACTGTGCTGCAATGGCCACGAAAGCTTCGCGGGCTTCCTCGATTGCCTCGATGCGGCAAAACTCATCGGTCTGATGGGCCTGGCAGGCGGCGCCGGGCCCATAGATGAGAGTCGGCGGCTTGCCCAGGGCGGCATAAAGAATCGATGCATCGGTAAAGTAACTGACAACGCCGGACTCTTGGGGACATCCCCGCAGCCTTCCCAGTGTATCGAGAACGGAAGCAAACCACGGATCCTTCGGGGACGTCAACACGGAAGGGGCATCCAGTATCCGGGTGACTTTGGCCCCCGGCCCGAAGCTCTTTTCCACCGATTTTTGCAGGCTGTCGTAATCGAACCCGGGAACGGTGCGGATGTCAATTTCGAGGAAAGCGGCATCGGGCACCATATTGATCTTCCCGCCGCCTCCGATTGTACCCACATTGATGGTCGGACCGCCCAACAGAGGATCGGGGGGGGAAGCCGCCAGGAAATTTTCCAGGGCCAGGGCGGCTCGCGCCGCCTTATAGACGGCGTTGTCCCCGGCCTCGGGCATGGAACCATGGGCGGAGCGGCCGTAAAAGTCAGCTCTTAGCCACAAGGCGCCCTTGTGGCCAAAGAGAGGCCGGCAGTCCGTAGGCTCCCCCACCACCAGGGCGCCTGCCCCGGCGGGCAAAAGGTCCGACCGGGCGAGATCTTTTGCGCCATCGCAACCCGTTTCCTCCCCGGCGGTAAAGATGAACACCAGGTCGGAGGCGCGGCGGGGAATCGCGGAAAGAGCGATTCCAGCCGCGGTCATCGCCGCAAGACCCGCTTTCATGTCGCACGCGCCTCGCCCGTAAATTCTGCCGTCACGGATTTCGCCCCCGAACGGGTCGACACTCCACGGGAGTTCCCCCGGAGTCACCGTGTCCATGTGGCCGGAAAAGCACAGGGGAGGCCGGTCGCCTTCCCCCCGCAGCACGGCCAGCAGGTTCACTCCCTTGCCCGGAGTTTCCTTCCAGGTCAATCGGAAACCGGCCGGTTCGAGCAACTCGGCTAAAATCCGCGCCACCCTGCCGGTGTTCCCCCCCGGGTTGACGCTTTGGGCCCGCACCAACCCCCGGGTCAGCTCCACTACATCGACACCTTCAATCATGAATGGACCTCCCGAAAATGGAATGGTCACCGGGCCTGAACCCCCACCGATGCAACTCCTTTATCAATGAACATTTTTTCGAAGAAGGAAAGAAAATATTTGACACCCGCCAGAACTTTCACCTAATATTCACCTTGGCAGTGAAATGGAGCCTCTGCGAGCCCCTTGAAAAAAAGGACGGGCGCCGGCAGATCTGGACGGTAATCAGAAATGGTTGCGGAGTGAAAGATGAGCGTTGACCTTTACGTACTGAAGAGAAAATCTGTAAAGATGCCGCCACAAAGCGGGATGGGGGAAACCGTCTGCTTTCTCCAGCTTGCGGTGGAAAACGGTCTGGCGCAGGATGCGCAAAGG
>JARLHP010000171.1 GCA_031292195.1 Syntrophobacteraceae bacterium
AGCCGTCCGAGCTGCCGCCGGCGCGGCCAGTCTGGCAGGTCGGGGCTTGGCAACCCGTCTGCGGCGACACGCCGCTTGGCTCTTCTACCACCGGCTCTTCTTACCGCTTCTATTGCCGCTTCTCGTTTCCGTTTCCGGTTGCCGCCCCTATTTGCCGCTTTGCGCCCCGTGAATTCCCGCTGCTAAAATGCGCACCGCAAACTAAGGATTTGGACCGTTTCGCATCGGGGCGGCGTCCTCGCGACCGGGCAACCCGGAATGTGCTCCTGGAGGTTTGAAATTGAACTCACCTTTCCCTCAATTTACCCCTGTGATTCTGGCTGTGATTCTGGCTGTGATTCTGGCTGTGATTCTGGCTGTTATTCTGGCTGATAGCTGGCTGTTAACTGGCTGTTCCTGGCTGTTTTCGCATGCTGTTATTACGCTGTTATTTGTGCCCCCACAATCCAAAAAAACAAACGAAATCAATCTGATAGCAAAACACCCAGAACGAAAATTCTCAATTTACAGCCAGGAACAGCCAGGGAGGAAGGCAGGAGGGGCGGGGGCAGACCATGCGAACTTCGGGTTCCCCGGGACGTGGCCAGTGAAACACAATTCACTGTTAACGACTCACTATTCGTTATAAAATTAAGATGGTAGCTCTTTTGCCTTTCGCCCCGATTGGAGAAACGATGAATTATCCTGTTTTCGACCAGATAGTGGATTCGCTTTCCGACGCGCTGATTACGGTTGACCAGCACAAAAAAATCGTCATCTGGAACAAGATGGCGGAAACCATGTTTGGCTACGACAAGGCGGGGATAGAGGACGCGGGTCTGGAGGCCATCATACCTCCGGCCTATCGCCAGAGGCACCGGGAGGGCTACGAGACTTTTTTGAACTCCATGGCCGCCCGCAGCTCTTACGTGTCGGAGACGCATGAATTCGAGGGGCTCCGCAAAAGCGGCGAAATCTTTCCCATCGAGCTAACGCATTCCCTGATAAAGTCCGACGATGGGCAATTCTTCATTACGGCCATCGTCCGGGACATTGGGTTGCGCAAGCATTACGAGTTGATGCGCGAACGGTTCGAGCGCGTCACCCGCCACGACCTGAAAAACAAGCTGGTCATTATCAGTCTTGCCGCCCAGAGGCTCGCGAGGAGCCAGGTTCAAGACCAAAAATCACCGGCCGGCCAGTACACGGAAATCATCCTGGGGGAAGCCAAAGGGGTGCTCGAGCTGCTCGACTCCACCAAGGAACTCATGCTCCTGGAGACCGGGGAATACAAGCGCAGGGATGAAACAATCGAACTGGCCGCGCTTTTGGCGCTAAAAGCCGAACAAATCCAGCCCATGGCGGCCGCAAGGGCGGTAAAAGTCCTTTTCCGCGACCGCAAGGACGGCAAAATTGTCATCCAGGCCGACAGGTCGCTTCTCGAACGGGCCATCGAGAACCTGGTAAAAAACGCGGTCGAAGCCGAAGAAGCTTCCAATGCGGTTGAAATGGCCCTGGGAGAAGACGAGCGGGGAGTTCCGGTCTTAACCATCCACAACGGCGGAAAACCCATTCCGGAAAACATTCAGGGGCTCCTCTTCTCGCCCTACGTAACGCACGGAAAAAAAGACGGCACGGGTCTGGGACTCTATTCCACAAAGCTCATTGTCGAAACTATCCACGGGTGGCGGATTTCCTTTCATTCCGGTTCCGAGGGCACTACTTTCACGCTCACATTCGGTCCGGTTTCCGACCCGGCTTGATCTATGTCAAGGAAGTTGGAAACAAATAGTCTTAAAATATGGCTACTTGTGTATTTTTCAATCCAGCCTTCAAGGAGACCGTACATGGGATACCAGTTGTCGAGGGAACAGTTCGACCGTTTCCTGGATCGACTAAAAGAGGACTACCGGGTTTTCGGTCCGGCACTGGATGAGGATAAGGGCGCCCTGTCGGATAGCGACCGGATAACCTACAAAGAGGTTTCCCGGTTGGGTGAACTGGTGCTCGACCGGAAGAGCTATTTTTCCCCCAAAGAAATATTTTATCCCCTCCGGGAGACGCTTTTTCGCTTCTGCGACGGCGAGATAACGGTCCCGGCAATCGATGAGAAGAAAACGGCCATCCTTTTAAGACCCTGTGATATCAACGGCATAGATCGCCTCGATACCATTTTCCTGGAAAACGGTCCTTCCGAAGATTTCTACTACAAGCGGCGGCGAGACAAGGTCAGGTTTTTCATGATCGAGTGCACGACCGGCTTTGACAGCTGCTTTTGTGTCTCCATGAACGGTGGCCGAACCGACAGGTGGGATGTGGCCTTCAGGTTTGGGGAGCAAATCCTGGCCGAGGTAAAAAGCGAAGAATTGGAACCCTATTTCGCCGGCTGTGCGCAGCAGCCTTTCGAACCGCAATTCGTTACGGAGAACTCGAAGAAGGTGCGCCTGCCCGAAGTCGCGGACATAACGGCCGATGTTTTTAAGCACGAACTCTGGAGCGAATACACGGCCCGCTGTATTGCCTGCGGAAGATGCAACACCTCGTGCATCACCTGTTCCTGCTTTACCATGCAGGACGCGGCCTTCGGGGCCGAGGGGAAAATGGGGGAGCGTAGGAGAACCTGGGCCGGATGCCATATAAACGGGTTTACCGACATGGCCGGCGGCCACCGGTTTCGCGAACCCAAAGGCGACCGGATGAGGTTCAAAACGATGCATAAGATAAATGATTACTACCGGCGCTTTGGAAAGCACCAGTGCGTGGGGTGCGGCAGGTGCGAAGATGTCTGCCCGCAATATATCTCCTTTGCCAGGTGCATAAACACCTTGTCCGATGTCACCCGGGAGCGGAAAAGCAAATGAAAAACCCCTTTTTGCCGCACAAAATGGAAATCCTCGACGTTATCCCGGAAACGGAGATCGACTCTACCTTTGTGCTCGCCCTGGATAAACCCGTAAAACCCGGCCAGTTCCTGGAGCTTTCCCTGCCGGGGGTAGGGGAGGCGCCCATTTCGGTAAGTGATTTCGATGAGGGCAGGCTTTTTGTGACCATTCGCAAAGTCGGCCGCCTCACCGACGCTATTTTCACCCTTGGCCCCGGCGACTTTCTTTTCGCCCGCGGCCCTTACGGCAACGGATTCGACTACCAGGACTTTTGGGGCTCCGACCTCAAAGTCATAGCGGGAGGAACGGGCCTGGCGCCGGTAAAAAAAGTGATAAAAAACTTTATCGATAGCGATAAGGTCTCCAGCCTGCAGGTGCTGTTGGGGTTTAAGACCCCCGAAGACATTCTCTACCGAGAAGAGGTTCGGGCCTGGGTGGACTCCGGCGTGGCGACCCTTACAGTCGATAAGGCCGGTTCCGATTGGGGCGGCAACACGGGTCTCATTACAGGCTATCTCAAAGGCCTCGATCTCAGCCGCCTCGATAAGTGCAAATTCATTGTGGTGGGACCGCCCGTGATGATCAAGTTCGTAACGCTCGAACTTTTGCTTCTTAAAGTTCCCGAAGACAATATCTGGGTGTCCCTGGAACGTAAAATGAGCTGCGGTTTAGGAAAATGCGGTCATTGCAAGATCGATGAGACCTACGTCTGTCTTGAAGGCCCGGTTTTCAGGTTCCAAAGGGCCAGGAGGCTGCTCGACTGATGAGTATAGATACCAGAAAAGTAATCAAAAACGCTTACCGTGTAACCAGGGTGCGGGGCAAGACGGCCCTGCGCATCCGGGTGCCCGGCGGACACATCGAAACCCGCTTCTTTTCGCTGATCGATGAAATCGCTTCCAAATACGGGGACGGCACTGCCCATATCACCACCCGGCAGGGGCTCGAGCTGCCGGGGATCGACTTCGAGAATATCCCGGAAATAAACAAAATGATACGGCCGTTGATCGAATCCTTGGGCCTTGCGGTTGAAGTCACCGATACCGGATATCCCGCGGCCGGGACCCGCAATATCTGCGCCTGCATCGGAAACCGGGTGTGCACCTTCGCCAATGACGACACCACAACTCTTGCCAGGGAAATCGAAAGGATGGTCTATCCCAACAACCTGCATTTCAAGATCGCCGTGACCGGATGTCCCAACGACTGCATAAAGGCCTATATGAACGACTTTGGCATCATCTGCACGGTCGAGCCGGTCTACGACCAGTCGCGCTGCATAAGCTGCGGGGCCTGCGTCGAAAACTGCGCCAAAGCGGTGACCGGCGCCCTTGCCATGAAGGACTTTTCGGTGGAAAGAAACCGGGAGATCTGCATCGGCTGCGGAGAATGCGTCCGTAAGTGTCCCACCGGAGCCATGACCCGGTCGCACACCAAATCATACCGCATGGTTATCATGGGCAGAACGGGCAGAAAAAACCCCAGGATGGCCGAAACATTCCTCAAGTGGGCGGACAGGGAGTCGATCCTGGCGATCGTCCGTAACGCCTACACCTTTGTCGAACGCCATATAGACCGCGGCCTGGACAAGGAACACGTGGGATACATCGTCGACCGCACCGGCTACCCGACCTTCCGGGAGGAAGTGCTCCAGGACGTCAGGCTCGACGAAAAAACCCTGGTGGCCGAACATATCGACTGGAGCGGGTATCGTTACACAAACGATGCGGGTTTGCGTTAATCCCGCTTCCATCTAATCGTCTGTTTTTTCATCCTCCGGCGTGGACAGGGCTCAAAAAAGGGCTTCCTTCCAGGTGTTTCGCCGGAAGGAAGCCCGAACTACCAGTCGGCAGCGCTCGCCCCCTTTCTACTCGGGGGGGCAATTTTGCCCTGCCGGCACTCGGAGGCAGGCCCGCCATGCGCTGGAACGCGCCGGCCGCCTGCTCCACTACTGCCCATTAGCACACGCGCAGGACGGCCAGTGCCAGTTGCAGGGACTTAACCAGCTAAGGCTCAAACCACAGCCACAAGATGACTCCGGAGCGGGCGCCACTGCTGCGGGGGTCTCGGCGGCCGCCGGTACTTCTGCCTGGCACGCGCAGGACGGCCAGTGCCAGTTGCAGGGACTTAACCAGCTAAGGCTCAAACCACAGCCACAAGATGACTCCGGAGCGGGCGCCACTGCCGCAGGGGTCTCGGCCGCCGCCGGCACTTCCGCTGCTGCCGTGGACTGGCAGCACCAGTTGCAGGGAGAGAGGCAACTGAAACAACTCGCCCGGGCGCTCAAAAACGCGCCGCTGATCAGGACCAGCCATAACGCGATCGGCAGAACCAGGACTTTTCTCATTTTTGTCTCTCCTTTCCGGCCCGTCGCTCGGCCCTGATGGGGCAAGAATAAGCCGCAGAAATGAAAAGCCGAGCGCCGGGTAAAACCGGGTGCCTCCAACGCGGCGCCGGTTTCCGCAGTTTCCCGGTATTTTTCTTTTCCACCCTTCGTCTTCAACGCTCCCCCAAGCCGTAGGCCTGATTCCACCACCCTTTCCGGCTTAAGATTTGGGGACCGGGCCTCTCTCCTCCTCCCGGCAAAGAGCAGCAAGACAGCCCATCGAAAATATACGGCCATAAGCGTAGATTTAAATAAGTACATCACCCTATTTTAGCAGGATATTTGGCACTATTCCGAAGTCTTCGCAAACCGGGTCGGTAAAAGAATGTAGGGTAATGAGTGAATGCGCCGGTCCGGAACCCGCAGGGGTGCGGGAGGGGTTCCTGTTGGCAGACTTAAGCATGATTTATGCGCCCGCGGCGCCGGTGTACCGGTTGCGGGCTCGTCGTATGCGGCACAGCCGCCGCGACCCGGATTCCCGCGGGGGTGCGGGGGGCTCAGCTCCCCGCTCTTTTGACCTTGACCTCTTTTGACCTTGCCTTTGCAAGGCCAGCCCAGCCTAAGTCCTGTAAGAAGCGTTTATCTTGATATAATCAAAGGAAAGATCGCAGGTCCAGGCGGTAAAGGTTGCGTTTCCGGCCCCAAGATCGAGGCGGAGGCGAATTTCTTTCTGGCCGAATATGCGGGAAGCTTCCTCTTCGACCTCTTCTCCCGCCACCGGGACGCCGTTTCTAAAGACGCAAAGGTCTGCAAAAAAAAGGCTCACCCGCTCGGGCGCCAGGTCCACGCCGGCCCTTCCGGCCGCGGCCACTATTCTTCCCCAGTTAGCGTCCGAGCCAAAAAAGGCGGTCTTGACCAGGGGCGAGTTTGCGATGGTAAAAGCGATTTGCCTGGCGCTTTGACGGTCGGCCGCACCGCTCACCTCGATTTCGATCAGCCTGGTTGCGCCTTCGGCATCCATTACGATCTGAATGGCCAGATCTCTCAGGACCGACTCGAGCGCACGTCCGAAAGCCAGGCTTGCCGCGCTCCGGACATCGGTGATGGGGCTGTTTGCCGCCGCACCGCCTGCCAGCACCAGGAGCGAATCATTGGTGCTCGTATCCCCGTCAACCGTTATGCAGTTAAACGATGCGTCCGCCCCGGCCCGGGTCCAGTGCTTCAGAACTTCGGGGGCCACGGCCGCGTCGGTTGCGACGAACACCAGCAGGGTGGCCATATCGGGGGCTATCATCCCGGAGCCTTTGGCTATGCCGCCGATCGTAGCCTGCACGCCCGGCTCCAGTTCAAAGCGCAGACTCGCCATCTTTTCGACCGTATCCGTCGTCATGATGGCCCTCGCCCCATCCTGCCATCCGTCGGGGCGCAGCGACCCGACCAGCTCTGCCATGCTGCGGGCGACCGGCTCCACTTTTACCTGCTGGCCTATCACCCCTGTCGAGCACACCAGCACCGAAGCGGCGGTCCATCCCAGAGCCCGGGCGGCCACCTCCGCCATCTCGGCCGCCTTGGCTTTGCCCTCTTCGCCCGTGCACGCGTTGGCGATGCCCGCATTGGCCAGAATTGCCCTGGCCTTGCCCCCCGTAAGACGCTCCTTGCAAAGTTCGACCGGGGCGGCGCAAAACTTGTTCCGGGTGAAAACGCCCGCCGCGGCACACCCCTCGCCGTTCAGGCAGCGGATCAGTGCCAGGTCCGGTCTCCCGGAGTAGCGCATACCCGATTCGACCGCGCCCGCTACAAAGCCCGGGACCTCGAAGGGGCCTCTATTTACCATGGCATTTCTTGTATTTTTTTCCGCTTCCGCAGGGACATGGGTCATTTCTTCCAACCTTTGCGTTTTTTCGAACAGCCTGTTGCACGGCGGCCTGTTCGGGCGGCCCGAAAAACATGGGCTGGTCTTCCTGTTCCGCCCTCATCTCCTGCAACTGGTCCTCGCGCTGAATCTGGATATGATAGAGCTTCTGGAGTGTTTCTTCCTTTATGATATCGATCATCGTCTGGAACATTTCGTGGCCTTCCCGCTTGTAGGCTACGACCGGGTCCTGCTGGCCGTAACTGCGAAGGCCGATGCCCTCCTTCAGGTGATCCATATTGAGCAGGTGATCTTTCCAGAGTGCATCCACAGTCTGCAGAAGGATGAAATTTTCGAGGTCGCGCATGATCGGCTCGCTGAATTCCTGCTCCCTTTCTGCGTAGCGCTTCTCGACCAGTTCGAACAGGGATTGCCTGAGTTCCTCGGGGTTCATGTCGCCGAGGGTTTCGGTGGATAGATCGGGCTGCACCCCGAAAATGCGGGTCATTTCGTTTTTGATCGCATCCCGGTTCCAGTCTTCGGCATAGGTCTTCTCCGCCGTGTTAGCCTGGACGATGAGGTCCAGGCAGTCTTCGATCATGTCGAAAATTTCAGGCCTCAGATTGTCGCCCTGGAGCGCTTCCCGCCTCTGACGGTAGATTATCTCGCGCTGCTGGTTCATCACATCGTCGTATTCGATGATGTTTTTGCGGATGCTGAAGTTATGAGCTTCTACACGGCTTTGAGCGTTTTCGATCGCCTTGCTGATAAGACCGTGTTCGATGGGTTCGTCTTCAGCCATGCCGATTCGCTGCATAAGCCCCGAAAGCCGGTCGGCGGCAAAAATGCGCATCAGGTCGTCTTCGAGCGAGAGGTAAAACCGCGAGGACCCGGGGTCGCCCTGGCGTCCGGCGCGGCCTCTTAGCTGGTTGTCTATCCGTCGGGACTCGTGACGCTCCGTGCCTATGATGTGCAGTCCCGCAAGGTCCACCACCCCCGGCCCCAGAACGATGTCGGTCCCGCGGCCCGCCATGTTCGTAGAGATGGTCACCGACCCGGGCTGACCGGCCTGGGCCACTATCTCGGCTTCCTTCTCGTGCTGCTTGGCGTTTAGCACCTGGTGCGGAACTCCGGTGCGCTTGAGCATCTCGCTCAATTTCTCCGACTTTGAAATACTGATCGTTCCAACCAGCACCGGCCTGTTTATCTCGTGGAGTTCCTTGATTTCCCTGGCTACAGCCTTGAATTTTTCGGATTCGGTGCGGAAGATACAATCGGGATGGTCCTTGCGGATCATCTGCATGTGCGTGGGAACCACCACGACGTCCAGCTTGTAAATCTTTGCAAACTCGGCCGCTTCGGTCTCGGCGGTGCCGGTCATGCCCGCAAGCTTGTCGTACATCCGGAAGTAGTTCTGGAAGGTAATGGAAGCCAGTGTCTGGTTTTCATTTTCGACCTTGACGCCCTCTTTGGCTTCCAGCGCCTGGTGAAGCCCCTCGCTGTAACGCCTGCCGGGCATGAGGCGCCCCGTGAACTCGTCAACGATTATTACCTCGCCGTCCTTTACGATGTAGTCGACGTCAAGCTTGAAAAGCACGTGGGCTTTGAGAGCCTGCTGCACGTGATGGTTAATGGTCATGTTCGCCGGATCGTAGAGGTTTTCCACCCCCAGAAGGCGCTCCACCCTGGTCACACCCTCTTCGGTGAGGGAAACGGTCCGGGATTTTTCTTCCTTGGTGTAATGTTCCTCTTCGCGTAGAGGCGGTATGATCCGATTTACCCGGTAGTAGAGCTCGGTCGATTTTTCGGCCGGCCCGGATATGATGAGCGGAGTCCTGGCCTCATCGATCAGAATGCTGTCCACCTCGTCCACGATGGAGTAGTGGAGTTCGCGCTGAACGAGGTCCTCTTTTCGAAACTTCATGTTGTCGCGCAGGTAATCGAAGCCGAACTCGTTGTTGGTCCCATAGGTTATGTCCGCGTGGTAGGCCTCCTGCCTTTCGCTGTCGTCCAACCCGTGAACGATGCAGCCGACGCTGAGCCCCAGGAATGTGTAGAGCTTCCCCATCCATTCACTGTCGCGTTTGGCAAGATAGTCGTTCACCGTCACCAGGTGGACCCCTTTGCCGCTCAGGGCATTTAAATAGATGGGCAGGGTGGCCACCAGGGTCTTGCCTTCACCGGTTTTCATTTCGGCGATTTTGCCCTGGTGCAACACGATGCCTCCCAGCAACTGGACATCGAAAGGTCGCATGCCCAGGGCCCGAACGGAACCCTCCCGCGCCACGGCGAAAGCTTCCGGAAGAAGATCGTCGAGTTCCTCTCCGTTTTCCAGCCTCTGCCGGAACTCGGCGGTCTTGCCCCTGAGCTCTTCAACACTCAGCTTTTGCATTTCCGGCTCAAATTCGTTAATTTCGCCCACAAGAGGCATGAGCCTTTTCAAGGTGCGTTCGTTCTGGCTTCCAAATACTTTCTTCAGTACTTCGACCATTCCCATCAAAAATCCCCCTCCGAAACGGACGGCGACAGTCGGACATCAAAAAAGAAAGGCACGCCGGACGTGCCTCCGATGCATATTAATCAGGACGTACCACTGCTGTCACCGATCGGCCTCCGTGGGCGATGGTAGACAGAACGGCCAGATTACCATATTTTCAGGCAATATCCAACAGGAGCGCGGATTCGTCACAATTGGGGAATTTGGGACAGTGAACACAGTCGGCCCACACCTTTTGAGGAAACATGTTCTTATCGACCTGTTTGAACCCCAGATGCTCGAAAAAGTCCACTTCATAGGTAAGCGCGAAGAGTTTGCTGATGCCCAGAGATTTCGCCTCCGCTATGCACGCCTCCACCAGCTTGCGCCCTATGCCGCGCCGCTGGCAAGACTTGAGAACGGCCAGGGACCGGATCTCCGCCAGATCCGACCAGATGATGTGCAGGCCGCAGCACCCGGCGACCTGCCCCGCCTGGTCTTCAAAGACAACCAGGTCCCGCAGGGTGGTGTAAAGCTCGCTGAGGGAGCGGGGCAGAAGGGTCCCTTCGGCCGCAAAATCCCTCAGCATCTTTTGAATTTCGACTACATCCGATATTCTGGCCTCGCGAATCATATCCAAATTTTTCTTCTTATCTCTTGTTTCTGGCATTTAAGTACTGCGACAGGATCAACGCATGATCGAAGGCCAGATTTTCAGGCAACCTGTCCAGGGGGAATATCCGCAGTTTCTTGGCATCGTCGCCCGCTTTGGGCACGCCATCTCCTAGCGCGGTGAAAACAACGCTCACCGTATGCCCCCTGGGGTCTCGTTTCGGGTCCGAGTAGGCCTGAAACTGCCTCAGATTTACCACATCGATTCCCGTTTCCTCCCGGGCCTCCCGGATCGCCGCGGCCTCCAGGCTTTCGCCGTAGTCGACAAAGCCGCCGGGGATTGCCCAGCCAAAGGGCGGATTTTTGCGCTCGATCAGTACAATCCCGTTTTCGACCATCTCGATTATGATATCCACGGTCACCAGCGGGTTCTTATACAACCGCACCACATGCCCGCATTTGGGACACCGCACTTCTCCCGCCCCGCCACTGCTCATAGCCAAACCTCATTTTCATTATTCCCCGATCCTCCGGGCGGGAGGACCGGGAAACATCCGGTTGGATCGATCAATGCAAAATCTCGAAAAGGGTGCTGATCGAGTCTTCGTTGTGGATGTTGCGGATGGCCTGGGCGAAAAGCCTGGCAGCCGATACGCACCTGATCTTCCCCTTTCGGGTTATTTCTTCACTCACGGGCAGGGTGTCCGTAACGATCAGACTCTGCAGGGGACTGTTCATGATGCGCTCGACGGCCGGCCCGGAGAGCACCGCGTGGGTGGCGCAGGCAAATACTTCTTTTGCGCCTCTTTCCAGCAGCGTCCTGGTCGCTTCCACAAGGGTCCCGGCCGTATCGACCATATCGTCCAGGATTACAGCCGTCATGCCGTCCACCTCGCCTATGATGTTGAGCGCCTCGGCCTTATTGGCGTCGCTGCGGCGTTTATCGATCATTGCCAGCCCGGCTTTGAGTAGTTTTGCATAAGCCCTGGCCCGGGGCACCCCGCCGGCATCCGGAGAGACGATAACCAGGTTCTCGTGAAAATTCTCCTTGATATAGGGAAGCAAAATGGACGAGGCATACAGGTTATCGACCGGAACGTTGAAAAACCCCTGGATCTGTCCGGCATGAAGGTCCATGGTTACGATCCGGTCGGCGCCCACCCGGGTGATGAGGTCGGCAACCAGGCGGGCCGTGATCGGGACCCTCGGCTTGTTCTTCCTGTCCTGGCGAGCGTAGCAGTAATAGGGCATGACGGCCGTTACCCGGTGGGCCGAGGAGCGTTTGCACGCATCGATCATCACCAGCAGCTCCATCAGGTTGTCGTTAACGGGGGCCGCACCGGTTTGAATGACGAAAACATCGGCGCCTCTTACATTCTCGCCGATTTCCAGCCTGATTTCTCCATCGCTGAACTTTGCGCTAAGGGATTTGCCCAGAGGTATTTCCAGGATTTCGCATATACTCCTGACCAGCCCTGGATTGCTGTTGCCCGCAAAAACTTTCATTCCGTAAACTGCCATGCTTACCACCTTATGTCTTTTTCATAGCTCAGATGAGGGACCAACGCCCCAGCGGTCAAATGCTGTCAATATCCTCTACGTTGATGCAATATCCCTCATGGCCCGGCCAGTAGAGGAAACGGTGACAGTGGGGGCACTGCATGAGGTCTTCGTCACGCTGGAGTTCGATGAATTTTTGAGGGGGAATGTTCATGTGGCAAACATTGCAAACACCGTTTTCCACCGAAGAAACCGCGATTCCGGCCTGTTTGGTGAAAAGAAAATCGGTCTTCTTCAAAAGATCTGGATTTACGCGCTCGCGCACCTGCTGCCGGATATTTTCCAGCCGGTCCAACCGGGTCTGCAAGGCGCCGCTCTCCTGCTGCAAAACGCTCTTTTGCTCCTCGAGCACACTGCGCTTTTCGGCCAGATCCTTCTCCAACTCGGCCAACTCCTTGCCGAGAAGTTCGATTTTGTCCAGCAGTTCCAGGGCGCTGTCTTCATTTTTGGAGACTTCCTTCTTGGTTTCCTCGATCTCCTTGAGGCTCGCCTGGTATTCCTTGTTTGTCTTCACATCGCCCAGACGCGTTTTCTGCCGTCCCAAACGGGCCCGCAACTCTTCCAATTCCCGTTCGATCGTGCGGTGGGCTTCCTGCGCGCTGTCACTTTCTTCCTTTTTCGAAAGAAACTGCTCCTCGAAATACTCAAATTCCTTTTCCAATTCAGCGGTGCGCCGCAAACCCTCCTCGTTGCTTCGCATCAACTGGTTTCTCTTATCTTCGATCTTCTGGTACTCAATGAGACACTTGAGTTGGTCAAGCAATTCATTACCTCCTGACGCCGTCAGTTCACAAGCCGTCCAAATTTTTCAGGTCCATCCGCTCAGACCAGGGACCTGAACGGATCAGTCTCCGATTTGGAGACAAAAACTTCGAGTTCCATCGCCTCTGACTGGGCTCTGGAGCGCAAAAAGTCACGAATCGGCCCCAGAACCGGCTTTTCCGAAGCAAAATGTCCTATGTCAACGACCACGATGCCCTGTTCTTCGGCAAATCTGGCTTCGTGGTACTTCAAATCCCCGGTAATATAAATGTCCGCGCCCGACGCGAGCGCTTTTCCAATAAGGCTGCCTCCGCTTCCGGAGCAAACCGCGACCCTTCTCACCTTCTTTTGGCCATCACCCGCGATACGCACGGAGACTGCGCCAAGCGCGGCCTTCAGGGAGGCCGCCAGGGACTGGGCGGTAGCTTCGGCGGGCAGCACCCCCACCAGCCCCATGCCCCCGTACCTGGGGTCTTCGCATAACGCAGGCTCAGCATCCAGGGGGCCCGTAACCGAGAGGCCGAGCAACTCCACGAGTTGCCCGTTTGTGCCGTGACGGGCCGCATCGAGGTTGGTGTGAGCAGCAATGATGCTTATGCCGGAAAGCACCGCCCGCCCAATGATCGAGCCGGGCCAGGAATCGGTGCGAATGGATTTTACAGGATGAAGGAGCAGGGGGTGGTGTGTTACCAGACACTGGCACCCGAGGTCTGCGGCCTCGGCCAGCACGGAAGCCAAGGGATCCAGGGCCACAAGGAGCCGAGCGACCGAAGATGCGGGGTTTCCCACCTGGAGCCCACAGTTATCCCATGACTCAGCAAAACGGAAAGGCGCCCACGAATCGATCCACCCGAGAATATCTCTTACCCGGACCATGCTCAACACTCCAAAAATAAAGGAAGAGGGGTGTTCCCGCCGGAGCACCCCTCTTCCTTTATTTTTTCTTACATCTCCCCTGCGGCCCCTTTTTGGGAGTGCAGGGTGTTATTCTGTCACCGACAAATCCTCCGAATAAGGAATACCTCATCTCCTGAGCGACCTGCCTGATACCAGTTACCATTAGGAAGTACCTATGGTGGGCCCACCTGGCCTCGAACCAGGGACCATCCGGTTATGAGCCGGGAGCTCTACCAAACTGAGCTATGGGCCCGAACTAAACCGACCGAATGTTAAGTATAATTTCGAAGGCACAAAGCTGTCAAGTAAAACATGCTCACGGCTACGTTTCGATAAAGCTCTTCAGCTCCTTGCGTCGACTGGGATGACGAAGCTTGCGAAGGGCCTTGGCTTCGATCTGCCTGATCCGCTCCCTGGTGACCGTAAAATCCTGCCCGACCTCTTCCAGGGTGTGGTCGGCCTTTTCACCGATGCCGAAGCGCATGCGCAGGACTTTTTCTTCTCTTGGAGTAAGGGTGGCCAGGGCCTTCCGGGTCTGTTCGCTCAGGTTGAGGTTTATTACGGCGTCAACTGGGGAAGCCACCCGCTTGTCCTCTATAAAGTCGCCCAGGTGGCTGTCTTCCTCCTCGCCGATGGGTGTCTCCAGGCTGATGGGTTCCTTGGCGATTTTTAACACCTTGCGCACCTTGTCGACCGGAAACTCCATCTTCTCGGCGATTTCCTCGGGCACCGGCTCGCGTCCCAGTTCTTGGACCAGGTAGCGGGAAGTGCGGATCAGCTTGTTGATCGTCTCGATCATGTGGACCGGAATGCGGATGGTTCTCGCCTGGTCGGCAATGGCCCTGGTAATGGCCTGCCGAATCCACCATGTGGCATAGGTGCTGAATTTGTAGCCGCGCTGATATTCGAATTTGTCAACGGCCTTCATCAGCCCGATATTTCCCTCCTGGATGAGGTCCAGGAACTGGAGCCCGCGGTTTGTGTACTTTTTGGCGATGCTTACGACCAGGCGCAGGTTGGCCTCGATAAGCTCGCTTTTGGCCACCTTGGAGCGCAGGGTCCCATCTTTTACCCGGTTGAGCAGTTGGCGCAAAGTGGTGGAGTCCATCTTCGCCTCCGCCTCCAGCTTGGCGATACGCTCTCCGGCTTCCACGGCCAGGGCGAAAAGCCTCTCGCACTCTTCCTTCGCAAGACCGCAACCAGCCATTACGGCGGCCCTGTTTTCCTCCCGGACAATCTGGGCGAGGTTATGTCCGTGGCGGTCGCACTTGACGCCCAACCGGTCCATGCATCTTTTCAGGCTCTTTTCGGCGCTTTCGATAGCGGCAAGATGTCCGTTGAGGTTTTCTATAACATCGTCGATGTGGCGGCGGTTGAGCTGCATTCCTTTCAGCAGGCTTATGATCTGTTCCTTATTCTGCTGTATCCGGTTTTTGAGTTCGAACTTTCTCTCAACCTCCACGCTGTGATCCGAAAGAAGCGGTTGCATCGACTTGTTGTCTTCATCGAGTCGCTGCACTTCATCGAGAATGGCTATGATCCTGTTTTTATGGGCGACTTCCTCTTCCTCGTTGATTTCCTCCTCAATTTCGGGGAGGCCCTCATCCAGACCGGCCAGTTCTCCCTGAAGCCTGTCCCGAAGATTCATCATCTGCTTCAGGCCGATGGAGGACTCCATGATGGCATTGAATATCTCGCGCTCTCCGGCCTCGATCCGCTTGGCGATTTCGACCTCTCCGTCGCGGGTAAGCAGGGAGACCTGCCCCATTTCCCTCAGGTACATCTTCACCGGGTCGGTCACCCGGTTGGCCGTATCGGCTTCAAGCTGCAGTTCGTCTTCCTCTTCCTCAATGATTCCATCGGAATCGGAGACCGAGTCGCGCACAACCCGCACCTGCTGGTCGGAATCGACGATGGCGATATCCATTTCATCGAAAATCATCATCATCTCGTCGAGCTTGTCCGCCGAGACGATTTCTTCCGGAAGGGCCTCGTTAACTTCATCCAGCGTGAGAAAGCCCTTCTCCTTGCCGGTCGCAATCAAGCGGTTAAGATCATCCAGCTCCGGTTTGCCCATCGCTGGATCGCGCCTCTGCTTGGCGTCCTTTTCGGTCATCACTTGACTCCTAAACGTTAAGATCACCTGTATTGGTCTCGACCATTTCTGATCTCCACAAGAAGGCTTGCCACCCGGTCCCGGTCTCCCGTTCTTTCGGCCTCCCGCAAAGATCGCTCCAACTCTTTTTTCCTCTTTTTGGCCATTCTTTTAGCCAGGGCTTCGAGCCAGTCGCGCAACTGCATTTCCGGCTGTTCAAGATCAAAAGGCTCAAGAAGATATCGCGTATACAGCTCGTGCAGGTCCGACTCCCGAAGCTGGTCGAACAGGGAAGAATCCTTGATCTCTTGCCTGTCGCAAAAGCCCGCCCGGCAAAGCAAACCGGCCATGGCGGCCAGCCCGGGTTCCTCGAAACAACCCAGCACGTCGGAGTCGCGCACACACCCGACCAGGTCAGGGTACTTGATCATGAGCCTCAGGACCTTTTCTTCCAAAGACTCGAGTGGCGCCTGCCGGCGAGAAGTTGCCGCCCTTATGGGAGCGCGCGCCACCGGTTCGGGCCGGCCCTGTTTTTCGTGCAACAGCTGCTCTTCGGCCACCTTTTCCGTAATCAGAAAGCGGTCGGCAATGATGCGCAGGTATTCCGACCTCAGAAGCGGCTGCCGTACGCTTTGAAAAACGGGCTGAAGCTCCGAGAAGACCCGCATCCTCCCGGCCGAACTTCCGTCCCAGGCGGCAACAGCCTTGCGAACGGCGTAAGCCCCCAGTTCCTCCCTTTGGTCGAGGAGGCGCTCCAGTTCGGATAAACCAACTTTTTTCAAAAAATCGTCCGGGTCGAGTCCGTCCGGGAACCGGATGCAGCTTGCCGAAAGCTCCTCGGACAAAAACAGGGGCAGGGCCCGCAGCATGGCTTTTTGCCCCGCATCGTCGCCGTCGTAGGCCAAAACGACTTCATCGCTCATCCTGCCAAGCAGCCGGACCTGCTGAGAGGTGAGGGCGGTCCCCAGTGTGGCCACAACCCTGTGGAACCCTTGCGCATGGAAGGACAAAAGGTCCATGTAGCCTTCCACCAGCAGCGCCTGCCTCGTTTTGTTGCAAGCCTGCCGCGCCACCGAATACTGATAGAGCATTCGCCCCTTGTGGTAGAGGGGAGTCTCGGGGCTGTTGAGATATTTGGGTTCGTTTGCGTCCCCCCCGGGCAATATCCTCCCGCCGAAGGCGACAACCGTATCCCGTTCATCCTTTATCGGGAAAATCAGTCTATTTCTAAAGCGATCATAAAATCTTGCGGACCCGTTGGAATTCTGTCCGAGAAGACCGGCCTTCACGGCCAGGGCCGGTTCGATTCCGCTTTTCCTGAGATGTTCGAAAAGCCGGTCTCTGCCCGAAGGTGCATAGCCGAGCTTTTGGGATTCGACAACCTCCCGGGGCAACCCCCGCGAGGCAATGTATTCCCGTGCGGCCCTGCCGTCGGGGGCCATGTGGAGCTGACGGTAAAAGAAGTCAGCCGCGCATTCAACGGCCGCAAGGATTTGTCTGCGCTCTTCCCTGTTTGCCTCGTAGAGGTCGCTGCCGACCTGCTCTTTCTGGGGCAGCGCAATATTGTATCTATCCGCCAGATACTTGACCGCATCCCCAAACGACAGGTTCCTGTGTTTCATCACAAAACTCAGGACATCGCCACCGGTTCCGCACCCGAAGCAATAGTAGAGCTGATTGTCCGCATCCACCTGGAAAGAAGGGGTCTTCTCCTGGTGAAACGGACACAAGCCGACGTGACGATTGCCCGACCGGCGCAGACGCACCACATGGCCAATTTCTTCGACAATGTCCACCGACTGTTTGACTAAAGAGGCAACAGCAGATCCTGTCACTTGGCAAGCCTTTCCAACGCCAGAAAAGAAACGGCTACATGAACGGCGTGCCGCCGACTTTCAATACGCCCGCTTGGCGCAGGCAAAGAAGACGAAAATCAGCGATTTTTAGCCTCTGGCATCCGCTAAATCAAGTATTATTTGCGGCTGCCGCAGCGGCGACTGCAGCATAGAACCTGCCAAAACAGCCAAAAAGTACCGCCCGCCCGGGGCTTGGCGCCCCGGCCACCGCGAGTCCGGGCCTCCCCGGTCACTCGTGACTTTTCGTGTTTCCGGATGTCCCCGGGTAGATGTGATTTACCGTCTTGCCGGTTCGTAGCGGGAGAAGGAGGAGGCGAGCAATCAGCCGAGTTTTGCGCGCACCAGTTCGTTTACCACTTTGCCGTCGGCCCGGCCGCTCACTTCGGGCATGAGCAGCTTCATCACCCGTCCCATATCTTTTAGGGAAGAGGCCCCCGACCTGGAAACGGCTTCTTCCACCAGTTTTTCCAGTTCTTCGATCGAGAGCTGCGGGGGCAAAAAACCCTCGAGGACCCCGATTTCATTTTCCTCTTTTACCGCCAGGTCCTCCCTTGCGCCCGTTCGGAACTGCTCGGCGGAGTCGCGCCGCTGCTTGACCAGGTTTGCGATGATCTGCTGGATTTCGGATTCGACCGGCCGGCGCTTAATTTCTTTTTCCTTGACTTTCAGCGAGGTAAGCAACATCCGCAACGCGTCTTTGGCCGTTTCATTTTTCTCCCGGATAGCCGCCTTGAGAGCTTCTTCCACTTTTTGGTGCAGTTCCATGGTCCACCTCACTTTCCGACCGCGCCCGGACCGGCCGTGCGGCCTCGGGCGATTGCTTCCTTCAAATCGAGAGTTCCCTCGTAGATGGCCCTGCCGGTTATTACCCCGAGGAGTCCCAACGGGCCCAGACCCACGAGCGCTTCAATATCGCCAAGATTGGAGACCCCTCCGGAAGCGATGACCGGCACCCCGGTCATCTCCATCAGCCTGCGGGTGGCCTCGATGTTGACCCCGGTTTGCATGCCGTCTCTGTGGATATCGGTGTAAATGACCGCGGCCAGTTCCAGGCCTTTAAAGCGCATCACCAGATCGACGGCCGCGGTCCGGGTGGCTTCCTTCCAGCCTTCCACCGCCACAAGACCGTCGCGGGCGTCCAACCCGAGGGCAATTCGGCCCGGATAGAGCCTGCACGCCTCTTCCAGCATTTCGGGCTGCCGCAGGGCGGCCGTGCCGATGATAACCCTGGCCACTCCCCCCGAAATGTATCGATCGATGCTTTGGAGGGTCCTTATGCCGCCACCCACCTCAACCGGAATGGACAGGGACCGGGCAATCCGGAAGACGATCTCATCATTTACGGGTTTTTTGGTAAATGCCCCGTCGAGGTCCACCAGGTGCAGCCACTCAGCGCCCTCAGCCTCCCAATGCCTGGCCATGGCGACCGGGTCTTTGCCGTAGACGGTGGCGCGCTCGGGGTCTCCCTGCATGAGCCGGACACAAAGTCCATCCTTCAAGTCAATAGCCGGAAAAATGATCATGGGGTTTATCGCTTCGCATTAATGAAAATTTTAAACAGGTCCTCACCGCATTCCAGCCGCCAACCGGCCGCCTGCGCATCTTTTTCGCAATACCTGACGGTTTTGCCCGATCCGCCGGAGTTGAGGTCTTCGACCAGCAGAAAGGGCGGCGGGTCCGTCGAATGGGTTCGCATGGTCACAGGGGTATAATGATCCGCTGCTACAAGCAGGCGGACTTCGGGAAATTTTTTCGCTCCCTCCAGGACAGGCCCCACAATGCGCTCATCGAAATATTCTATGGCCTGGACTTTGAGCTCGAGGTTGCCGGTGTGCGAGACTTCATCGGGGGCTTCGAGATGGAGGAAAACGAAGTTTCCGTGTTCGAGCGCGGAGAGCGCCGCGGCGACCTTGCCCCGGTAATTGGTGTCGATATAGCCGGTTGCCCCGTCGACTTGGGCCGTCTCCAGGCCGGCATAGACCCCGATGCCCTTTAGAAGGTCCACAGCGGACACCATCGTCCCGCGCAGTCCGAACCTGTCGAGCCGGGGCATTGCCGGCGCCTTGCCCTGCCCCCACAGCCATACCGCGTTTGCAACGGGTTTGCCCTCGCTTTTTCTTCGCCCGTTTACGGGGTGGTCCCGCAGTATTCCGGCGGCCTTTTTACTGAAAGCCCCCAGGACCGGGTGATGGCGCAAAAGATCGTATTGGGCTATGGGCCGACCGGAAATGTCATGGGGAGGGACCGTGGTGATTTGAGGCTCCCCTCCTTTCCAGACCAGAAGCTGTCTGAAGCCGACGCCGGGGTAGAGCTTGAGCTGGGGGCCGCAGGCCGGCTGAAGGGCGGCCACTATCTCCCGGGCCTCCGGCGTGGTGATATGGCCGGCCGAATAATCGACCATGATCACTTGGCCCGCTTCATCCTTTTCGAGACAAACCAGGTTACACCGGAAGGCCACCTCGTCGGGTTCGAGCCCAATGCCGATGCTGGCCGCTTCGAGAGGCGCCCTGCCCGTGTGGTAGACAGCCGGGTCGTAGCCCAGAAGGCTCATATTGGCGACATCGCTGCCCGGTTCCATTCCTTCGGGAATGGTCCGCACGGTCCCGAGCTTTCCGATCCGGGCCAGCCGGTCCAGGTTCGGGGTCCGCGCCGCTTCAAGAGGAGTGAGCCCCCCCAGGCTGTCTGAAGGATAGTCTGCCATCCCATCGCCGACGAGAATGATAAATTTGGTGTCCATATGAGTCAGTCCACAAAGCAAAAAGAGTGGAAGAAAGGAGCCGGGAGCAGGGAGCGAAAAAAAGTCTTCTCGCCGCCCGCATCCCGCTCCCGGTTTTTCTTAAGGCTGATCGTCGTTGTTTTCGATGCGTATGAGCGTAGTGGGAGCAAGCACGAAGTCAAGACTGTCGATTTCACCCAGTGCTTGTCTCACATTGCTCTCCAGGGCGTCGTGGGTAACCATCACGATGGGGACCGAGTCCGTATGGCGTCCCTTCTGGATCACCGCGGCTATGCTTATGGAGTGGCGGCCGAGCACGCCCGAGATCTTCGAGAGCACTCCGGGTTTATCGAGCGCCTGGAATCTGAAGTAATAGGAAGTCAAGACATCGGCGACCGGTTTGATCTCGATTTTCTGGAGCCTGTCGGGCAAAAAGGCAAGCGAGGGAATTCTTCCGGGGGTTGCATTGAGAATGTCCCGGGCGACATCGATGAGGTCGCTCACTACCGCGCTTCCGGTAGGCATCATCCCGGCGCCCATGCCGTAGAGCATCACGTCCCCCACGGCATTGCCCTCGATGTGGACGGCGTTATAGGCGCCCTTCACACCGGCCAGCACGTGGTTTTTGGCGATGAGCGTGGGGTGAACCCGCATTTCGAGCCGGCCGTCCACACCGCGGGCGATGGCCAGCAGCTTCAGAGTATATCCGAACTCATCGGCGAACTGAATGTCGATCGGATCGATCCTCGAAATCCCTTCGGTATGGACCAGGTCGAACTGAATGGGCGTGCCGAAGGCTATGGCGCTGGCAATGGCCAGCTTGTGGGCCGTGTCGATACCCTCCACGTCAAGAGTCGGGTCCGCCTCGGCATATCCCAGTTGCTGCGCCTCTTGGAGGGCCTCGGCAAACGAGAGCCCGTTATCGGTCATGCGAGTCAGGATATAATTGGCCGTGCCGTTGAGGATCCCGAAAATGGTGGTGATCCGGTTTCCGGCCAGGCCCTCGCGAAGGGATTTGATGATCGGGATGCCTCCGCCGACGGAGGCTTCAAAACTGAGGGAGAGGCGCTTTTGCCGGGCAAGAGCGAACAGTTCGTTTCCGTCGTGGGCAAGCAGGGCCTTGTTGGCCGTAACGACGTGCTTGCCGTTTTCCAGGGCCGAACGGATGACCTTCCCGGCCGCCTTCAAACCGCCTATGAGTTCGATCACGATTTGAATTTCCGGGTCTTTGAGGATCTCTTCCACGTTGGTGGTGAGCATCTCCCGGGGGACCGAGACCGGCCTTTCGCGCTCCAGGTCGAGATCTGCCACGCGCCTGAGCTCCAAAGGCGCCCCCAGCCTGCTCTCTATCACCGCGGCGTTTTCCCGCAGCACCTTAATAACCCCGCAGCCCACGGTTCCCCAACCGACCAGACCTACACCAATTTTGCCCATGCCGCCCCCTCGAGAAAATAAAATAAAAGTAAAAAGGCAAAAAAATAAAACCGCAGAGGGACGCAAAGGAACGCGGATGGATATCTTCTCCACTGTTCGCGTCCCTTTGCGTCCATCCGCGGTGAAACTTTGCCTTTTGCTTTTTTCTTAAACGGTCTTTGCCTGGTGGCCGGAGGACACGTCTTTTTGCAGCGCCTTTCGAAGCCCCCTGATGGCCTGCCTGGTGCGCATTTCATTTTCGACCAGGGCAAAGCGCACGAACTCATCGCCGTATTCGCCGAAGCCAAGCCCCGGAGATACCGCCACCTTGGCCTCTTCGATCAAAAACTTGGAAAAATTCACCGACCCCATCGACCGGAACGCTTCGGGAATCTTGGCCCAGACGAACATGGTCGCCTTGGGTCTATCGGTTGGCCACCCGATGCGGTCGAGGCCGTCAATTAAAATGTCGCGCCGGGACTTATAGGTCTCCACAATTTCCCGAACGCACGCCTGATCGCTTTTGAGCGCCACGGTGGCCGCGATCTGAATGGGCTGGAATACGCCGTAGTCAAGGTAGCTCTTTATGCGCGTCAAAGCGCCCACCATTTCCGGGTTGCCGACACAGAAGCCCACCCGCCACCCGGCCATGCTGTAGCTTTTGGACATGGAGAAAAATTCCACGCCTACTTCCTTGGCTCCTTTGGCCTGGAGAAAGCTCGGGGCTTTGTAGCCGTCGAAAGTGAGGTCGGCGTAGGCCAGATCATGAATCACCATGATCTTGTGTTCGCGGGCAAAGTCGACGATCTTTTCGAAGAACTCCAAATCGACGACCGTAGTGGTCGGATTGTGCGGAAAACTGATCACCAGCAGCTTGGGCTTTGGCCAGGTCTGCTTTATGGCGATCTGCAGGTCGTCCAGGAAATTGCGGTCGGGTCCGATGGGGACCGATCTGACATCGCCCCCGGCTATAATGGCCGAAAAAGGATGAATGGGGTAAGTGGGGTTGGGGGCAAAGACGACGTCTCCGGGGCTTATGAGCACCAGCACCAGGTGGGACAAGCCTTCCTTCACGCCGATGGTCACAACCGCTTCCCGGTCCGGATCTATATCGATGTCGTAGTTTGTCTTATACCACTCCGAGACGGCTTCGCGAAGACGGGTTATTCCCCGGGAGGCCGAATAGCGGTGATTGTGCTTCTTTCTGGCAGCCTCCACCAGCTTTTCGATGACGTGTTTCGGCGCCGGGAGGTCGGGATTTCCCATCCCCAGATCGATGATATCCTCCCCGGCCCACCGCTTCTCCATCTTAAGGGCGTTGACCTCGGCAAACACGTAGGGAGGCAGTCGCTTCATTCGGCTCTGTTCGGCAATATTGAAATTCATGACAGGTCTCCACGAAAGGCTTCAAATCCGAAGAAAGATAATATTTTAGTTCCCGAAAAGTCAAACAATGTTTTAATAGAGCCACCGCCTTGAGACTTGTGCGCAGTGATGCGGTTCTGCTAAATTAACGAACGGATTCTCATTTTATAGACGCCGGAGCGCAAAGACAAGCCTATGAAACAGGTCATCCTGGGAACAGCCGGCCATATCGACCACGGCAAAACCTCGCTTATCAGGGCCCTTACCGGGATCGACACGGACCGGTTGAAGGAAGAAAAACTGCGGGGTATCACCATCGAACTGGGGTTTGCCCACATGGACCTGCCCGGGGGAGAGCGGTTGGGAATAGTCGATGTGCCGGGCCATGAAAAGTTCGTAAAACACATGGTGGCGGGCGCCACCGGAATCGACCTGGTGGCGCTGGTGATCGCGGCAGACGAAGGGGTCATGCCGCAAACCCGCGAGCACATGGAGATTTGTGAACTGCTTCGGGTAAAGAAGGGCATCGTGGTGCTCACCAAAACCGACCTGGTCGAAGACCCGGACTGGATGGAGATGGTGCGCGAAGACATCGCCCAGTTCATAAAGGGGACCTTCCTGGAGGGCAGTGAAATCCTGGCCGTCTCGGCGGCCACCAGCGAAGGGATCGAAGAGCTCAAAAAATCGCTCGCCCGGCTTTTTACCGCGGTCGAACCCAAAAGCGCGGACGGGCCGTTTCGCCTGCCGGTAGACCGGGTGTTCACCATGCGAGGATTTGGGACCGTCATTACCGGGACCAGCATTTCCGGGCGGCTGCGGGTGGGAGACCCCGTAGTCGTCTACCCCGAAGGCCTGAAGAGCAAGGTGCGCGGAATCCAGGTGCATGGAAACGACGTGGAAGAAGTCCTTCCGGGCCAGAGAACGGCCGTAAACCTGCAGGGCATGGAACGGGCGCTGATCGAGCGCGGCAATGTTCTGGCCTCCGCCGGAGCGCTTCATCCCTCTCCCATGGTGGACGTGCAGCTCCAACTTTTGCGGAGTGCTCCAAGACCTCTTAAACACAGGGCCAAAATACGTTTCCACACCGGGACCGCCGAGCATCTGGCAACAGTGGTCCTGCTCGACCGCGAAGAACTGAAACCGGGGGACAAGACCTTCGCGCAGGTAAGACTCGACCAGCCGACCGCGGTTTTGCGCGGAGACCGTTTCGTGCTCCGCTCCTACTCCCCGGTGCAAACAATCGGCGGGGGCTCGGTCCTCAACCCCATTCCCCGAAAACACAAAGGCGCCGCCAAGCGCGAAGCCGCAAGCGCGCTCGAAAACCTGTTCAATGCTTCCGACCCCGACATAATCCTCTGGCATCTTCACGATGCCGGCTGGGCAGGCCTTGACGAGACCGAACTGCGCATCCGGGCCAACCTGCCGATGAAATTCGTGGATAAAACCCTCCAGCAGTTCATGAGCACCGGGAAAGTGGTGATCTACGACAAGGACAACCGGCGGCTGATCGACCCGGGCGCCCTGGAAGAAATGAAAGCGGCTGTTACCTCCATTTTGTCCGACTACCACGGGCGATTTCCGCTCAAGGCCGGTATGCCCAAAGAGGAAATCCCGGCGCTTCTGGCCAAATCCGTGGACGCAAGGCTCTATAACTTCGTACTGCGCCACTTGGCCGAAGAAGGAAAAATCGGCCTGGAAATGGAATGGGTGCGCCTTGCCACGCACAAAGTGGCCCTCAGTAAAGACGAGGAAACCATACGGGAAAAAATCGAGAAAACCTTTCGCGACGCCGGCCTGCAGCCCCCTTTTTTCCGGGAGGTCGAAACCGCCCTGTCGGGCACACCCAAGCAACGCCAGGAAGTGCTCCAATGGATGCTGGCCAAGGGGACCCTGGTCAAAACGAAAGAAGAGATCTACTTTCACGCCGCGGCCATGGCCCAACTCCAGGATCGACTCGTGGCCTGGCTGAAAGAACACGGCGAAATCACCACCCCCCAGTTTAAAGAGATGACCGGCGCAAGCCGCAAATACACCATCCCTCTCATCGAGTACTTCGACGCCCAGAAAGTGACCATCAGAATAGGCGACGTCAGGAAGCTCAGGGGAGGGTGAGATAAGAGCCGGTGAATCGGTGAATCGGTGAATGGGTGAATCGGAAAGACAAGAGCTGGAAAGACAAGAGCCGGTGAATCGGTGAGGCAAGAGCCGGTCAAACTCCTGCCATGCTGTTCCTGGCTGTAAAATTGCTTTTTTCATATTCTCTATTTTGCTATGTGCCTGATTTAACTTATTTATGCCGGCTTGCGGGCCAAAAATAACAGCGTAATAACAGCATGCGAAAACAGCCAGGAACAGCCAGATAACAGCCAGGTTAACAGCCAGAAAAACAGCCAGGGTAACCGCGGTAATTTGAGGGGAAGCTGTGTTCAATTTCAGATCTCCGGAAGCTCATCTCAGGTTGCCCGGTGGCAAGGGCACGGCCCCGGGGCGAAACGGTCCAAATCCTTTGCCTGCGCCGCCCATTCTAGCACCGGGAAATCACGGGCCGCAAAACGGCAAGAGAAACGGCAAGTAAAGAGGCGAATAAGAGCCGGTGAATGGGGACAAGGGCCGAGTCCCTCGGCAAGATGGGAGGAATTGAGATGGATGTGGCCGAAGGAATTCTTTTGGTGGCCATTGGCTGCGGACGTTTACCGGGGATGGTCGATGCTGCTGCGAAACGGTCCCGCATTGTTTTTGGAACGATGGATGTCCAAGTCCTGGCCGAACTTGCCGTCCGCCTCGGTGAGAGCGCTTCGGAGATCTCGGTCTATTTTTATGAATCCGGGTGAACAAACCCGCGCAGGCTGGTTGCGGTCGGCAACCTCGACAATATCTGGCTCGCAGTGCCCGAAGATGTCGGCGCGAAGGAACTGCAGGATGCTTTTCGAAAATACTTCGGCGCCGAATGGGAGGAAGTCCTGGAGGCCGCCGACAAATCCTTTGTTTACAACGCCGCCAACAGGGCCTACTTCGGCGTGAGCCAATTGCGCCCGGTTAAAAACCTGACACTCGAGGAGCTTCTGGAAAAAATAGGGGGCGGCCCGGCGCCCAATATCATCGCCAGCTGATCTGTTCGGCGTCGAGACTCCACCCTTACACCCAATGTTGTTGAGTTAAGAAGCCCCGAGCTTTTCCCGCCTGTTTGAACACCATTTGTTTGGAGGCCTCTTTGTGACTCTCGGCTGAGAAGGGCGGGGAGATTTTGGCCTGTAGTACCTCACGCGTGAGATAGTACCTCACGCGTGAGATAGTACCTCGCGCGTGAGATGGCATTTTGGATATCGGTGAATATTTATACTGCTTTTTGCGGATCATCCGGTGCGAGTATGGCCGCGTCGGGTGGGATTCAATATGATCAGAGATATCTTGATTGATGGTTTTGATCTGCGACCCCTCACGGGGTCGTCGCCTTCTTTTTCGTTCCTTTCCGGGGGTATCGGCCTCACGGCCTCAACCCCCGGCTAATGGCTATGATCCCTCCGGGATCATGATCGTCGCTCAAAAAGAGAAGCACCAATTCCAGTTGAGTCGCTTAACTGAACAACATTGACCCTTACAGCCCACGAGACTACTTTTGACACCGAGTTCCACCGCACCATTTTGAGGCGGCCAACCCATTACATCAATCTTAAACGCAATTCCGCATAAAAACATAGCTTCCACAAAGGGTGGGATCTACCCTGGCACAGAGAGAATTATAAGGGTTCGGTTCATCACTATCAGCCGATGAGCGCAGGGATGCTTTGTACACGAAACGGTAAGGAGGTGGCCCAGGATCACAGGTACCATCAGTTCGGAATGATTAATCGCCGTATTATGATTTTTCCAATTGATTTTTTAAAGACTTATATTATGATAATGAGCATCAAGCTCAAGAAGCAAGTTATAGGTTATGTCGATAATAATTGCAATTAGTTTCATTGACGAACTGCAGTTTCTAGTGATTCGATCTTATAGGCTAATTATTCTCAGATTTAATAGCTCAAATTGGGTGTAGATAGATGCGGTCTGCCCTTCATAAGAGTGGAGGGCAGTGCAACTGGTCTCCAACTCATACATAATAAAGAAATGGGGAAATGGCTGAGGCGCCGGCGTTCCGGTCGCGGGCTGGTCATGTGCGGCACAGCCGCTGCGATCCGGGTCCCGCAGGAGGCTCATGTCCCCGCTCTTTTGACCACGATTTTTGGATGGCAGGTCTTGCCTTCCTGGAATCGAGTCGGCGGAGCTATGTTAGGGGGGGGCGGCTTCGAAGGAAAAGACGTTGAGGAAATGGCCGGATGTTAATAATCAATGCGGATGACTGGGGGGTGAATAGAACCTGTACAAACCGAATCCTGGATTGCTACCGGAATGACAGAATTACAAGCACCACGGCAATGTTATTCATGAACGACAGTCTCAGAGCGTCGGAAGTGGCGCGCGAGCACGGACTGCCTGTTGGTCTTCATCTCAATTTCACGCGGGAGTTCGATAACACACGTGGAGGCGCCGTGCTTAATGATCACCAGAAAAGGCTGGTCACGTATTTTAGTAAAAGCAAATATATTAGAACAATCTATAACCCGGTAATAAGAAACAGTATATTATATTCATTCATGTCGCAATATGACGAGTTTATCAAAATATTTATGAAAACGCCAACACATGTTGATGGCCACCATCACATCCATCTTTGTATGAATATCATTTGCGATAATATTATACCGGACAATATGAAAATACGACCCAGGTTATGTGGCAGCGGCGGTGAAAAAAATATTTGCGCCATATTATATGGAAAGTTAATCGATTATATAATTCACCATAGATATAGGGTTATCGGATCGGTATATAAGCTTGATGTGAGCCGTAGCGACTCCAAATTATCTGAAATTGTCAATAGAGCGGTGATCCAAAATGTGGAATTGATCACTCATCCGGCGCGTTTGGAAGAATATGAATATCTTAAAACCGAAAGCTATGCGCGACTGATTTCACGAGCCCTTCCGGGCTCGTACGGTTCGATAGGGGACTGACCATAATGGCGGCGCCGGCTAAGCATCGGTTGGAAATATTCCTGGGTTTTGTGCTGCTGGTGTTGGTGGGCACTGTCTGCAGTTCGAAGGAGATGGGGGCTTCTAACCGGGTGGCGGCGGAAGTGATCCTTCCGGCGACCCGGGTGGCCCCGTCCAGCCTGAACGTTTTCTCGACGCCGGTGGCGTGGTTTGACGGGGCCGTCTATGCCGTAACCGTCGAAGAACCGGAGGGGAAAGGCAGCGGGGTCAACCTGCGCACCTTCGTCTGGAAGGGCGTGAGGGGGAACACCGGAGGGTGGCGGTGGGCCCGAACGCTGATTGAAGACAGGACATTGGACGACCTGTATCATACCGGGCCTTCTATTGGCATCGATCAAAGCGGCACCATTCACGTAGCGTACAATATGCACAATATGCCCTGGCAGTATGGAGTTTCCAGGCGGCCGGCAGATATTTCCACATTCGAGTTTCGAGGGACGCCGGTGACACTGGGGGAACTGGAGTCTTTGAAATGGGAAAATCGGGTTTCTTTCCCCCGCTTCGGGACGGCGGCCATTGCCGGCACGCAGATCACCTACCCGGCGTTTTTTAACGACCGGACCGGGAAGTTGTACATCACCTACAGATTCGCCACTCACCCCCGGCGAAGATGGGCGGATAGAGGATTTGCCGGGGCCATCGCGAGCTATGAGCCCGACACGAAAAGATGGCAAGGTCTGGGGGGGCCGGTGTTTGTTGGTCCGGCCGATGCCGATCTGCCGGGCGGGGTGAAGAGTCGGGAGATAGCCGCCTTTGCATTCAAGGAGGGATGGTCGGTTTACCTGGTTCACCTTTTCTTCGACGTAAAGAACCATATGCACCTCTCCTGGTTGTGGCGCAAAGGGGGGGCCGGCGAGGATTGCGGCGACCCAAGTTATGGTTTTTCGCCGGACTTGGGCCGCACGTTCCTAAGAGCCGATGGAACGCGCTACCGGCTTCCCATTTCCCCGGAGGACTCGGGCGGGGTGTTTGGGGGGGGAGGGACACAAAAATTTTACGCGCCCACATCGCTTACCGCCGACCGGCTCGGGCGCCCCTTGATGCTCTTGAACCCGATAGGTTTGCCCAGGATTTTGACCCGATTTTTGGGGGCATCGGCCACATGGTCCAAACCCGAAAGGTCCCCCCGGGGCGCGAGCGTTGTATACGCCGACGATGCGGGTACGCTGTGGGCCTTTGCAACCGGGATAAGCGTCTTTAGGAAAAGCGCGAAAACCGGTTCCCGGTGGCAAAGGGTATACCGAGACCCGGCGGGTGATTTTGGATACCCGAAGATTCTTGCCGTCCCCCGAAAAGGGCTCATACTCGTTTATGCGCAGAGGTTGGATGGTTCGGAGGTAAAAATTACAGGCATCAGGACCGGGCCTTGACCGGCGAAGCCTTTTCGAGAAGCGACATGATGGAAAGTGATGGTGTGCATGGGGCGGTCAAAAAGCCTCGAGTAAACCGTATATATATTGTCCCGTTTGTATTGGTGCTTATCTTTACAATAGTTTCATTCAAGGCTCAAACCGAAGATACTTTCAGCACGGTAGCCCCTCTTTCGGATCCGGTCAGGCAAGTGGCGTTGGGCACGTCGTATATTATGGCTATTGTACTGCTTATATGTAAATACAACTGGACATTTATAACGGTTCGAAGGAATGTTGTTTATGTTTTGGCAGTGTTGTATGTGTTTTCATCCTCATTGTGGTCAAATTATCCTGGAATAGTTTTTATTACATTTGTCCACAATATAGGGTTTACAGCAGTTGTGCTATGCATTGTTTATTATATAGATGATGATATATCGGAACTGTTCATGATATTCGCTGGTATCTTTCTAATAATTATCATTGGGTCAATCGTTATTGCGATTATTCTGCCCAGCCGAGGGATTTACTATAATGGTAGATGGATGGGAGTAGGTTCTCACCCTAATGAACTAGGATTCACCTGCATGATGTCAGTGTGGTCCGCTGCGAGTTGCATCTATTTTTCTAAAAAAAAGATCATAAGATTTATTGGCATTATATTGATTGCATCAGCTATGTTATGTCTTTACATGTCAGACAGTGTAACTTCTGTGGTGTGTTCATTGTTTACGATTGCTTCGTTTTTGTCCTTGATCAACATGGACGCGAGCAAACCGCAACATCCGGTAATAAGGCTCGTTATCTATGCATGGATCGGCGTGGGTGTACTAATCGCATTATATGCCTTCCATCCCGGACCGCTGAGTGGTCGGAGCATTTTTCAGCTGATGGGAAGACAGTCCAATCTCACCGGGCGAACGGAGCTGTGGGCTTCGGGGGCCGAGGCTGTCGCCCGGAGGCCGTTTCTGGGGTGGAGCTTCGATTCCATGGCTTCGGTACTGTCCAAAGATATCATATCCTACGCCCAGTTCCACGACGGATACCTCAACCTGGTCGTCTCAGGCGGGTTTATGGGTCTGATTATGTTCATACTGATCCTGTTCCGATATGTGCGATTATCAAAGCATATACTGAAAACCGAGTACGCGGCAACCGTGTCCATGGCAATCCTGGTCATGTCTATTCTCATCCATAATATCTCCGAGGCATCTATCATGCGCGTGACGCATCCACTCTGGCTGATATTTATCTTGTGTTATTTTTACGTGGATAACCTCGCGACCAGATCATAAATATTACAGATGATTAGAAATGGATAAATGTCGCCGTTAACGGTATGCAAACAATCAGGCGTCAAATATTGGTCGGCATCAAAGCTGCGAAGCGGGCTAGCGGCCAAAATGGGGATAGGGGCGATAGACCAGGCCCTGTTGAGCGGCGCCAACTTTATTATAGGGATTATAATCATCCGCTGCGTCAGCAAATTCGACTATGGTCTTTACGTGTTCGGGTTCTCGGCGATCCTGCTGGCCAGTGGATTGCAAGATGCCGTGATAAATGTACAAATGTCGATTATCGCGCCAACCATGAATAGTGTTCAAAAAAAAATCTTTTGCTCTCACCTGGCGGTGGGCCAGTATGTACTGTGGCTTCCGCTCAGTGGCCTGGGAGTTTTCACCGCATGGGTTCTTTTTAGAACCGCGGTCTTTAACACTCACGAGATGACCATGGCTGTCGTATTATCCGTCGCTGTTCCGGCGATTTTCCTGAGGGAGTTCTACCGCGGTTTGCTGTTTGTGAATTTGCAGCCCTTTAAAGTTTTGCTGTTGGACATATTGTACATAGTGATCTTGTTCTGCCTCATTTTTGTGTTTGCATATGCTTTCCCCTCGGCTATGGACATCCTGAGCTTTGTTGCGATGGGCGCTTCATCCTTGATAATCGGGGGGGTTGGGTTGCTGGGGCTTCTCGGGGCGGGGTGGTTTGAGGCCTGCCGCACCGGGTGGCTGGCCTCATTTTCACGGTGCTGGGTAAACGGCAGGTGGGCTCTGCTTGGAGTTGCGGTCACGTGGGCGCAGAGGCAGAGCTATGTCTATATGCTCCTGATCCTCAGGGGCGCGGAAAACACCGCGGAGGTGAACGCCGCAAGGCTGATGCTGATGCCGGTCGGGCTTTTGCTGATGTCCTACGGGCGCATAGTGGTGCCCCAATGGGCGAGCGACCGGTGCTTTGGCAGAGCGGATGAAATTTTGCGCTCCGCGCGAAAAATCCTGAAGTATTTGCTTTTGGCTATCTGCTCCTACGCCGCTATCCTGCTGGTGAGCAAAGAGCGGTTGATTCCGCGGCTTTTCGGGAGGGGATACTCGGGTTCGTGTCATTATATTCTGCTTTGGGGTCTGATATTCATTGCCCAGGCCGTAAGGACCAACTTGTCGCTCGTTCTCCAGGTATTCGAGAAGTTCCGCTACCTTGGCATCACCAATTTCGGGGTGATGATCGTCACCGTATGCGCCAGCGCTCTGTTGATCGGCCTCTATAATGACGCGGGCAGCCTGTTGGCGACGCTTCTTGGGGAAACCTTGCTGGCGCTGGTTTTCTGGCTTCCTGTGAGGAGGTTGGGAGGGTGAGGGCAAATATAACGGTATGCGTGGCTACCTATAAGAGGCCGGCCGGCCTGGCAAGGCTTCTTGACAGCCTGGCAAACCAGGAGGCTGGTGGCCCGGTCTACCGCATAGCGGTGGTGGACAATGACCGGGAAGGCTCCGGCGGCGGGGTGGTGGAGAAGTTCCGGCTGTCCAAAGACATGGAGGCGGCCTACGAGATAGAACCGGAGCGAGGAATCGCCCCGGCCAGGAACAGGTCGGTAAGGCTTGCGGGAACCGATTTCGTGGCCTTTGTCGATGATGACGAGGTGGTGTGCACCCGCTGGCTGAGGGAGCTCTACGAGTGCGCTCTAAGAAACGAGGCCGATGCCGTGCTGGGACCCGTTGTGCCTGCATTTCCCGCCGAGAGCCCGGACTGGGTTGTAAAGGGGCGGTTTTTCGAGCGGCCCGGACACCAAAATGATGCTCTTGTCGAGCGGGGGCGCACGGGCAATGTCCTGGTCAAAAAGAAGTGGCTCGACCTGTTTGCCACCCCTTTCGATCTCCGGCTGGGCCTTCGCGGCGATGAGGATTCGGACTTTTTCGAGCGCATCCGCAGCCTTGGCGCCAGGTTCTATTGGGCCGAAAAAGCGGTTGTGACAGAATATGTGGAAAAAGACCGGCTTAGCGTGCGGTGGGTGCTCAAGCGGGCTTTCCGGGGAGGGCAAGGCTTTGCGTGCCGGCATATGCCCCAAGGGGCGCCGGGTAGGGTGTGGCATTATGTTTGTCGCGGTTGTCTATGCCTGCTGTCCCTGGCCCTGACCTGCGTCACGCTTCCCTTCGCCCTCCACATTTCCGTTGGGTGGCTGAGGAGAGCTTTCAGCAACCTGGGGCAGATCAGCGTGATATTTCCCTACCGCTATGAGGAATACCGCAACCGTTGAGAGGAAGGCAGACCGGGAATATGGCGAAGGCTATCAAGGCTGGGGGCATCAATATACTGAGGCGATTACGCTATTTTCGATACTACAAAAAGTTCGCGCAATGCGGCGCAAACGTCATTCTTTCTCGTAACGGATTGATTTTACGGCCGGAACAGATCCGGTTGGGAGATAATGTTTTTATATCGAGCGGATTTCGAATTTCGGCTTATCAACTGAAGTTTGGTAATAATATCATGATTGGTCCCAATCTCGTAATCGAATGCGAGGATCATATCGTCGATCGAGTGGGTGTACCTATGATGAATTATAGCGACAGCAAAAAATTTGGACAGGTCACCATAGAAAACGATGTATGGATCGGAGCAAATGTGGCGATCCTCAAGAACACTACGATTCGGGAAGGGGCCATTGTTGGTGCGTGTTCTCTTGTGAACAGGGACATCCCTCCTTATTGCATCGCGTACGGGGTACCGGCAAGAGCACAGCGGCCAAGGTTTTCAAACGAGTCGTTGCGAGCGCACCTGGAAATGGTGAGATCGAGATATACGTTTGAAGAAGTGGAACATTATTTTCAAAGAAGTACATAAAGAAAAGGGATCAAAACAGCAGCCCATGGGGAGTTGAGTTGAGAAGCCCCGAGCTTTTCCCGCCTGTTTAAACACCATTTGTTTGGAGGCCTCTTTGTGACTCTCGAGAAGGGCGGCGGGATTTGGGCTTAGTACCTCACGCGTGAGTTGACATTTTGGATATCGGAGCCTCTTGCAAAACTCAATATTTCGCCCTTTCAGGGCTGGAACCACTGGGTATGCAATTTCCCGGGGCGATGCCCCGGGCTATGGTATTCCGCCCCTATGATTGTGCAAAATTGCTTAAACTTCAGGGCAGACGACCAAGCAGGTCGTCGCCTTCTTTTTCGTTCCTTTCCGGGGGTATCGGCCTCACTTTCCGGGGGTATCGGCCTCACGGCCTCAACCCCCGGCTAATGGCTTTGATCCCTCCGGGATCACGATCGTCGCTCTAAAAGAGCAGCACCGATTCCAGTTGAGTCGCTTATCTGAACAACATTGTGTCTCCCCCGCGCCCACCGGGATTCGGCGCCTGGCCAAAGGCAGCCGCCGAAACGCCAAACAGAGCCGCGAAGCGGCTGCGCCGCTACAAACAGATGATATGAAAAATATTCTATTACTTCATCCGCCGCTTTTATTTTACAAAGTAAAAATTTACAATCTGCTTTATCGTGAGCTACTCAAACGAGGCTATAAATTATATGTATGGACCAGCCATATTCAAGAAGGAAGTGAGCCGGTATCTTTTCCAGTTATAGATATGGCCATGACGATCAAAAACTATATTTCAATTGTTCGCAGATTAGGAATAGTGATTCAAATCAATATATTGTCCAAAGAATATGGGATTATTTTCTTCTATTGCTTCAGTATATTATATGGAAAAATAAAGAAAATAAAGTCAATATATTATGGACATGGAGTCGATTTGACAAAGCGCAATCACATTATTAAAAGATGGATACAGAATATATTTCATATATGGTTTGATGGAATACTGTTATACTCTAATGCTCAATGCAAATATTTATGGAAAGCTCACATTAAAAAGGTGTTTATTGCAAATAATACCTTGTTATTGGATGGATATGAGGAAAAGGAAGTAAATGCGCGGCGTCATATTACGTCTAAATATGGCATATCCGAAAACAATATAGTGTTGTTTGTAGGAAGAATAAGTAAAAGAAAGAAGTTTGATATATTATTGGAAATATTTAACAGATATTTCGCCATGTCGAAGGATATTGCGTTCGTTGTTATAGGGCCTGGAATCACTCGACAACATATTGAAAAAGTACAGAACATGGATAATTTTTATTATCTTGGCCCAATATACGATAAAGAGAAAATAAACGAGATATTCTATATCAGCGATATATTTTGTGTTCCTGGAAGTCTTGGATTGGGAATTGTGGAAGCGATGTACTGGGGGCTTCCTGTTTTAACCATGGATGTTTTTCACGGTCCGGAAGAAATGTATATCACGAGTGGATTTAATGGATTCATTCTGAAGAATATGCATGAAATAGCCAAGATGATTGTGTGTCTGTTCTTGGATCGGGCGTTATTGTCCGTTCTGGGAGCCAACGCTAGAGCGACCATTCTCGATGAAGCCGGTATCGAGAAAATGTTCGGCGGATTTTTTGAGGTTTTATCCAGTCTTTCCTGAAATCCATTTTTTCTATTGTATAGTGGTCGTATGGACCATCGGGTGGTGGTCAATGCTGTCGAGTTAAAAATTAGCCGGTGGTTGAGCCCACGGGGCGATACCACCGGAAGGCAAGCCGCATCATCATGCACCCCGAAGGGGCGCCAGCAAGGGCATTCGATGTCATCCACCTATCTCAGTCTCCATTATCATCTAGTCTTCGGGATGAAAAACCGTATTGCCTCGATCGACCCTTCATGGCGTACCCGTCTTCATGAGTACATCGGGGGGACTGTTCGTGGGTTGGGAGGCTTTCCCGAGGTCATTGGCGGCGTTGCCGATCATGTTCACTTGTTGCTGGCGCTCAAATCCACCCACTGTCTGGCGGACGTTGTTCGCGAATTAAAGAAAGCGTCATCAGAGTGGGTGCACGATGAAATCGGAGATCGCACCTTCAGGTGGCAAGATGGATATGCGGCCTTCACCGTGAGCGCCACGGTTCGCGTTGCCGTGCGCAAATACATCTGCAACCAGGAAGAGCATCACCGATTTAAGTCATTCCGTGAGGAATTTGTCGAATTCCTCGAAAAAGCGGGGATTCAATATGATCAGAGATACCTTGATTGATGGTTCTGATCTGCGCCCCCTCACGGGGTCGTCGCCTTCTTTTTCGTTCCTTTCCGGGGGTATCGGCCTCACTTTCCGGGGGTATCGGCC
>JARLHP010000003.1 GCA_031292195.1 Syntrophobacteraceae bacterium
ATTAGCCGGGGGTTGAGGCCGTGAGGCCGATACCCCCGGAAAGGAACGAAAAAGAAGGAAACGACCCCGTGAGGGGTCGCAGATCAAGCGGTGCTCAGACAGGCGGGAAAAGCTTGGGATTTCTTAAATCAACAACATTGGGGAGGGACCGTCCCTTAGAGCAGTTCGCCCTCCCTTGGTCTTAGCCGCTTTTCCCGTCCCCGACGCACCCTCCACCCTGCTTTACGGAACCTGCTCGAAACAGCCCGCCAAATTATGGAAAACAAACCCCGACAGAGAGCCGCCCGAGTAGCTGTTGGGAATCTCCACCCATCCCAGGAAATAATCGTTATAAGGTATCTGTGGAAGCACCGCCGCAGCTTGGCTGGTTTCGGGGTTTCCTGCAATGATTTGTGGTGAGTGAGTTGGACTCAGCACTATCGCAACCTTTTTATAGTGGGTACTATCTGTGGATACCCCTGTGAAATCCCACCAGTTATCATGAGCCGGGAAAGAGTAAAATGTCCCATTCAAAATGAGCGTAACAGCATTCGTGCTTTTCACAAAACCAGCATTTGTGGCGTTGGTAAGCCCCGCCCCGTTGGCATTATCTAACACTCCATACCCCTGCCGAGCACCATTTATTACATTGTTGGTTACAACAACAGGCATAACTGTGCTTGAGGTGGTATATCCAGGTGTATAGATGGCTGTTGGAAACCCGGTTATCCTGTTGCCCTGTATGCTCGACTGCTGCGTGTTGACATCTATTCCATAATCAGGAGCAATCCCGTTGACTGTAGTTCCTTCAATAGTGTTATTATCTATATCAACACCGTATGACGTACCATCTGATGAAAGTACAACTATTCCACGTACACCAACTACATAATTATCGACAATCTTTGTCATCATGTTTTGGTTCGAGGCGCCCCAATCAGATATCTGGATGCCGACACCGGAGCCGCTCACAGTCCAGATGTTTCGTACTGTATTACCTATAACTAAATTGTGAGCGCTCATCAAGTAAATACCTTGCACCACATTTTCTATATGATTATACGCAACAACACCGTTACGGGCGTCCGGGTGCGTATTTATTGCCTCCCCCCCAAGGACAGGAGTAAGGGTGTTGGTAAAGGTATTATTTATGACGGACCAGTTCCACACAGGAACCCATGATGCTATGGAAAATCCATTCCTGAAATTGACGGCCTTGGAATTTTGAAGGGTGCAGTCTGTTGAAAAATTATCAAAAATATATGGATAGCCTGCCGGGTGACTGGTGTCGGCGCAATTATATACTTCATTGCTATCCATCAGGCCGTGGTCGCAGCAGAGGAAATCCAACCCTTCAGTATCGCAATTTGTGACAATGCAGTTCTTGATTACTGGATGGGCGGCATATTTTATATATATGCCTATTTGGTCCTTCCCGGACCCTGACCCGGTTACGTTCACGTTATCCACGACGGGATTTTCAATCTGGCTGATCTTTGTGATCGTAACGACATACCCGCTTGCAACAGAGATAGTGTAATCCGTCCTAAGCCCCGAGACGAGCGTTATTGTCCCGGTCCCAACCGATGCCACAAAGCCTAGCTCGCCCGCGACGTAGTTGGCATATCCCGGTATCCACGGCTGCGTGGACCGAAAAGTAATCATGTCCCCCGCCACAAATCCCGAGGAGTTGGCTACATTTATCGTCAAAGTGGAGCGCGGCACAAAAGTGTTTGTCCCTGAATCCAAAGGACCTGTCAGCGTGGTTGTAGTGGTCGTGGCAGCCCCTGCCACCGTAACAGCGGTTGCACTCATGGCAAGTCCCGAACAGTCAAGCGTCAGGTCTTTGAGCATCAGATTGTTGAGACCCTGGAACACAAGTCCCGTCCCGCATTTATAGGTCTTGGTCTTATCCCCCTGCAGGGTGCCGCCGCCTGGAGAGAGAGCCCCACCCGCTGCCTGGATGGCTGCATAATCGTCGGTGGAATCATCGCCCTTTGCTCCGAACCACTCAGGGTAGACCGTTCCGCCATTGCTGAACGTCACGGTTCCCGTACCTGCAAATATCTGGTAGCGGTTGCAGGTTGGAACGGGGAGGGTGAGCGTGTGGCCCGTAGTGGTAATCACGGCCCCCTTCACAGGCCTGAGATCGCAGGTGAGCGTGAGATTGCCCGTGAGCGCCACAGGCGCGGTCAGATAGACCGTTCCCGCAAAGTTCGCATTGGCGGTGATTTGGGCGAGGGTGTTGGCGGTGAGGTAATTGGTCCCTATATTTACTGGCCCGGGAGTCGTGATACCGGCCGCAACTTCGAAGTTGCCGCTCGGATCGAACCAGAATTCATCCCACGGGTTCGTGGGCGCGAAGCCCGGCTGCATCCAGTTTACGGCCGCATTCCCCGGCCGGTCGGCATAAAAAGAGAAACTCCGATAGCTCCCCATGTTTTTTGACGGCTCCTGGCCGCCCAAGCCACAGTAGGCCGCTGTGCCCCAAAGGGCAAAAGCCGGCACCGCAAAAGCCAAGGTTGCGATTTTTCCGATTTTCATGGTTTATTCTCCTGAGCGTAGAACTCTTAAGCAACCAAGCCCGCTCCGCCGGCGTATTCAAACCCGGTGAGCCGCTAAGCCTAAAAAGCGCCGTTGTCAAAATCAACTCCGAAGCGCTGCCGTTGGTGAGTAAAAGGGTCGAAAGATCGCTCGACTCGCTCTCTTTTGGTCGGACATCCGGTTTTTCCTCCATGCCGATAAAAAAAGCCCGACTCGCCGTAGCTACGAGTCGGACTTTCTATTGGCTGCGCTTAAGCCGGGCCAGGGCAAGCGCACAAGGTTTTTTCAATCAATTTTTGCTTCGCAGGGATCGGTATAGAGGAAAGTTGCGGGGTTTGCAAAACGGCAACCAGAAGCGGCAATTGAAGCGGCAACCAGAAATGGAAACCAGAAGCGGAAAAAAGCAGGCAAAAAAAGCAGCCGGTTATTGTCACCCGCGGAAATGAGCCCATCGCCCAAGTCGTCCCGCCTCCACCTGTGGCGGATCGCGTTCCGTGGCTGGGAACGGAGCGTGGCGCCGGTGAGATTGTCGGCGACATAGTCTCTCCGGCCGTTAGCCCAAGAGAATGGGACGTGCTGCAATGAAGCGCTGGTCAACAATGAAATAGTGATTCAAAGCAGTTTGCTGACTCCTTCTCACCAGGAGTCTGCCGACAGATTTCCGCTGGCTATCGCTCTAGTTTTCGATCTGACCTTGGTTACTGCTGATAAACGGCTTATCGCGTTGAGTGGGGACCGAATCATGGCCAACAATTGAGAAGGTAACAGCAGGGCTACCAGTCTTTCTAATTCCTGAATTCCTGAATTCCTAAATTCAAAACTCGTATTTCATCTGCAGCATGAGCAGGTTATCCTGCTGGTTGTTCCCGCTGAGCAGGTTGAAGTTTTCAATATCGCCCCAGGCGTACCGCACCATGGCGGTGAAAGCCGCGTTTATATTGTAGGTCACGTCCGTGCCCACCTGGTAAGTGTTTTCTATGCACCGGCCCACGTTGGCCCCTCTTTGCGTATAGGATCCGTCAAGTCCCACCTTGAGATCGTTTCTCACATAACGGGTGGCCCTCACAAAAGCCCGCCTCGCATCCGGACCCATGGGATCCCCTAGAATCAGCCCCTCGTAGGTCATCCCGGATATATACTGGCCGTGCGCATACCACAATCCGTTTATCTTGGTCCCCGGCCCTCCCTCGTTGACATTGTCCGCATATTCCAGTCTCAGGTCGGTCCTGCCGTCCGGAGTTATCCGGGGGACATACAATCCCAGGACGTAGGCCAGGTCCTGCAGGAAAAACGTCCTTACACTGTCGGGCTTAAACCCTGTGTCTTCCCCGCCCCACTCCCCGTAGAGTTCGGCATTCCACAGGCACGGCATCCGATAGCGAAAATCGAATGAGGCCTCGTGGTTTTCCGCGTCGGTCCCGCCCCCCGTTTTGTAAAGGGAGGTCAGTTCGAGCCAGTTCAAAAAACTTCCCGGGGATCCGCTGCCGTTGCCCCCAAACTGGAACGTGTGCGACATGCCTAATTCCAGGTTCGGGGTCGGCTTGAAATCGAAGCGGCTGCCGCCATAGAGTGTGTGCGGATAATCGCGGTCGTTTTCGAGGCGCGCGCAGTAAAAAGCGTATTTAAATGGGCCCAGGTAGCTGAAATACCCGGGTAAAATAAGCGAAGCGGGGTTCGAAACCTTTATCATATCGAGCGGGGGGGCATTGTTGGTAAGAAGAAGCGTGCCGGCGTAACCCTGGCCCCACCACATCGAATCCCGGCCAACTTCGACTTCCCAGGAATCAAAGGGGGAAAACTTCAGATACCCCGTCAGGAGGTCGACTTCGTTGGAATCAAGACTTCCGACCGTGCCGGGGACGCCGCCGCTGACCGTACCGGGAGTCCCGTTCGGGCGCACCAGGAAAATAGGTTCCACGTAGCCGGAAAACATGTCCCAGAGCTCGAAACTGGATGCAAACTGGAACGAGTAATTGCTGCCCTTTCCATAGACCACCCCCTGGTTGTTCGGGAGAAGGGGCGTGCCCTCATAGCCGACTATTTGCCCTGCGCCACCGGGATATTGCTTTATTTTGCCCGTGTTGAGAAAATCCTTCGGCTGGCCGTCTGAGTAGACGTAGCCCATTTTGGCATTATCGATGGGCTTTATGGTCATTACGGCCGGGGTCCCGGCCTTGCCGTGCCCGTAGTAGGCCAGTTCCTCCTTATATTCCCTCTTGAACTTACACAGAAAATAGTCGATGAGCGAGGGAAGATCGATCTTCTTTTCCTTTTCGGTATCGAGCGCTTCGCCGACCAGCCTTGCCACCTCCAACCGCGTATAGGGCCGCATCCCGTGGACATCCGAATAGATCAGGCCAAATCCCGCCAGTTTGTCCAGCCCCTCGTAGGCCCAGTTGTCAAGTGGCACGTTGTTCGACGGATAAGCAAAGGCCGCAAGGTTTCCCGCCGCTATGCCCAGTACTATGGCCAGGAGGGCAACCGTACAAATTCGCAATTTACCCCCTTTGGAACATACCGATCCATATTTACTGTAAACTGGCATGATGAATGCTCTATTTGATTTAAGAGGTGAATGATTATTGAATCCCCTTATATATTGAAACTCCACCCCTATTCAATTAAATTCGGCGAAATTACGATTATGTAATATACCGCGAGGGCGAGTGGGAAGCTTCCCCGCCCGTTCGCCGGATGAATTCAAACAACCCGGGGATGATTGCCGGCGGGGTGGCCGGTGGCCTCCGAGAGCTTCTTGGCCGCTGGGCGACTTTGTATTAGAATGCAAACCGCAATGCAAAGGCATTCTCCCACAACCACAGGACGCACACCCGTCGAACCGTGCGGGCAAAGGGGACGAAGATGAAAGAGAGCAGTGAATTGGTGACTCCGGGCGACCTTCGCTACACCAGGGATCATGAGTGGGCAAGAGTCGAGGGAGATGTGATTCGCATAGGCGTTACCGATTATGCACAGGATCAGCTCGGGGATATTGTGTTTGTCGAAGTGCCGAAGATGGGCCGCAAATATGCCAAAGGCGAGGAATGCGGGGCGCTCGAGTCGGTAAAAGCCGTAGCCGAGGTCTTTATGCCGGTCGGCGGGGAAATAATCGCGGTGAATAGTGCGCTCGAGGGCTCGCCCGGCCTGGTCAACTCGGCGCCCTATACCGATGGGTGGATAGCCGAGGTGAAGCCCGAAGACCTCTCCGAAATGGAAGGGCTCATGACCCCGGATGCATACCTCGAAATGCTTCGAGGATTGAAAGAATGACATACCTGCCGCACACCGAAGAGGATATCTCCGAGATGCTTCAGGTCATTGGAGCCTCCAGCCTGGATGAGCTTTTTTCAGGGGTCCCCGAAGACTGCCGTATGGCGGGGGGCCTGAAACTCCCCGGACCGGTGACGGAGTGGGAATTAAACGATATGATGGCCGCCCTGGCCAAAACCATGGCCGTCGCCCCCGAGTATAAAGTTTTTCTGGGGGCCGGGAGCTACCACCATTACATTCCCGCCACGATTTCCTATCTTCTGGGGAGATCCGAATTTTCCACCTCCTACACCCCGTATCAACCGGAAATCAGTCAGGGGACCCTGCAGGCCGTTTTTGAGTACCAGACTTTTGTTTCTCTTCTGCTGGGCATGGATGTGGCCAACGCCTCCCTCTACGACGGAGCTTCAGCGCTGGCCGAAGGTCTGCTGATGGCCGCCAGGGTGAACGGGCTGAAAAAAGTGGCCCTCTCCAGCCTCATTCATCCTTCGTACAGGCAGGTGGTCCGCACTTACCTCCAGCCGGCCGGGTTCGAAATCATCGAACTCCCCCATACACCCGAGGGTAGAACCGAGCTTGCCGGACTCAAATCCCTCGAAGGACTTGGGGCCGTTGCGGTGCAGTCGCCCAATTTCGTGGGCTGCATGGAAGATTTGGCCGCTGCGGCGGATCTTGCCCACAGTACCGGGGCGTTGCTGGTGGCCTCTTTTACCGAACCTCTGGCTTTCGGCCTGTATAGGAGCCCGGGCAGCCTTGGCGCGGATATTTGCTGCGGGGAAGGCCAAAGTTTCGGGATTGCCCAGAGCTATGGCGGCCCCGGGTTGGGAATGTTCGCCTGCCTCAAACGCTACGTGCGAAGCATGCCGGGCCGACTGGTGGGCAGGACCGAAGACCGGGACGGAAAACCGGGGTTCGTTCTTACTCTTGCCACCCGGGAGCAGCACATAAGGCGGGAAAAAGCCACTTCCAACATCTGCACCAACAGCGGCCTTTGCGCGGTCACTGCCGCCATGTACATGGCCTCGCTGGGGGGAAGCGGGCTGCGGGAACTGGCGCGGCTAAACTACGACAAGAGCGAGTATCTCAAGAACGAACTGAGAAAAGCCGGCTTCGGGATTCCTTTTTCCGCCCCGACCTTCAACGAATTCGTGGTGGAGCTTCCGGCCGGTTCCCAGGCGGTTTACCACCGCCTTCTCGATCGGAAAATGGTGGCCGGCTTACCCCTTTGTTCCTTCTACCCCGGCATGGACGATCGCTACCTTCTGTGCGTAACCGAAACCCGGACGAAAATGGATATGGACGAGTTGGTGAGTCGGTTAAAGGCCGATTACCCTGTTGCGTGAGGGCCGCGGCCGCTCTGGCCTAAACGTGCGATGAGGATTGGTGATGAAAGAATTTGCGGGTTCCAGCGGGCTGGTGCTAAACGAGCCGTTGCTATTTGACAGGGGGAAGCGGGGAAGATGCGGGATGTCCCTTCCCCGCCGGGATGTGGATCATTTTCCGGTGGACGAAGAGTTGGAAGGCAGGGGGCCTGATTTTCCGGACCTTGCCGAGACCGAGGTGGTGCGCCACTACACCCGGCTTTCCACCTGGAATTTCGGCGTGGATACGGGCATGTATCCCCTTGGTTCGTGCACCATGAAGTATAATCCGAAGACCAATGAAAAGCAGGCGGCCCTGGCCGGTTTTGCCGGCGCTCATCCTCTGTTGCCGGAGGAGTTGTCGCAGGGCGCGCTGAAAATGATGTTCGAGCTGGAGCGCTTCCTGGCTGAAATAACCGGAATGGATGCGGTTTCTTTGCAGCCGGCGGCGGGCGCCCAGGGCGAACTGGCCGGCATGCTGGTCTTCCATGCCTACCACGGCAGTAAAGGCCGGCGCCGCTCCAAGATCATCGTTCCGGACACCGCTCATGGCACAAACCCCGCCAGCGCGGCCCTGTGCGGTTTTAGTCCCGTAAAGGTGGGCTCCAACGACCGCGGGGTGCTTTCGGTCGAAGCCGTTGCGGCGGCAATGGACGAGGATACCGCCGGAATCATGGTCACCAATCCGAATACACTCGGTTTTTTCGAAGAAAACATCCGGGGGATTGTCGATATAGTCCACGCGAAAGGCGGATTGGTATACGCCGACGGGGCCAACATGAATGCCGTGCTTGGCATGGTAAGCATGGGCGACATAGGGATAGACGTTCTTCACCTGAACCTGCACAAGACTTTTTCCACCCCGCACGGAGGGGGAGGGCCCGGCGCCGGCCCCCTGTGCGTCAGGAAACACCTCGAGCCTTTCCTGCCCACACCGCGTATCGTCGAAGAGGGCGGCAGCTACAGGCTTGCGAGCGATTTCCCCCTGTCCATAGGAAAGCTGCATGCCTTCCACGGCAACGTGGGGATCATGATACGGGCTTACAGCTATATCCTGAGCCTTGGACCGGAACTCAAAAGGGTGAGCCAACTGGCCGTTTTGAACGCCAACTACCTGAAGGAAAAGCTCAAAACCATCCTGCACCTGGCCTACGACAGGCCCTGCATGCACGAATGCGTCTTTTCCGATAAACTCCAGGCGCCCCTTAAGATATCGACTTTGGACATGGTCAAACGATTGATCGACTACGGCTTTCATCCCCCGACCATATATTTTCCGCTGGTCGTTCCCGGGGCCATCATGATCGAACCCACGGAGACCGAGTGCAAAGAGGAGTTGGACTTGTTTGTGGAAGCGTTCAGGGAGATAGTCAAAGAGGCGGGTGAGAACCCGGAGCTGCTTCATAACGCTCCCTGGCGCCCGAAGGTGCGGCGGCTCGACGAAACGAGCGCCGCGCGAAATCCGCGCTTGACATGCGCCGGAGTGATAAATGGAGAGAGGAAAAGCTGAGGCATGAGTGATTGCAGGTTTGAGAACACGAGAGATGAGCGCTACTTTGAGGACTACGAACCAGGTTGTGTGTACGAATTCGGTTCGATTGCGGTCGATCAGGCGGAGATTATCGAATTCGCCCGGCGCTACGATCCACAGATTTTTCATACGGACCCGGAAGCTGCCAAAGCCTCTGTTTACGGCGGCCTTATAGCCAGCGGATGGCATACGTCCAGCCTTATGATGAGGCTTTTTGCCGATCATTTTCTGCCTTCGACGGCCAGCCTGGGGTCTCCGGGGGTGGACGAGCTGCGCTGGCTAAAGCCGGTGCGCCCCGGCGACCAACTGGCCGTGCGAATCACGGTTCTGGATGCCAAACGTTCCCGGTCCAAACCGGACCGTGGCATCATCAGTTCCTTTATCGAGGTGCTAAATGGGGACAAGGAAACGGTGATGACCATGAAAGCGCTCAATTTCCTGCTTTGCAGAGCGCCTGCGTCCAGCGGATCCACGAAGAGCACGAAGGAACACGAAGGAGCACGAAGCAACAGCCCAAGTTCTGATCTTCCTTAGTGCTTCTTAGTGTGCTTAGTGGATAGCGCTCATTTTCCTCCAATTCAGCAGAGGTTGCATATGGAAAAGGTTGAAAGGACCGTTCTATACGACAGGCACAAAGCACTGGGCGCCCGCATGGTGGAATTCGGCGGGTGGGAAATGCCCATTGAATATCCCTCAGGGGTTGTAAACGAGCACCTGGGGGTGCGCAGCGGAGCGGGAATTTTCGACGTCTCCCACATGGGCCGGTTTGTCATCCGCGGAGAGGGTGCGCTCCGGTTCGTTCAGCATGTCCTCTCCAATAACGCCGAAGCCCTGGACCTTGCTCCTACCGCGGCCCAGTACACGCTCATTCCAGACGAAACTGGGGCGGCGATCGACGACGCCTTTCTCTATCGCTTCGTCGAAGGGGAGTATCTGCTTGTCGTAAACGCCGCCAACCGCGGCAAAGACTGGGACCACCTCCAGTTCCATGCCCGGTCGTTTGGAGGGGTTGAACTGAGCGATCTCACTTCTGATATGGCCATGCTGGCCTTACAGGGGCCCGGGAGCCGAAGGATGATCGAGGCGGCGGCGCGGGACCGGGCGGGGCTTCCCGAGCCCTATCGCAATGCCGTTGGCATTGTTGCCATTGCCGGCGCCAGGGTGATGGTCGCCCGCACCGGTTACACCGGGGAGCCGCTGGGCTTTGAACTTTTTGTCACCCGCAAAGACGCGCCCGGGCTGTGGGACCTGCTTTTGGAAAAAGGGGCCGTGCCCGCGGGGCTTGCCGCTCGCGACACTCTGCGGTTGGAATCCTCTCTGCCTCTCTACGGCCATGAATTCGGAATCGACCGGCAGGGGCGGGAAATCCCCTGCTTTGCCTTTCCCCTGGCCAAATGGGCCGTGAGTTTTTCCTCGCTCAAGGGCGATTTCGTGGGCCGTGCGGCCCTGGCCAGGCAGTTTGCCGCCTGGTCCAAAATTATCGCCCGCGATTACTCGCTGATTGCCGAGCTGCCCCGGATGTTCCAGTGTGTGGCGGTGACCGGCAGGGGGATCGCCAGGGCCGGCGCCGAGGTCTTCAAGGACGGCAGGCCGGTGGGCTATATCAGCAGCGGAACGATGGTCCCTTACCGGGGTTTCGAGGAGGAAGGGCTTCTGTCCCGGCAGACAGCCGATCAAAATCTTCGCGCCATTTGCCTGGCTTATCTGGACAGCGATGTGATCGAGGACGATAAACTGGTCGTGGATGTTCGCGGCAAGCCGGTGGATGCGGTCGTGGTGGAATACCACCTCCGCTCCGATGCGCCGCCCTATGCCCACCCAATCGTTAGCGGCCATCAGATCCCGGAGCTTCCCTTCGTTTGTCCTCGCCCGTTTTGCAAGGGAGCGGGCAAGCGGGCCGAGCCGCATTCGCAAGCCGCGGGCGTGCCCCCCGCCGGCCCGGCGCTCCTTCTGCGCAAGGCCGTGGAAAATACCCGCTGGCGCCAGCACGAGTGCATCAACCTCATACCCTCCGAGATGACTCCTTCCCCCATGGTCCGGTTACTCTCCATAACCGACCCGGCCTTCAGGTACGCCGAGCACAAAGGGGCCAGGGCTTTCTACGATACCGAGATTTTTTATTACCAGGGGACCGATTTTATCGCCGAGGTGGAATGGCTGCTCGAAGAAGAGTTCCGTAAATATCTGGGCTGCGCCGAGGCCGAGACCCGTGTGATAAGCGGGCAGATGGCCAATATGACGGTTTTTAGCGCAATGCTCGATTATATCAACCGCGCCGACCGCCGGAGCGAGCCCCGCCGCATCAGGAGCGTAATGAACAACCACATTGGCCGGGGTGGCCACCTCAGCGCGCAGCCCATGGGCGCGCTTCGCGACTTCGTCGCCCGCCATCCCCACACCGAGCGGCCGGCAGTGGCCAATTTTCCCGTGTTGCCTGAAAATCCCTACAAGATCGACCTTCCCGCCACCTTTGAGCTGATCGACTCCTGCCGGCCCGAGCTTATCATTTTCGGCAAGAGCATGTTTTTACACCGCGAACCGGTGGCCGAAATCCGAAAGTACCTGGACGAGACGAGGATCGATTCGGTCCTCATGTACGATGCGGCCCATGTGCTGGGGCTTATCGGCCCACATTTCCAGCACCCTTTTGCCGAAGGGGCGGACCTCGTTACAGGATCGACCCACAAGACCTTCTTTGGCACGCAGCGGGGCGTAATAGCCGGCCGCTACGAAGAGCACGAGGAAAGATACGCGCTGTGGGAGGCCGTGAGGCGCCGGACTTTCCCCGGAGCGGTGTCCAACCATCATCTTGGCACGCTGGTCGGCCTTCTTATGGCCGCCTACGAAATGAACTTCTTCAGGGACGAATATCAGCGCAAAGTGATCGCCAACGCCAAGTCGTTCGCCCGCGCGCTGCATGACCACGGCTTCGAGGTGGCCGGCGATCCCGGCCTGGACTTTACCGAAACCCACCAGGTCGTTTTGAACGTCGGCTACGCCCGGGGGCCCGAGGTCGCCCGAAGGCTCGAGGCCAACAACATCATTTCCAACTACCAGGCCAACCCCCGGGATGAAGGCTTCACCGCCGCAAGCTCCATACGCATGGGAGTAGCCGAAATGACTCGCTTCGGGATGGAGGAACAGGATTTCCAGTCCCTTGCCGCCCTGATGAAGGAAATAGTGATAGAGGGCGCAAATCCGGTTGATAAAGTGAAAGCCTTGCGGGAACCATTTCGCAAACTGCGCTACTGCTTTACGGGCGATGAGTACGCCGATCTTATGGAAAGCCTTCGCCGGCTGGTATGAGGACCTGCCGGGGGTGCGGCGGCGCTCGGCCACACGCGCGCAGCGCGTATGGCCGAATCCCTGGGGGTGCGGGGGAGATGCTCCCCCGCTCGTTTTATCTCTTTTCATTTGCTTTGCGAGGGTAGGGTGGGCAAAAGCGTAGCGTTGCCCACCATCGGGGGGAGCGAAGTTCTGGAGCACCCCGGCCAACGTATGGTATGATGTTGAAAGCGGTCGATGGAAGTTGCGGTTGTGC
>JARLHP010000020.1 GCA_031292195.1 Syntrophobacteraceae bacterium
CGAGGATCTCTCCGATCCTGTTTTCGGGAATAGTGTAAAGGTCCTCGTAGGCCGCTCTCTTTTTTCCCGGTTCGCTCATGGCTGCCCTTTCCTCTTCAAATTTTCCACCGCTTCGACAGAGTGCGATCCAAGAAATACCCATTCAAGCCACCAGTTCCGCAGCTCCTTTTCCTCGTAGTCGATCTTGATGGCGAGCATGTCCATGTCCGATTGCGATTGTGGTAGTGAGGTCGGGGAGGATGTCGACAGGCGTTTTAGCTCCTCAAGGCTTCCGGGGGTCTCAGCTACGATCCTGGCCAAGGTCTCGGCTTCTTCCACGGAATTTAGTTCCAACCATTTCTCAAAAATCGCTCCGATCCGGATGAGGGGCCAGGCCCTGAGTTTGCGATTCTTGGCTCTATCCCGGTTCAGGCGGGTCTATCTTTGTGCTTTAATCGATATCTGTTCATCTATTTTTTTCGAATGGATTCGAGCGCCATTACTTTTTGGCCTTTAACAAAGCGTCGAGTCCTGCAAATGGACTGAATGTAACCGCGTCCACTTTCTCTTCTCCCGGCGTCACCTCATCGTACCATTCCCCGTTCACGGACCGGGAGTGTTCGTTATCATGGCAAAAGAGGCACAACAGTTCCCAGTTGCTGCCATCGGGCGGATTATTCCCGTGGTTGTGGTCCTTATGATGAACGGTAAGCTCCCGCAGTCGCTTGCCGCCAAATTCGCGCCCGCACTTTGCACATATCCACGGGAAGAGCTTGAGGGCGCGTTCCCGGTAGGTTTTTTCCAGCTCGGCTTGCCTGTCCTTCCCAGCCATCGGCATATGCTCCCTGCACGGCGGTCCGCAGGCGGAACCGCGAGTGAATAAACAAAAACAAGTAGTCTGTCCCCTCAATGGTATTTGACGAGGCGGCGCAAGTCAACACCAGGCCTTACGATTGTTTTTTTCCGTTTCCGGTCGCTTTTTTGTCCTGTTCAGCGACAGGCGCATGCCGCAGCTTAACGGCGTAGAGTTCGGCGCACGCCGCATCCACCAGGTCCTGGGCGCCCCGGGCGCTTTGGTCGATGGCCCCGACGCCGATGGCCGTGGTGATGAGGGTCGCGGTGTTGCCTTCCCGGTAGGGAGATTTGCGCATTGTGGTGGAGATATAGGGGATGACCTCGCGCGCCTCCTCTTCAGGCACTCCGGGAAGCACGATCAGGAACTCATCGCTGCCGTACCTGCCCATAAAGCACTGGTCCCCCGGTAGAATGTCTTCGAGCAGGCGGGCCGCATGCTGGAGCACTTCCATTCCGCTTCCGGACTCGTCCCAGTCCTGGACAAAGTTGAGGTCGACCACCAGGACCGAAAGCGCGCCCCCCGAGCGGCGGGCCTTTCGGAATTCCTTTTCCAGGATGGTATGTATCTGAAAAAAATTGAGAAACCCGGTCAGTGGGTCCTTGACCGCAAAATCGCGCACCTTCTCATAGGTCAGGCAGTTGTCCATAGACAGGGAAATATTTATTCCCAGCTGTTCGAGTAGATCGGTGCCGTCTTCCGGATCGTATCTAAAGGGGTCGGGGCTGCCGAGCAGAAGCGCCCCGAAGAGGATGTCGCCAATCTTCAAGGGAATAAGCGCCCCGGAGCGCAAGGTATCGCCGCTGTGCGACAACAGGGGGGGATAGCCGTTTTTTGGGGAAGAAAAAAGAACGGGCTTTAGGGCCGGTCCGAAAAGCTCCTGGGCCGATTGGCCGTCCAGGGGGGAAATCCAGGTCCCGGACGCGGTTTCACGGCTCATTTGCGGCTCGCCCTGGAAGAGCCTGTCGAGGACCTCGGAATACGAGAGGAACAACACCAGAAGGCCGGTCTGGAACCGCTCCTTGATTTCCCTGAGCAGGTCGTCTATCAACCGCTCCATGTCGCGCGTTCTGAAAAGCACCCGCTCGATGGCCGCAAAATGCCTCCAGGTCACTTCATTTTCCAGGGCGTTGGCCAGCACGGCGGAAAGTTCCTTTCGCAAGGCTTCGTTTTCCCGCAGCAACTCCTGGAGGTCGCGGGCCTCACCATCAACCGCGCCGGGTAAGCTAGCGGCTTCCACGGCCGCTTTTGGCCCACTTTTCTTCGAACCGCGTTTAGAGACCGATTTCAATACAATCACCCGATGTTTTATTTAAGACTGGCCCTCGGTTACTTGCGGAGGCGTGCGTCCCAGTTCCACAAGCGTCAGTGCTTCGTCAACTGCCCCAACCGGCGTATGGGCGGTTATCACCCCCGGAATCTGGTAGCTGGGTTGAAGCACCACCACCCCTTTGCCCAATTTTAGGGCCAGGGCGATCTCGGAGAGCGTTCCGTAGCCGCCCCCTATGGCGATCAGGACGTCGGCGGTGTGAACGATGATCGAATTGCGAGCCGCCCCCATGTTGGTAGCGATTGGAAAATCGATGAATTCATTAGCCTCCGAGGTCTTGGGCCCGGGAAGAATCCCGAGCGTAATGCCGCCGATCTCTTTTGCGCCCCTGGCCGCATCGGTCATAACACCGCCAAGGCCGCCGCACACCAGGACCGCTCCCTTGCGCGCAACCTCACGGCCGACCTCCTCGGCCACCATTCTCAACTCGGGCTGGCTCACCCCCCGCCCCACCACCCCAATAATCGGACTGCCGATCTCTATTCTTTCCATCCCCATTTCCCCACCAGGTTAACGAACCTAACCCCACCCAGATTTGTCTTCTTTATTCCCTCACGCCCCCGCTGGACCAGGATAAGATCCTGGGCGATCCGGTCGCCGACCGGCACAATCAGCCGGCCACCCATCGCCAGCTGATCGATGAGCGGCTGAGGAATCATGGGAGTGCCCGCCGTGACGATTATCCCATCGAAGGGCGCATCGTCGGGCCAGCCAAGAGAGCCATCTCCAACCCTTATGATGACGTTATCATACCCGAGATTACGCAGTATGGAATTTGCCCGGTAGCCAAGCTCCGGATGCCGCTCGATCGAGAAAACCCTGTCAGCCAGTTCGGCCAGCACCGCCGACTGATACCCGGAACCCGTTCCGATCTCCAGCACCTTCTCGGCGCCTTTGAGTTCCAGGCTCTCGGTCATGAGGCCCACTATGTAAGGCTGGGAGATGGTCTGGTTTTCGGCAATAGGCAGAGGGTGATCACTGTAGGCCTGGTCCCGCAACGCTTCATCTACAAAAAGATGCCTGGGCACCTTCCTCATCGCCTCGAGGACCCGCTCGTCGTGAACGCCACGGGCCATTACCTGGGCTTGCACCATCCGTTCACGAGCCTTTTTGAAATTCACCATACCTTTGTTTCCATTCCACTGAACGCCCCTGCCCCTCCTTGCATCCGTCATCGATACATATCGGTACTATAAGGCTTTTTCCAATATTCAAAAAGATAAAGCAAGAGGAGAATTATAATCCGCGGGGATTCTTGCTCAGAGCAGGTTTGCCCACGAGCAGTACCGAGGATGAAGCTCCCCTGAGGGCTCATGATTTTCGCCCAGCGAAACCTGGCGAAGAATCCGTCTGAACCATGCCCCGAAACCATAACGCTTTCCCTTGACCACAAGCCATGGCGGCACGGCTTCCATCTCCGTCTGGGTTCCCAAAAGGGGGAAAACCTGAGTTCCCGCGTATAGAAAAGCCAGGTTGTCCTTCCAGGACGAATCGTAGTTGGAAAAGAAACTTTCATCGAGGTCTTCGAAAATCTGCCGGTATGCCCCGGCAGAGTGATTTTCATCGAGCGGGCGAAGGGCGAAAAAGGTTCTTTGCGGATACTCCCCGCAGATGATGTGAAGGGCTTCGCCACGCTCCGCCGCCTGTCCTTCCGATAAAGTCGAATTGAATATGCCAAGGCCCCTGCAGTCCATACCGCCCCCGGCCATGTCCCGGAGGGCCAGTCCCAGACTTGGGGTTCTGACATGGGTGGTGTCATCCCAGAACAGGACCGGGAGACTCTCCATATTTGCCGATACGAATCGGTACAGAGCGCCCAGATATACCACGTCAGCCTGCCTTCTGGACGATAGGAAAAACTTGTCTATCCAGGGCAGCGCCAGCGACTCGATTTCGCCCGAGTCGAGCATCCGCTGCCCCTGTGTGGCCAGCGCAAAAAGCAGGATCAACCCCTCCGCCCAGGAATTGCGACCGCTCTCCATCCAGGAGGAGATCTGAGCAGGCGATATTCGCTGGTGAAGGGCAAGCGGACCCGGCCATTCCTGTTTGCTGCGACCGGCAGAGACCCAATTCTGGATCCCGAACGATTCCGCTTCTTCGAGGGCGCGGAAAAAATCTCCGGCTGTAATCCCGGAGTCTTGAGCCGCCCGGGCAAATTTCGGGGCGAAGAGTCGATTCTCTCTCATCGAGCAAAGTTCCATGGCCGAGGCCATGTCGAAAGATTCCCGAATCTTCGCCGCCTCTTTCAAAACTTCACGAACAAAACGGCTGTGGCATGCTGGGCTGTCGAACTCGACCGCCGGGTCCCGGAAGGCCCACCCACCGGAGGCGCCAAGCGACGCATTGTGCCAGCTGAGCACCACGCGGCCGGTTCGCCTGCTCACTTCATGGGCCATCCGCCTGATTTCCGTAAGCTCCCGGGCCTGGCAGTGGACCAGCCTTTCCCAGAATGCCATTTTACGGCTTCCGGCCCCTCCCCAGTAGAGATGCTTCATCCCGGGGCAAAAACCAACGCCCTCCGCCCCGCATGTCGATGTCACCGCCTTGCCATGGGTCCTCCAGGCGGGTTTTGCACGCTCTAAGCGGTTGGCCAAACCTACCAGGGGCCGCAGATCGGCGAGGGTGGTATCGAGAGCACGGTTTGCGAATCGGTCGGGCGCCAAGGTCGTATTGCAGGCCTCACCCGTTACGGAGCGCAACCGTTTTTTCAGAAGCCGCCATCTTTTCCTCAGCGCCCGGGAAGACTGGGCTACGCCGGGAAATATTCTTTTGGGATCGATGCAGTCCGCAAAGGGCTGCAGAGGAAATCTTTTCTCGAAAAGCCAGGCCAAAAGACCCCGGTCCATTTTGGACCCAAGACGAATGAAAAATTTTCGGGCAATGGAATCGTCGAGCGTGATTTCGGCAGAGGCAACCAGTTCGCAGAAGAGCTTGAGAAACTCTTCGGAGATGTTGCGGATGGGCATCCGGAAGCAGTTTGAAACAGCCCGTTCGGACATTTCATTCCTCTTTGCACCCGCCTCGTTCACCCGGGGAGAAACATCGGAATAGTTCGCCACACCTCGATCCACGGTTAAAACAAAAATCCTCCTGAACCCCATAATGAGGACCGGGAGGATCTTTTATCTTTGGCAACTGAAGCGGCAAGGAGTCTTCAGGACTTCTTCCCCACCTTCTTAAGCAGCTTCAACGCCTTTTCGGTCTCCATCACGGGAATGATTTCCGTTACGCCAAGGTCGCTCCAGCTAAATACGGACGAGGCAAGATGCGCGTCGTCTTCGGCCTCGAACAACCGAAACACCCTGTGGCCGGAAATATCGAACCACTCGCCCTGGACTTTTACGCCGCCCGATTTATCCCCTCCCATGCCACGTTCTATAACCAGGTCTCTATCCTCGGGAGAGTAACTGAATATAGCCATAAAAAGCATATCGTCTCCTTTCGTCTCTGTTGGGTGCATACGCTACTTATTGCAAAGCATCACAAAGGTCATTATAGAGGGGGCCGGACAAAACGCAAGCCCATTTGAGCCGAAACGGGGCCGGCTAACCAAGCAAGAAGACCTCAGGTCACTCCTCGCCGCAAGACCCCGCCTTCCAATTGCTCACACAACATGGATGTCGATATGGCCAGGAAAATCCGGGAAAATGCCGCTTATTTCCAGTTCCCCGCAGGGGTCGAAAAAGCGCAAGTCCCCGTGCTCGCCGCAAAGCCAAAATTCCTTCGCACCCGCCTGGAAGTAGAGCTTACTCTTGTCTTCCATCTCGGCGGCGTTGTTCGAGGGGGAGAGCACTTCCACGACAATTTCCGGGGATTCGGGCAACGATAGATTTTGCGGTCCGAACTTTTTGTGGAAAGCGGCGCTTGCCCAAGCCACATCGGCAACTCTAACGCCTTTGGAAGTTTGGATGGGGCACTCGGCGAGCGCCTCCCCCGCGCCGGATAATACAAACCACCGAAATATGCGCGCCTGGTATGCCGCATGTCCATAGGAAGCCGGGGTCATCACGATTTTCCCCCACTCGTTGGTCTCGATCTTGAAAGGCAGGTCTTTGAGGCTTGGGTGTTCGACCACTTCACGCCATTCCATCTATGCCTCCTTTCCCGAGGGGCGCCTGGTGACCAAAAAAGATCGGGGTCCGTGGAACCCTCGTTCCCTAAGTCGTCTACCCTGCACTATATGATCTCTTCTTGTGGTTGACCAGTTTTTTAGGTCAGCTTTTCCGCATTGGTTCAGAAGAACAAAGCATACATGAATCAACCCTGCAGCGCGCCCCGCACGAGCGCTTCGACCCTTGCCGCTTCGCTCGAATTGCCCCGCTTGCGGCACCCGTTGCAGTAAATCCGTTGCTTTTCGTCCAGCATCCTTTCAGCGGCCTCTCTTTGCCCGGGGTTCAGCAGCCCCGACCGGAGGGACTTGACGATGGCCTCGATGCGGTACCGGTCGAGGCTCGAAACGGTGGCCGAAAGCTGGTCCGGGTGGCCGCCGCGCTTTATCACCAGGGGCGTATCGACCAGGCCGAAGGCAAAACGGCAGCCAATCCTGAGCCACAGATCGTAGTCTTCACAGGCGGGCAGGGATTCGTCAAAAAGCCCTGCAAAATCGAAAAGGCCGCGATGGAGGACCACGGCCGAAGGGCTTACCAGGCACCTTTCGAGCAGCAGCGAAAAACAGTGTCCGAAAGGCTTTGCGTGATACTTTCGAGGATTGATCCGTTTTCCGTTCCTTATCCATAATTCTTCTGTCTGGCAGAGACGGATGTCCGGATGGCCGGCCAAAAACTCCATCTGCGCACAAAGCTTACCCGGAAGCCAGAGATCGTCCGAGTCCAAAAAGGCGATCCATTCGCCGCGGGAAACCGAGATCCCCAGATTTCTGGCCGCGCTCACCCCCGCGTGATCCCGGCGAAGGTAGTTTATCTCACCGGCCAGCGTTCCGAGCGTCTCCTCGGTACCATCGGTCGAACCGTCGTCGACCACTATCAATTCCAGCTCCTCGCGGAGGTCCTTTTGAGCGAGAACGGAGTTCACCGCCTCCACGAGAAGTTTTGCCCGGTTAAATGTGGGAATTATTACGCTGATCATGGCCTTCCGACGAAAACGGCTCGAAACGATACCCGTATCAAGCTTATTGACAGAGAGGTTCAAATCCACTACTCAGAACGACCGAGTTGGAAAAATAAGGCAAGTGATGACACCCGGCCGCGGATCGGGTCCTGACCCGCCCGCTCGTTCCCGATATTATCTCAATATTTTCCTGGAGAATCGATGTTTTCTAAAGACCTTCTTTCCAGACGAAACTTTTTTGTATTGGCCGGAGCTACCGGCGCCGGACTCCTGGCGGGGTGCTCGAAGTCGGTCCCGCCCCGGGCGGCGGCCACCTTCACCGCCATCGAAGCCCTCGAACGGCAGCACGGACTCACCCGCCGGGCCCTGGCCGTAATGGACAAGATCAGGCATGGAATCGACGCCCAGATGGATATTTCCCCCGAAACAGCGGGGGGCGCCGTGGCCATCATCTCCGATTTCATGATCAACTGTCACCAGTTGATGGAGGAAAAATTCATTTTTCCGGTCTTCGCCGCCACGAAAAATACCGCGGACCTGATCGCGGTGCTCCGTCAGCAGCATGGCGCGGCGTTCAAGTTGACCGACATCTTGAAGCCGCTTTGCGCGGGCCTGTCTCAAAAAGACCAGGAAAACCGGCGAAAAACGGTAAACATGATTCATCTTTTGACCCGAATGACACTGGCGCACGAATCGTGGGAAGACACGGCCCTTTTCCCGCTGCTTCGGGTTGCCGTTCCGGGCAAGTCCTATGAAGAGCTGAGCTACGAGTTCGAACAGGCCGAAAACCAGTTCCTCGGCCAGGGCGGCATCAACCGGACGCTCGAAAAGATCGCCGGGTTTGAAACCATCCTTGGGATGGGAAACCTGGGCTCATTTACTCCGCGACCGCAGGATTTGAGTTGAAGAAGAGCCGGTGAATGGGTGAGTCGGTGAATCGGTACAGAATAAGGGCCGGTGGGATCGAACGAGTGAAAGCCGTGAATGGGCCAATCAGAGCCAAGGAATAGCAACTTGCTTGTCTTTGCCGATTCACCCATTCACCGATTCACCCGATCTTGAAGCATACAGCAGCATGTGTTCCCTGAGTTGTCCAAACCAGGGAGAGCGGCCCGCGCCGGAGAGTCGGGCAAGGCTCTCCCGGAACAAACCCGCAGCTTCCTCCACAGTGAGGCCCTCGGTCACTTCATAATCGTAGGCTATGGAGACGGGGTCTCTTTGCGGCCGGTCGATTATACGGCTTATGCCGTAGCGGGCGGGGTCGAGGAAGACCTTCGAGCCTTCGAGCAAAATGAAGCGGGAGCGGGAAAGGGCATAGATCGACTCGCGGCAGGAATCGAGAAAATCAAGAGTGGTGAGCCATTCGGCTTTTGTTTCGGTCGGGAATCCGAATATAACGAAGAGCAGGTTCCATATACCGGCCTGGTGCGCGGAGTGGAGAACCGTTTTGACCTCCGGCGGGTTTGTGCCCTTGCCCATGAGGTCGAGCACGCGCCGGCTTGCCGACTCGACCCCCCACATCAAAAGGCGCAGCCCCGCCCTGTGGGCCTTTTCGAAGACGTTGGGCGAAAACCCGGAAGGCCTGGCGTAGGCCGAGAAGAAAACCTGCGCATCCTCTAGGAGCAGCTCCCCCGAAATCTTGTCGAGCCTTCGGGGGTGCAGCATCTCGTCGACCAGGCAAAAATGCGTGGCCCCATACCTTTCCCGGAGCATGGAAATCTTTTGGGCCGTGGCCGTGGCATCCTCCTCGCGGTAGTGCAGATAAGTCTTTTGATGCGTGCAGAAGGCACAGCGTCGCCAGGGACATCCGCGAGAGGAAAGGTAGGGCAAGACGGGCATCGGCGAGTGATACCTGTCCGGATGCATATCGGAAAAGTCGGGAAGTGGAAGCTCACCCAGATCGGATACGCCTTGAGCCGGGTTTGTCACTATTTTCCCATCTTTTTTATAGACCAGACCCGGCACGCCGCCATTCGGACACAAGTCGGATTTGACCAGCGCTTCCAGGCCCTTTTCACCCTCTCCCACCAAGAGGTAATCGATCAGCGTTCCGGCGTCCAGATTCCCCTGCCGTTGCCCAACGCAGACCGGTATGGAAGCAAGAAGGCGCCCCGGATGGGGCATCACCGAGAAGGTGGCGCCCCCGAAGGCCATCCGCGTTACCGAACGGCCGTTACACACCAGGCCCTGGTCGGCCGGAGCCCCCGGACCGACTCTCCCCGCTTCCCACTCCTTGCTCCCCGCTTCCTGCTCCTTGCTCCCCGCTTCCCACTCCCATCCTTTGCCCAGCTTTGCCAGTGCGAGAGCGAAAAAAAGCTGCTGGCTGAAAAGAATGGAAAAACCTGCCAGGTCCGGCTCGAATGCTTTTACGGGCCCGAGCAGCTCTTCGAAAAATCCGCCCACAAGGGCGGGAATCGGGAGGCCGAGAAGAATCTTTCGGGCAAAATTATCGAAAAGTCCGTTCAAAACCGAACCGAATCCGGTATAGACGGCGGCATGTTCATCGTATAGCCCCGGATCGAAAAACGCTTCACCCTCTTTGCCACGCAGGAAGTCGACTGCCTCCCTCACTTTTCGGGCAGTCGTTTCAAACTCCATTTTCCGCAGGCTCATCCGCAATCGTCCATCGCCCAGCCACCGGACCGCTTGCTCGAAATAGGCCAGATTGAGGTCGAAATTGCGCACCTCGACCTGCCTGCCCGAACCCGCCCGTTCCAGCCAGGCTTTGAGGCTGGCGATTCCAAGCGGAGGGCTGGTGGGCAAGACGGCCGGAGGAAACAGGAGGGCAATTCTGAGCGGCCTTCCGGCGCCCGCCTTCCCGTTCGAATTTATTGGACCGTGATCGGACTCTCCGGGCATACTGATTTTTTTCCCATCGACCTTTCCTCTCGCGTGGCGCGACTATCTTCAGACTATACGCTCCCTGCTCCCCTCCTGTTTATATGCAAAAAGAGTTGCTTTGAACATACGGATTCTCGGGATTGGCAAAATTTGCGCGACCGCCAGGAACGATGCCGCATGGTGGCTCCTGGTTTTGGTCCGTCCCGCCCTTCGACAGCGCGCCGAAATTGATGGAAAACAAACGCAAATTCAGCCAGGGGCTTTGTGGCCTCGTCTTCGCCCGCGGCGTGCCGCCGCAGCCGGGATTGCCATGCCCGGGCCCTGGCAAATCTTTTCTTGCCCGGGTCACCCGCGACCATCATCACATTTATCGGGATGAATGGATTCCTGGTGATCAGCGTGACCAGGGGCGGGTGAGAGCCCTTCATCAATTCCTGCCCACGGACGGGAGATTGTCTATCAGGGGGCAATCATAAACGCCAGGGTGCGATTTGCCGCATCTCCGGCTTACTGACGGCGCCATGCCCTGTTTCAGGGAAAGGGGCCGATCTGCCATTGTTCAATTTCTCAAAAAGTTTCGGGAGCGCGGGGGGCGGTGTTGACACGGTTAATTAGCAGTCTTAGCTTGTGGCTGCTAACCGCTAGCAATGGAAACGAACACCCTTGAAGAGGAGGTTGATCATGGCCATTTTTAGATACCCCAACTGGCGCTGGCCGGATGTCCCCGGAGCGCTGGAAGACTTTGAAAGAGCACGCAGGCAGATGGACCGTCTTCTCTCGGCTTTTACCGGAGGCAGCGAGTCTGTGGCCTCTTCCGGCGTGTTCCCGCCGCTCATCGTTTCCGAGGATGAGGACAAGATTTACGTGGAAGCTGAAATTTCGGGAATCAAAGCCGAAGACCTGGACATTTCGATTGTGGGCCGGACCCTTACCATCAGCGGCGAGAGGAAACCCGAAGAGGCGCAAAACGTCAATTATCATCGCCGGGAACGCAAATGGGGCAGTTTCCGCAAGGCTCTGACGCTGCCCGAGGACGTCGATACGGAAGCCGTACGGGCCGAATGCAAAAACGGCGTGCTGAGGCTCGTTTTGCCCAAGCCCGAGCAGGTAAAGCCCCGCAAAATAACGATCAACGGTCAATAGAGACGCTTGGACAGGAGGTTACCATGGCTGATGATTTGCAAATAGAGGAAAAAAAGGCTGTGCAGGCGACTGGGGAAAGCACTCGCGACATTCCGGTATTCGTCCCCGCTGTGGATATATATGAATCGGAAAATGCTCTGACCATTCTGGCGGACATGCCGGGCGTTCCAATCGAAAAAATCGACATAGACCTGGATTCGGACCAGCTTACGATACGGGGGACTGTGGATCAAGAGGAGGTGAAGGGCAAAGTAATCTTCAAGGAATTCACCTATGGTGATTACTACAGGCAGTTTAGCCTCTCGAGCGACATCGACCGCGCAAAGATCCAGGCATCGACGAAGGATGGGGTGTTAAAACTGGTGCTGCCCAAAGCCGAAGCGGCAAAACCGAGGAAAATAACAGTACAGTCGACGTAAGGGCTGCAGGAGTCGCTCGCTTTCCTCCGACCCAAAATGACCGGAGACGATAGCGCACTTCAGGTTGAAATATCAAACCTGGCATGACTGCTAAAAACCGCGTACGTGAAACGTGCGCGGTTTTTTTTTGCAACGCGGAACCTTTTCGACAATAACGCCAAGGAGTCTGCCGCAATCCCCGCCGGAACGAAGCAATTTAATTTTTCCCATTCACCGCTTCACCGATATTTCTTTTCTGGTTGCCGCTTATATTGCCGCCCTGTTTGGTGCATCCGGGGCGGTTCAGCATCCCAAAAGCGACATAATCCTCTGTTTGAGGGCATCCTTGTCGTTTTCGGACAAAAGGGCCGTGGGCTCGGCAATGTTGGTCAGGCGATCCTCGAATCTTCGGACAAGATTATCGAGGATGTCCTCCAAACCGATTTTTCGCCCGCCTTCCACCTCCCCCTGGACTTCAGAAGGGAGCGTATCGATGGTCTCAACGGTCTCAATTGCTTCCAGGGCTTCAACTGCTTCAACTCCTTCAACTGCTTCTAGGGCTTCTAGGGCTTCTAGGGCTTCTAGGGCCTCAACGGCCTCCAAATCGAGTTCATCGGGTTCGACGCCCTGATTTTCCGGAACGGGAAGGGAGTCGAGAACCTGTTGTTGGGCTGCGCTTTGCTCAGCCCAACCTACGGGCCTCCGAACTGAGGCGGTTTTGGCGAAAGCCTCGAACATCCGGGCGTATTCATAACCGGTGTCCGTTTTGCCCGATAGTGCGGAAAGCTCGGAGAGCAGCTTGAAGATGATGGAGTTCTTTCGGATTTCTTCGGCTACGCTCGAGAGAACCGGTTCCGCCTCTCGGGGATCGCCAGCTGCCATGAGCGCCCGTCCGAGCAGCATCCGAGCCACCAGGTGATCGGGATGAAAAACGAGCCCTTTTCTGCAAACCTCCGCGGCTTCTTCCCACTCACTCGCCGCGCAAAGTTCTTCGGCCAGCATGGCGAATACCCGCGACCCGGGGTCCAGTTCGAGAATCTCCCGGTATTTTTTTATAGTATCAGCCGAATCCGCCATTTCCCCCTCCATGAAAAAACCTCGAAAGGTGTTGGGGTTCGCCTGTTCCCCCCAACCCGCACCACCCTCAAAGCCGGTGGTTTACCTAGTCAACTGTGACAGTTCGCCCCACCTGCCGGGTTTCGATTTTCACCCTTAGCCTGTTTGCCTCGATATGGGCAAGCCTGAGCGGTTCGGGTATCCTGTAGCGGCGAACACAACGGTCCACGAGCCTTTTTGAAGACTTGAGGTCCGAGAGGTGGCCGGGGGATATGTAGACGGGCTTTACGCCGTCCCTGGAACGAAATACGATCCCGACCTGTTCTCCGTTCAGCAAAAGCGGCGCGCTCGATCCTTTTTTAAGGGGCGGATCGTCGTGAGAGCCGCACAGCCTGCTCTTTGCGCATCCCACCGTGGGCAGCTCCAGGCAAAGCCCCAGATGAGCGGCCAACCCGAACTTTCGCGGATGGGCGATTCCCTGCGCGTCGCACAAAAGCACGTCCGGCTTTCGCCCGAGTTTGGAGTAAGCCTCGAGCAGCGGCGGGACTTCCCGAAACGAAAGTAAACCGGGCACATAGGGAAAAGTGGCCCGGCAGACGTGGTGGACCGACTCGTGCAACTCGAGTCCGGGCCATTTGAAAGTGAGAATGACAGCCATCAGAAGATCGCTGTGCTTCGAATAGGAAATATCCTCGGCGCCCACGATTTTCAGCCTGGCGGGAAGCGGCTGAATAAGGACCCGCTCGGCCAGGGTTTTCTGGAGGTCTATGGCCTCTTTGGGGGAAAGCTCCCAGCTATGCGGTTCCAAATTCAAGCCTCAGGCGCTCGCAGGCAAGCGCAGTACAGTCTTTTGGTTTGTCACCCGGGTGGCCCTTCTTGCAGAGCACGCCGCACACCTTCGGGGTCACGTGCGATCACCCGAAGATACGCCCTGGCCGGCTGATCCGGTTCTGAACGCCCTTGTTCCCAGTCCCGCAGAGTGCCGAGCGGAATGTGGTAACGGGTCGCAAACTCCTGTTGAGTAAGGTTGAGGATACGACGCAAGGATTTTGTGCGCGGTACGCGTCGCGCCGCCTGCCATTCCTCGGAGGTCATGGGGCGGGCGTCAGGATCCGCCGCCGCCGCCTTCTCGATATCCTCTTCCGTCATGGGGCGCATAGGGGTTTCCGGAAAGGGGCGTTCCTCGCCATTTTCCAACACCTCAACTACTGTCCCGTCCGATCGCATTTTCGCTGTAATATCGGTCTTGCTCATGCTTTTCCGCCCGTCGAGCCGATATGATTCGTATCTGTTCATCGCGCTCAGCGTAGGTCACATGGAGAAGAACGTCGCCACACATCCCAAGCAGATTTATGCAATAGAGTACTGGTTCCCAGTATCGGAGTCAACTATCCAGCCAGTTATTGCTGAAGTTAATTTCCGCGCCTCCATCTACGCGCACCTCGAGAATCCGCACGACCGGCAGACGATGCACCCTCCCTCATGTTCGACCGCGCCGCCGCAGTCCGGACAGGCGCCCATCTGGTCGGCCAGGGCCGAGCTTATCTCGGCGTGGGAGTGATGATTGAGCACCCGGGCTATTCCATCCGAACAGGAGACGACCTGTTCGCCGTTGCCCCAGGCGGGCGAGGGGCAGCGGATGCCCACAAGCTGCTTGATTATGGCCTCAACCTTCACGCCGGAGCGCAGGGCAAGCGATATGAGCCTGCTGGTGGCCTCGATATGGGAGTAGGCGCAGCCTCCCGCCTTTCCCATCTGGGCGAAAACCTCGCAGAAGCCGTATTCGTCGGAGTTTATGGTCACGTAGAGCTTCCCGCAGCCGGTGTTGACGCGCTCGGTGATGCCCTGGGTCTCATCGGGGCGCGGCCGCGGCTCGACCTGCGGGTACTGGGGCTTTCGCTGGATATTTAGCACCTGCGCCTCGCGGCTTCCGTCGCGGTAGATGGTAAGGCCCTTACAGCCCTGCTCGAAGGCGGAAATGTAGGCCTGGGAGACCTCTTCGGTGGTGGCTGAAAACGGGAAGTTGATCGTTTTACTGACCGCGTTGTCGGTATGTTTCTGGAACGCCGCCTGGATGCGGATATGCCACAGGGGGTCCACGTCATGGGAAACCACGAAGACACGGCGCACCTCCTCCGGGATCTCGGCAAAATCCTTGATGGTCCCCTTCTGGGCTATTCGCTTCATCAGGTCTTCGGAAAAGAAACCGCGATCCTGCGCCACCTGTCTAAACAGCGGGTGGGTTTCCACCAGCTCTTCGCCGTCGAGCACCTTGCGCACGAAACTGATGGCAAAAAGCGGCTCGATGCCGCTCGAACATCCGGCGATAATGCTGATGGTGCCGGTTGGGGCGATCGTGGTGGTAGTGGCGTGCCTCATGAAAGGGGTTTCGGAGGAGTCGTAGACCGAGCCGTCGTAGTTGGGGAAATTCCCCCTGGCCTTGCCGAGGAGAGCGGATGCCGCCTTCGACTCATTTTGGATAAAACTCATCAGTGCTTCGGCGGTCTCCACCGCCTCTTCGGAATTGTAAGGGACGCCCAGGGCTATCAGAAGATCGGCAAACCCCATGACGCCAAGGCCGATCTTGCGGTTGGCCTTGGTCAGTTCCTCTATTTTGGTGAGAGGATACTTGTTGGCCTCGATGACGTTATCCAGGAAATGGACCACATCCCATATCACGGCCTTCAGCCGATTGTAGTCGATCTGTCCGCCGGCGTGCATTCCGGCCAGGTTGATCGAGCCGAGATTGCACGATTCGTAGGGAAGCAGGGGTTGTTCGCCGCAGGGGTTGGTGCTCTCGATGCGCCCGACTTTGGGCGTCGGGTTGTCCCGGTTCATGGCGTCTATGAAGATGATGCCCGGCTCGCCGTTTTTCCAGGCCGACTTGACTATATTGTCGAAGACATCGCGGGCCGACAACTTCTGCACTTCCTCGCCGGTGCGGGGATTTCGCAGCGCATACCCCGACCCCGTTTCCACCGCGCGCATGAACTCATCGGTAACCGCGACCGAGATGTTGAAATTGGTCATCCGCGAATTGTCGGTCTTGCAGGATATGAACTTGAGGATATCCGGGTGGTCCACGCGCAGGATGCCCATGTTTGCGCCCCGCCGCGTACCGCCCTGTTTTATGGTTTCGGTTGCGACGTCGAAGACGGACATAAACGAAACGGGTCCGCTGGCCACCCCCTGAGTGGAGAGGACCTTGTCGCTTTCCGGCCGGATCCTGGAAAAGGAAAACCCGGTCCCTCCCCCGCTTTTGTGGATCATGGCGGCATGCTTTATAGCTTCAAAGATACTGTCTATGGAATCTTCCACGGGGAGAACGAAGCAGGCGGAGAGTTGACCCAATTGGCGGCCGGCGTTCATCAGGGTTGGGGAATTGGGCAAGAAATCAAGGGAGGTCATCAGCTCGAAAAACCTGCGGGCGGTCTCCTGGACTTTATCCGGACCCTCGTAGAGAGCGTCGGGTTGCGCGATGGCCAGCGCCACCCGCCTGAAAAGCTCCTCGGGACCCTCTACCGGCTTTCCCGAGCCATCCTTAATAAGGTAGCGCTTCTTTAGAACGATCTGTGCATTGGGAGTAAGTTTCAAAGCCATCTGCCCCGCCCTTGCGGAATCCTTCGACCCCGCTCTGTAATCATCACCGCCATAGGAGGACACTGCCACAGCCTCCAGGTTTTCCATAATTTTATCCTTTTTTGAACGTTTTTGGTATTCTTCAAAGGAAGGAAAAGCCACCCTGATTGTGGCTTCATACCGAAAAAATAGACCTGACGTCAAACATGAAAATGAGCGGATTGGATTGGATTGACCCGAATGGGACCGGATTTTCATCCAAAACCTGTTTATCGCCTCGAATAGTGATATATCTTCCACAAGCTCTGTTATCCAGCCCATCCGATCTGAGGCCAACGGACCGCAGCCATGCCCTGCCCCCCTCTGTGCGACCGGAGGGGGACAAGCATCCTTCGGAAAAAAAAGACGTCCACCAACCGCCCTCCGCGGTGCGTGGACGAGGGTCATGACTGGGCAAGCAAAGTGTCACACTTTACAGAGTGTAACATCATCCACTAAGGGCACGAAGTATCACCGGGGAAAAGACCAGCTCGCTTCTTTTCGTGTCTCTTGGTGCTCTTCGTGGATGAAAAGATTTGCCTGTTTGACGCGTCTTGGACGTAACGTCGTATCACTCCGGTTTTTTGGTGCGATTATTGCTTAAGTTGCGGGCAGCTTTGTTGATACGCACCTGGAAATCCGAATGGATACAAACGCAAAAGGTCATTGTCCCTACATCGACAATCCTTTACCGCAATGTTACTGTCTGAGATCCGAAAGCATCTGGGCCGAGCGGGTGCTGGAGCTTTGCGCGAAAAGGTTCGAACTCTGCGAATACTATAGAATGCGTTGCGAGGAGGAGCATAAATCGGATGGGGGTGGACCGAAGGACCCTTAGAGCGATGCGCGGCTCGCCCCGCATCGGGGGGTCCTCGCGGATGTCTCTACTCTTTTATGCCGACCTCTCTTAGCTTGCGATAGAGGGTCTGTCGGCTGATGCCCAGCGTGCGAGCCACTTCGGCCTTGTTCCATTTGCTCTCCCGCAGGATTCGAAGCAGCGTCTCGCCGTCCCGGGACACGGCCCGGGGAGAAACGGGGGGCGCACCGACGCTTGTGCAGCTCTCGGTGAAATCGCCGGGAAGGTCCGCCCGCGTGATTCTGGTGTGCCGGCACAAAATGGCGCCGTGTTCAATGACGTGCTTGAATTCCCTCACGTTGCCGGGCCAGCCGTAGTTCATAAAGAGCCCCATGACATCGGAAGACACTCCCTCTATTGGCTTACTTAGCTCAATGCTGAATTCCTTGAGGAAAAAATCGAGCAGCAACGGGATATCTTCACGCCTCGCCCTGAGCGGGGGCATTTTCAACTCGACGACTTTGATCCTGTAATAGAAGTCCTCCCGGAAAGACCCTTGCGCCACCATCTGTTTCAAATCGCGATTTGTGGCGGCAAGGATTCTGACATCGACCTTGATCGGTCTACAGTCACCGACCCGCTCGATCTCCTTTTCCTGGAGCACTCGCAACAGCTTCTGCTGGACGATGAGCGAAATATCGCCGATCTCATCGAGGAAAAGCGTCCCCCCGTTGGCCATCTCGAACCTTCCGATCCTATCGCGGACAGCTCCGGTGAAGGCGCCCTTCACGTGACCAAACAGCTCACTTTCCAGGAGTGTTTCGGAGAGGGCCGAACAGTTGACCTTGACCATCGGTTTATCCCGGCGGCTGCCCACATGGTGAAGAGCCGAGGCGGCCAGCTCCTTTCCCGTACCGCTTTCTCCGGTGATCAGAACCGTGCTCCGGATAGGGCCGAGGCTTTCGATAAGAGTATATATGGCCTGCATCGGGTCGCTCTTGCCGACCAGGATGCGATGAAAATCCCGGCGACGATCCAGGTCGCGTTCCAGCGCGGCCAGACGCGTCTCATCCCGGCCCACTATTGCCGCCCCCCTCAGCTCCGAAGGCCCCATTTGCATGGGGGAGACTCTCATGGTGTAAACCGCTTTTCTGGCCGTGCATTCGAAGTTATAGAGTTCTACCCGCTCTCCGGTTCCAAGGGACTCCTTCACGGCTTCGACCAGCCTGTTACGACAATCTTGCGGACAGCTCCCGCCCTGCTCAGCCTCGGGGAGTTCGCTGAAGGTTTGGCCGATACAACCGGAACCGAAGACACAAAACCCCCGGGCCGAATGGTTTAAAAAGGTTATGACCATCTGCGAATCAACGGAAATGATGGCATCGGAAACACTCCTGCAAACCCCGTCCAGATTGCGGGCGAAACGGACAGCTTCCCTGTTCAGTGCCTTGTGTCGGACCGCCCCCCGCGCCACATGGAGAAGCGTCTCCTTTTCCACCGGCTTACACAGATAGTCGTAGCCTCCGAGACGCACGGCCTGGCTTGCGCTGTCTATGCTGGGAAAACCGGTTATGATGACCACCGGGACAGAAAGTTTTTCTCCGTTACATTCGGCCAGGATATCCAACCCGTTCTTCTTGCCCGAAAGGTTGATATCGGTGAAAATGGCATCGTACTCATTTGATTCGATCAATTCGATGGCCGCTCTATAATCACCTGCCGTGTCGACCACATAGCCATCCCTGGTCAAAAAGCGCCTGAACGTCTCCCGGAGATTGGCATCATCTTCAATTAAAAGGATTCTATCTTTCACTGCCGCTCCTTTCACCGCTCAGGGTGGAGTGTTGGCTCTCAGCGGGCAGCTCAACACTCACCTTTGTAAATTCACCTTCCACGGATTCAATCCGGAGCCTTCCGCCGTGGTCGTCGATGATCCCCCGGGCGACGCTGAGACCCAGGCCGGCGCCCTTGCCGACCGGTTTTGTGGTGAAAAAGGGCTTGGTGACCTCCTCCAGACGCCGGGCGGGGATGCCAATTCCATTGTCCTGAATGATCATTCGCACCATGAGGCCGCAGGTGGCATCGACTTGTTCGCCTGTGATATTGATCGTCTTGTGGTCGTGGCCGTCCGGGAATTTGTCATGGAGAGCATAGGCGGCATTATTGACCAGGTTCAGAAAGACCTGCATTATCTGCTGAGCGTTGGCGCTGATGCAGGGTAGAGACTCGGGGATATCGACCAGCAGCCCGATTTGCTCCTTTCGAAGCTTGGCACCGATTAGGCGCAGGGTGTCGGAGACGATGGGCGCAATGCGGCATGAGGTCTTTTCCGCATTCCCTCGACGAGCGAAAGAGAGCAGCCCTCCCAAGATACCGGCGATCCGCCGGCCTTCGTCTTTGATGATCATGGCGTCGTGCTCCAGTTCCCGGCGATTTTCGGCCAGCAAGATGAGTTCGCTGGAGTTGATGATGGTATTGATGGGGGTATTGACCTCATGGGCGATACTGGCCGCCAGTTCCCCCAGCATGGCCAGCCTGCCTTTGCTTCGGGCTTGCTCCCGGGCTTCCAGCAATTTGAGCTGAACGCGCATCCGCGCCATCAGTTGATCCTTGGTGAAAGGCTTACCCAAATAGTCGTTAGCCCCGCTGTCCATCCCCTCGACGAGATCACTTATTCTGTTTCTGGCCGTGAGCATGATCACCGGAAGCTCGGTGAGGCTGTGGAGCGTCCGCAACCGCCGGCACACCTCGAAGCCGGTCATACCCGGCATCATGACATCGAGCAGCACGATATCGAAGCATCGATCCCGCTCCAGCAGAGCAATGGCCTCGCGGCCGTCGGCCGCCGTGGTCACAACCATCCCCTGCAGTTCCAGATGATTGCGGATAACCCGGCGGTTCACCGGATCGTCGTCCACGGCAAGGACCCTTGCCGCGCCGGGCGATGCGACACAGACCGGAAGGTGGCGACCGTTTCCGGCATGCTCAAAACCGGAATCGTGGTTTTGCAAACCATTCCCGCCCCTGGCCTTCGCCGCTCGGGTGCTTGCCGTGTCAAGACCACCGAACCACTTCGGCGGTTCTTTTGAATCGGTCGTTTCGGTGGGCGGGGCAAGCTCCCTGCAAATCGGAAGGCGGAGATGAAAGATCGAACCCTCGCCAGGCAAAGACTCAGCCCAGAGCCTTCCGCCATGCAGTTCAGCCAGGTTGCGGCTTATGGCCAGTCCAAGACCGACGCCGCCCGCCCCCCTGGTCGAAGAGGAATCAACCTGCTCGAAGGGCAAGAAGATCGTCTCGATGTGCTCAACCGGAATGGATCGTCCCGTATCGCTGAAAGCTATTTCTATGAATTCCCCCTCGCAGTGGGCTGAAATCCTCACCTCCCCCCTTTCGGTGAACTTAAGGGCGTTACCGATCAGGTTGGTAAAGATTTGCATCAGCCGGTCCTCGTCGCCATCGGCGCACGGTGCGTGGGCGGAAATCTCGTTCACCGTCTGGATGCCTTTGCTCACGGCCAGGGGCTCGATCATGGCCAGGGCGACATCGGCCAGTGAGTGCAGGTCGACCGGCTTTCTTTTGAGAACGATCTCCTGGTTTTTGAGCAGAGTAAAGTCCAGAATATCGTCTACCAGCCCTGCCAGCCTTCTGGCGCTGGCGGCAACCATCGAAATGTCCTGGAGGGCCTTTGGCGGCAACCCGCCGGCCACACCGTCGAGCAAGGACTCGGAAAGCCCGATGATTCCGGTTAAGGGCGTACGCAGTTCATGGGAGGTGTTGGCCAGAAATTCGTCCTTGGCCTGGTCCATCCTGGAGAGGGTGAGATTGTTTTCCCTGAGTTGCTCGGAGAGTTGCTCGGCCGTGGCAAAGGCCCTCGAAAACCGTAGTGAAAGAGCGAAGGCCTGGCAGAGAATAAAGACGAACATCCCGATTTGTATCAAGTAGATTGAGCGCACGACCTGAAGATCGAAGAGCATGTCGTTTACGCCCGAGAGCCCCAGGATGAAAAATCCCGCCACGAACAGATTGGCTTCCGCGCGCCCTTTCTTACCGGCTCTGGCAAGCATCACCAGGGAATAGACGATGAGCAGGAAGGAGGTGAAGTAGTAGACCGGGAGAATGGCCGAGAGCGCGGAGAGTGGAAAAAGGAGGGCGCAAACCAGGAAGATGGCGGCCATTACCTCTGAGAACCGAAGCACTCGGACGGAGAATTCATCGGGATAGAGTGATCTGAAAAACCGATAGCCCACGGGCACGGAAAGAAAAAAGCAGGTCAGACTGGCCGTTTCAAGGACCCCGGTGGAACCATCGGGGAAAATGAGCCTGATTACCCAGCCGCTCGACTCGGAAGCGGCAGTGTTGCCCATCCACAAAAGGCAGTAGAGACCGAAGTAGAGAGGAGCAAAGTTTTTCCTTCGACAAAAGTAGAGGAACAGGTGATAGAGTCCCATTACCAGCAGGCATCCGATGAAAAAAAGCGATGTCCCCCAATGCCTGAGTTGCTCGGCAAGAATAGAATCCATCAGACCGAGCCGGATCGAAGAAACAACGCCTCCTTCCCTGTCGTGGAAGTTGGAGACCTGCAGGACCAGTTCGACCGGTTTTCCCGTGCTCTGAAACTGCCGAATCAACACTGAGGGATCGGGGACCTCTTGACCGGCCGTCTTTCCAACCACGCCTCTTCGAGCAAATGCCCGGCCGTCGACCCACAGCGCATAGGCTGAATGAATGTTGAAAAGACGCAGAGACAGGTCATTTGTAGCGGCAAGGTGATTCAGGCGCAGCCGCAGTGTGGCATACCCGGTCGCCCCGAGCTTTGTGCCCGAGGACTCGAGGCCGTTCCAGGCCGACGGAAGCCGGGCATAACGAGCGACGACCTGCGCATGCGGCCCCTTGAAGTCCGCCGGAGTGAGCAACCGCCCCCAATAGATTTCCCACTCCCCATCGAGACGCACGGGGCCATTTCGGGACAGGCTCCAGCCCCCCAGATCGAGTATTCCATGCCGGGCGATCGGCTGCGACTCTTTGTCCGCCGCGCATCCGCACAGCGTGAGGACAAGAAGGGTCGTCAGTATGAACTGGAAAATCTTCATCCATTCTCCGGCTTTCTCGGACGGTCAACGCAAATCACCTCGTCGGCCCGGTCGGCTCTCGCTGCCCGCTCATGGTCCCGAGCATCTCAAACCGGGCTCCGCCGGCAAAAAGCGTCCGGCTGTTTGCAAGCCAAACCAGACGTTCTGACCGATACGCATGGCCTCACCTGTTTGGTCAAAATCGAGACTGCCGGTAAGCCATCTGGCGAGGACTTGCCCTGGAATCATGACTAATCAAGCCAATGCAACTCTCCGAATTCTAAAACCATCATTTTCCAGCACGATCAAGGTCCCTCGAATGGTCGTCATGTCAAACTGCTTTAAAAAGTGTGCAAGGGCTTCAGTGACATCGTCAAGCACAGGTGGATGGATGCGAATTCGAATTACTCCCCAGTGGGAATTAGGCGGGTAAAGAACAACATCGGCGAAATGTTTGTCGAAAGTGATCAAAGTCCTCTCTTCACGCCGGGCCACTTCCATAATCTGATCATCGGATGACCCAACCATTCCAATATCTTTTGCGTGAATGACATCAAAGCTCATGTTCCGTAAGAAGTCGCCGATAGCAACAGGGACATTTTCATCCAGCAAGAACTTTATCATCCGGCCGATCTTTCGAAAGGAACGTACTCAGCATCACGTATCAATCCCGCCGCGTAGTGAAGACACGCCTCGATGTCTTGCCTGTCAATCTGCGGATAATATTCCTGAGTAATGCGCTCCGACGTTAGTCCTGCCTCCAGAAGTTCCAGGACCAAATAAACCATAATCCGGGTACCCTTGATGCAAGGCTGGCCGTGGCATACATGTGGATCAACGGAAATGCGCTCCATGAGTTGTTTCATATGACAAACCTCACCCGGTTATCGTCTGTTGAGGGTTCCCATTTTCAGATCGCTTCCTTTGGACAATGCTCATAACCGTGTTTTTTCTGAAACCAAGCTCCCTGGCAATGGCTCGGTAGGAGCCGCCCTCATCCGCAAAGCAAAGCACCTCGGGAGCGAGGCGATCCGATTAGGGGCGTTCTCCGGGCTTGCGACCAAATGTTCGCCCCTTGGCTTTGGCTGCGGCTATGCCGGATCGAATGCGCTCCCTGAGCAGATCGCGTTCAAATTCTGCCAGGACTGCCATCAAAGAGGCTCCCACTCCTGTCGTTCGCACGACTGATCGGTGATCGAAACCCGGCAGTAAATGGCCACACGTTGTCCCAATTGAACCTCCCCAATTTCAGCGCCTGCAAACATAGGCTTGACGCGAGCAATCGATTGTATCATTTAAACTTAACTTCAACAAATACAACGGCGCTGGCATGAGATGACGATTGAGTCCGGAATAACTTGATTTGCACTGGAGCATATTTCCCGAGGAACAGAAGTTGCTCAGGAACAAGGCAGGTATCACCCGCTTGGGGTTCGCAGAGATCCTCAACGATCCGGAATGGTTGGAGCGAATGATAATCCGCGATCTTGCAGCTTTAAGTCCTTTGCCGACCCTGCACATCAACCCTTATGGGCGGATCGGTTTTTGTCAGGCCTGTCCGTGCGCAAAAAAGGCCCCGGGAATTTTCCCGGGGCCCCTCTCCACTCGGAAAAGCCCGCATGCGTCTTCAATCAACGCCGCGGACTTGAACAAAGATGACTAGCCATCAACCATTTGGCCTAAAGATGCGCAGATTCCCATTACCGTCATATCTCAAGTAAAAAAAGGCATTAGGGGCGCCAGGGTTTGCGTCGCCGTCAACGTCATGGGAACTGATGTTCCCTCCACCGGCCTTGTACCTGAACGACATCTTCCCCATTCCATGAGGTCCCCAGAATCGTTGGGTATGATGGGGCTGGATGGTGGTGAAATGCTCATTGTCCTGAGACGCTCCATTTCTGGAGTGAAAATACCACTGGATTCTTACCGGCCTATCCGTTCGGTTGTCAATTTTTACATAAAATATCGGATAGGCCAGGGCGGCGCCGGTGGAAAATAGGAAGAACAAAGCGCCAAACAGGGCGGCCAGAGCCCATGATCTTTTCTTGTGGTCCATAGAGTTTTCTCCTGTAAGAAATAATGGCCGGCACAGCCGGCTGTTAACGCACTTCAACTTTTAATTCGTAGGTGGCGTTGCCACGGGTGGGGCCGACCAGGATCAGGTACCTGCCGGATTTGGGCAGCACGCCTCTCCAGCCGGTTGCGTCATCGCCCTCGCCTGCGCCCTGCAGAGTCGCGCCTTTGACTTCCAGGATGGAGTCGGAATCCTTTCCGACCCTGTAGCCGGGCAGATAGATTGTGATAGCCGCGTTTTTTTCCAGGGCGCTGATTCCCACCTCCATCTTTTGTCCCGCCCTCGCGCTCAGAAAATATTGGTCATTCTCCCCGCGGATGACACTCTGCTTTATCACGATGGAGCTCTTGCCCGCCGGGAAGCGGATCTCTTTGACCACCGCCGCGCCGCAAGACCCGGCAATAAATACCCCCACCAGCAAAACGGCCAACATCATCCGAATTTTCATTCAACACTCCTTCCTGTGAGCGACGCCCAACACCCCATGGGCCACCGCACGCCCCCCGCAACCCAATGGTCGATTAATTATCCTCGCACGGGGCGGATTCCGGCGCGCCATCGCCCTTGATCGCAATCGCCACGTAACCCCCTGTTTACCGTTGCAACCTCCTCTCCCTGAGACACCCGATGATCCATAATGAGCGATCGAGACTCATTTTTGAAATCGGCTTGCGGTTATATCAATGTTCATGCCAGAAACGATTTGAGGTAACAACATCGACACTACCTATGGGATTGCCGTTAGTTATCCTGTCCATCCCGAGCACCGGGTTACCAGCGCCAAGAATTGGGATGCGATATATCGCAAAATGTTACGTGACACACTGTAACGATCAAGCCATATGGTTTACACAGTGTCACCACACACAGGTCACGATGTGACAGTGACCGCTGCCGCCCGGAATGGCGGGCATCTCTACGCAAAGGAACAAACTATTTGAAATCTCGAAATTAATAAATGCGCTTTTCTATTCTATCCCTTCATGGTATGGATTTTGTTTCCATAAGACGCCCGATAATGAATATTGAATTCAGAAAAGTGATGGATGCCTATGCGCTATCTTCTCCCATGGCTTCTGTTCAGCCTGCTGCCTGCCGCGCATGGTTGCGCCATTGCGGGGCCAACACAGGGTGTGCGCGATCAAATGGTGGGCAACTGTCGGATAGTGTTAAGAGAGTTCATGTCGCAGGCGTGTTCGAAGCGAATGGCTTATTATGCGTTCATTCCCGCCGTTCCTGAAACAGACGAGCGCTACCCGGTGCTTTTTCTACTTCACGGCGCCTTCGGCAGCTATCGAGATTGGAAGGAGCATGCGCAAACAGATATTTGCGCTCTCGCGTTAAAGTACAAAATTTGCATCATAACCCCGGAAGGCGGGACTTTGGGATGGTATGCGGACAGCCGATTTTTCAAAAACAACCAACTTGAAACCTATTTTTTTAAAGAACTGATTCCGGATGTGGAGCGAAACTTTCCCTCAAACGGACCTCGAAGCATAGCCGGTTTATCGATGGGAGGGCATGGAGCATTTTCACTGTGCCTGCGACATCCCGGAGAATTCGTATCGGTTAGCTCGATGAGCGGCATTCTGGATATTACTCGTCACAAAAATCAGTGGGGCTTGTCGAAAGTATTCGGTCCTTACAGTAAGAATGCGGCAGTTTGGGACCGCCATTCAGTAGCGAAGCTGTTGAAAGAACATAAGCTGCGGCAATATATAGGTTCTTTGCCGATGTTGATAACCGTTTCGACCGGCGATCAATATTCGTTGGCCGATAACAGACTCGTTCACAAAGAACTGGATGGAATGAAGATTTTCCACGAATACCACGAGTCTTCCGGGCAACACGACTGGACTTATTGGGTCTCTCAGTTGCCTCGACATGTGGCTTTTCATGCAAAGGAACTGGAGAAAAACCGTCTGAAGCGCAACTAAAGATTGACTCCGAGCCTGGACCATCTCGAATGTTTCTGATTAGTTTTGAGTTTTCGCTGTTTTTGCTGGTCGTTCTTTGGCTGAATTGGGCACTGCGAGGCAAAAAGCATGTCTACAGGTTTTTTTTGCTCGCGGCCAACTTCTTTTTTTACGCGACACAGAAAACCGGTCTCATTTTTCTGCCCCTCGGGGTGGGAATTTCAAATTATGTTTTCGCCCTTCTAATCTCTCACACCACGAATCGGACGCGCAGGAAAGTCCTGCTGTGGATCGACATTTCCATCAACTTGGGCTTTCTGGCATTTTTCAAATATTTTGATTTCCTGTACCACTGCCTTGATTCAGTTCTGGTCCCCCTGAACGTCCAATTACCTCCGCCATTTTTCGACATTTTTTTCCCTATCGGAATTTCGTTCTTTACTTTTCAGGGCGTCTCATACTGCATCGATGTTTACCGGGACCCACAGCAACTCCTGAGAAATCCGGTCGACGTGCTGCTGTTCGTGTCATTTTTCCCGACAATCCTGGCCGGCCCCATAATGCGAGCAAAGCAGTTCGTACCGCAAGTAGATCATCCCTGCCAGGACTCCCGTTCGTTCCAGGAAGGGTTCGCCCTCATACTGAGCGGGTTGTTCAAAAAGCTGGTGATCTCCAGTTATCTTTCGGAACATATCGTGCGCGACGTATTTCAAGCGCCGGCCGGATTTTCCTCCCTGACCGTGCTGATTGCCGTATACGCCTATTCAGTCCAGATTTACTGCGATTTTTCCGGTTACTCCGATATAGCCATCGGCATCGCCCAACTGATGGGCTACCGGTTGCCGCCCAATTTCGGCATACCGTACGCAGTCAGCAACGTCCAGGAATTCTGGCAACACTGGCATATATCCCTATCCACATGGCTGCGGGACTATCTCTATATCCCGCTTGGCGGGTCGAGGAAGGGGAAAGTGCGCAAATACCTGAACCTCATGATCACCATGGGTCTTGGGGGATTGTGGCATGGGCCCGACAGCCGCTTTGTCCTGTGGGGCCTGCTTCACGGGGTTTTTCTGGCTCTAAAACACATGTGGCAGGATCTTCGCCAAAGCCGGTCCGGCGACACCAGACCTTCTTTTGGCCTCTCCATACCGGGTATGGCGCCAGTTTTCAAATTTGGACAACGTTTTTTCATTTTTACCCTGGTTTCGTTTCTGTGGGTCTTCTTTCAGGCCGCAAACAGCGCAAGCGCTTTCGAGATTTTTCGGGCAATCTTGGCCTTCCATTCCAAGGGCGCCGGCTTTGAAGCCCTGGTCTTACCGGCGATAGCCGGCGGTCTTGCCATTCAGTTCTGGGGGGCGAAACTCTCCGATTTGTATTCGAGACTCCAGGAGCGGTTGCCGCTCCAACTGCAGGCGGTGACAACGGCCCTGATTTGCAGTGTCATCATCAGGCTGGGACCTTCGGGCATACCACCATTCATCTACTTTCAGTTCTAGCGACGAGAGAACCAATGAGATCCCAAGAGGCGGAAAAAAAGAAACAGAAGGAACTTACCACATTGAGGACCGTGCTGGTATACACCCTCGCCATGGCCATGGTAATTGGCATCGAGTTCCCGAGGGTATCCTCCTGGGCGCGGGAAACATGGTGGGACCTCACCTCCCTGGAGAGTTCGCCTGCTCTTGCGCAACATACCGAAACAACGCACGCCTCACAAATTGTCCCGTCTGCTCGAACGGGCGAACCGAGAGAAATTCCTGCCCCC
>JARLHP010000172.1 GCA_031292195.1 Syntrophobacteraceae bacterium
CACCGCCGAGCTCATCTCCCCATCCTGCTCGCCTCGGACCTCTTTACAGAAACACCCGCCGTGCCCTGGTGGAATGGCGCTCGCCTACTCCTTCATGGCACCCATGTTAGTTGATTTAAGCTCCGTGGAAATCCAGGCTAGGGGGCAACCGGCCTTGGGACGGCGCAAATCTCCCCCTTGTCGGAATCGAGATAAACCCTGATGCTCGTAACAAGCTTGTCTATTATTTTTCTGAATTTCGCTTCGTCCGGCTCCAGCAGGGTCATTCGAAAACCTTCCAGCTCCGTGTTGAACGAGGTTAGCGGAACGAGGCAAATGCCGGTGGCCGCCAGCAGATAGTAAACGAAACGCTTGTCGTTGGCGGTCGAAGGGTCCGAAGTGAGTTCCTCGACCAGCGCTTTTGCTTCGGGGATGGAAATGTCGAGTGTCTGGCGGTTATTGAGCGCCCCATCTTCGAAAACCACGCTCATGTAGAACGCCCCGTTGGTGCGGTTTACGAGCACTCCGTCGATTTCTTTTAGCCGGTCGTAGGCTATGCCGGAAAGCTTCTCGTAGCGGCGTCGTCTTTCATCGAGTGATTTCTTGAACTCGGGGTGCAGAAAAATCTGCGGGATGGCTTTTTGCGGCAGCGTGGTGGAGCAGACCTCGACCATCTTGGCGTTGAGGATGCTCTGCACGTACCTTGAAAAGTTAGGGTCCTTATCGGCGTTGTAGATCTCGATCCAGCCGCAGCGTGCTCCCGGCCAGGGGAGTTCTTTGGAAATGCCTTTCATCGCCAGTCCGGGGACCGAGCCGATAAAATCAGCCAGCCGCTTAGCCTTCCGCCCGTTGTATACGAGGTTCTGGTAGATTTCGTCCGCTATCAGGAAAAGGTCGAATTCAGCTGCTATTTCGACTATTTCGCGCAGTATCTCCTCCGGGAACACCGCGCCCGTGGGGTTGTCCGGGTTCACCAGCAAAATGCCGGCAACCGACGGGTTGTACTTGACGCGCCGCCTCAACTCCACAACGTCTGGAAACCAGTGATTGCTCGGATCGAGCGGGTAAGTCACCGGCAGCTGCCCGGCGTGGGCGGCTTCCGACGCCGAATGGGTCGTGTAGGTTGGAGACGGGGTAATTACCCGCGCGGTGCTTCGCAGGAGCCCGTAGACCTTTGTTATGGCCTCGCCAAGGCCGTTGAAAAATATTATGTCATTCGGCGTGATGTGGACCCCGCCGTTTCTGTTGTTGAGTTTGGCCAGGAATTCGCGGGTCTCCAGTATACCCTGCGTGGGGCAGTATCCGTAGGAGCTGTCCTCCTTCGCCAGACCGGCCACAATCTCTTTCATCCAGGCCGGGATCCTTTCGCCCTTGGCTACCGGGTCGCCTATGTTTTCGAGGTTCACCTTGATTCCGAACTGCTGAAGCTTCTCCGCCACGCGGATGATGTTACGAATTTCATAACTCAGCTTCCCGGCGCCCATGTGCACGATGTCGATTCGCATGACTGATGCCTTCCCTTTTGCTTCCTTTCCGCGGGTAGGACCGTTGGACTCGAAAACGGACAAAAAAAAGGCCGCGAGTCCTTCGCGGCCCAAAAAAGCATCAAGGACCGCGCCAGCCTGCCCGCGGCCCTGAGTTAATCTCGGAGAGTTACACCCTTCCCTCTCCCCTCAGAACCACGGGCCATCGGGCCGCCGCCGCGTGGGCGCCGCATGCCAGACATGCCGGACAAGTTCTGATGTTGGGAGAAGCCAAGCTCTATTCCTTCTTTGAATATTCGTATGTTTTCGATATGCCAAACCCACACGCCCGCGTAAGCTAACACAGAGATTTGCCTCTGTCACCAGAAATAAGGATAAATGGTCGAGATTGCTTCGCGCATGGCAAGGCGAACAGGCCTCACGCCAAAAGCCCCTTAGGCCGGGAGGCTGACGTACATCGATCGGGCAGGATCGTCCAACCTCGGTTAGGTTCGTTGACTGCAATTTGCTCGTGCAGAATGCAAAATCTGAAGGACGTCCCCTATTCCCCTCTATTCCGGAAATCATGCCCCGAACTGTTAGTCGTTCGACGGGTGAAACCGTTGGAGTCGATTTTCGCTTTCATCCGGATTGCTGTATGAGCTTGGCCACCAGCCCGGTCCAGCCCGTCTGGTGAGCGGCCCCAAGACCCTCTCCGCTGTCGCCGTTAAAGTATTCGTGAAAAAGAACGAGTTCTCGCCAGTGCGGATCGTGCTGAAAAATCTCCTTCGCGCCGTAAATGGGCCTTTCGCCTTTTTCATCGGGAAGGAAGAGCCTTTCCATCCGCCTGGAAAGAAAGGCGGCCACCTGAGCGAGAGTGGCCATGCGGCCGGACCCCGTCGGGCATTCGACCCTCAGCGACTGACCGTAATAGTGGTGAAACTTCTGAAGCGACTCGATGATCAGATAGTTGATCGGAAACCACACAGGGCCCCGCCAGTTGGAGTTTCCGCCAAAAAGGCGGTCTTGCGACTCGGCGGCCTGGTAACTGATGGTATGTGTCCGGCCGTTTACATGGAAAACGTAGGGGTGGTCCCGGTGGTGCTTCGAAAGCGAGCGTATGCCGAAGGGCGAGAGGAACTCGCTTTCGTCCAGCATGCGGCCCAGGACCTTAACCAGCCGGTCCCGGTTCAAGATGGAGAGCAGCCGCCGCGACTTTTCCCCGGGCGTTCTGACGCATGCCACATTTCCCTGGTCTCTCAAATAGGCCCGGTTTTTGAAAAACCATTCCAGACGACGGGCAAAGTCCGGATTGGCCTCCATCAGATCATGGTCCAGTGTTTCGACGGCAAGCAGAGGCATAAGGCCTACCAGCGAGCGAACCTTGAGGGGAATCATCCTGCCGTCGGGCAGGTGGAGAGCATCGTAGAAAAAGCCGTCTTCCTCGTCCCAAAGACTCAGTTCATCACGACACTCCGAGGTCATCGCCCGGGCGATGCGCAAAAAATGTTCGAAAAATTTGCTGGCGCTGTCCTGGTAGACTTTGTTTTGCCCGGCAAGCTCCAGGGCGATTTTCAACATGACCAGGCAGTAGAAGGCCATCCACGAGGTGGCGTCCGATTGATCGAGATGGCCTCCTGTGGGCAGAGGAGCGCTGCGGTCGAAGACGCTGATGTTATCCAGGCCTAGAAAGCCGCCCTGGAAAACGTTCTTGCCTTCAGCGTCCTTTTTGTTCACCCACCAGGTGAAGTTTAGCAGCAGCTTGTGGAAAATCCCCTCGAGGAAAGACCGGTCGGCTTTACCCCTTTGCCTGGCCTCGATTTTATAGACACGCCAGGCCGCCCAGGCATGCACCGGCGGATTGACCTCACCGAAGCTCCACTCGTAGGCGGGAAGCTGTCCGTTGGGGTGCATGTACCACTCGCGCGCCATAAGTTCCAGCTGACGTTTGGCGAAATCGGCGTCCACCAGGGCAAGCGGTATGCAGTGAAAAGCCAGGTCCCAGCCCGCATACCACGGGTACTCCCATTTGTCGGGCATGGAGATAAGGTCGAAATTGTTGAGGTGCTCCCAGCCGTGGTTGCGCCCGTTTTTGCGCGCCGCGGGGGGTGGCGCAAGCCCGGGGTCGCCCTCCAGCCACTGTTCCAGGTGATAGTAATAGAGCTGCTTTGACCAGAGCATGCCCGCGAAGGCCTGGCGCTGAACCTTGCGTTCCTCCTCGCCCAGTCCCGGCTTCTGGATGGCCGAGTAGAACTCTTCCGTCTCGTCCTGCCGCTCCTTGAAAATTTCTTCAAACCCGCGGAACGCTCCATCGATCGCTTCCCGGCAGAGTCGCAGCCTGATCGTCATGGATTTTCCGGGCGCAATGACCCCATTGTAGAGCGCGGCCATCCTGGTCCCCTCCAACTGGGGGTTGACGGCCGTTTTCTGGCCGTCTACCAGGTAGCGATGGAAAGCGTCTTTGACATAATTCCCGGCGCTGCCCGGCAAACCGTAGAGCCGCACCGTGTTGGTTTCGTTTTCCGTAAAGATCAGCTCCGGGCTATTTTCGGCATACAGGTAATAGCGGCCGGCAGCCGGGTGCACGGCCTCCACCCTGGATTCGCCCGGGGTCCCGGAGATCCGGCGCAGGCGGGGCTTCCCGGCGACATCCCCCTGGGGCCCGTCCGGATAGCCCCAGCTCCAGGTGTTTCTGAACCAGAGCGTGGGCAGAATGTGGCATATGGCCGGCGCCGGCCCCCGGTTCACCGCGGCGATCTTTATCAGGATGTCTTCCTGGTCCGCCTTGGCGTATTCCACGAACACATCGAAATAGCGGTTATCCTTAAAGACACCGGTGTCAAGGAGTTCATATTCCGGCTCTTCGGGCCCCCGCATCCTGTTTTGAGCCACCAGGTCGGCGTAAGGGAACTCGGACTGGGGGTACTTGTAGAGCATTTTCATGTAACTGTGGGTAGGGGAGCTGTCCAGGTAGAAATAATACTCCTTTACGTCCTCCCCGTGATTGCCTTCAATGCCGTTTAATCCGAACAGGCGCTCTTTTAGAATCGGGTCGCGGCCGTTCCAGAGCGCCACGGCGAAGCATATGTACTGGTGTCGGTCGCAGATTCCGGCCAACCCGTCTTCGTTCCAGCGATACGCCTTGCAGCGGGCATGTTCGTGGGGGAAGTAATCCCAGACGATCCCGTTTTCGCTATAGTCTTCCCGCACCGTTCCCCAGGCGCGCTCACTCAAGTAGGGACCCCATTTTTTCCAGTTCGATCTGCGCTCCCGGTATTCCGCAAGCCGCCCGTATTCGGTAGTGCCGGTAAGCTCGTGGCTTGTCATCTCTTCTTATTCCTCTCGAAGCCCACCCGGCCCCCGGGAGCCGGCCGCATAGGGCAGAATCGCCCCCTTGCCGGGTACGCATCTTTCACACTCCGCAAGGATCGGCATCAGAAAAGACCAGCAGAGCTCGACTCCGTCCTGGCGCCAGAAAAGGACCTGGTCGCCCTGCATGCAGTCGATCAGTACCTTCTCATAGGCTTCCAGAACCGGCCCCGTGTATCCCTGGCTGTAGTGAAAATCCATGGTGACCGGCCTCAGGCGCACCGCCGCCCCCGGGTTTTTGGTCTGAAACGTGAGAGAGATCTTTTGTTCGGGGTAGACCCCCAGGGTCAGGCGATTGGCCGTGATATCCACGCCCAGCGTCTTTCGGAACATGGAATGGGGTACTTCCCTGAATTGAATGACTACCTCGGTCAGCTTTTCTTCGAGCCTTTTGCCCGAGGTGATGTAGAAGGGCACCGACTGCCAGCGCCAATTGTCTATGTAGACCTTCATCCGCGCATAGGTCGGAGTGAGCGAACCCGGCCTGACGCCGGGCTCATCGAGGTATCCCACGACCTTGCGCCCCTCGATCAGCCCCGGCCCGTATTGTCCCAGGACCAGAAAATCGTTGAGGCTTTCGACCGCAAAGGGGCGAAGAGACCTGAACACCTTTGTCTTTTCATCCCTTACGGGCTCCGCGTCGAAAGACGACGGCGGCTCCATCGCGGTAAGAGAGAGGAGTTGCAGCATGTGGTTTTGGAACATATCGCGCAAGACCCCCGACTGCTCATAGTAGGCCGCCCGGTGTTCCACTCCCAGGGTCTCGGAGGCGGTGATGCTCACATGATCTATGTAGCGCCTGTTCCAAACGGGCTCGAAGATGGAGTTGGCGAAGCGCAGCATGAGTATGTTCTGCACGGTTTCCTTGGCCAGGTAGTGGTCGATCCTGAATATTTGATGCTCCCGGAAATGCTCATGGATACTCAGGTTGAGGGCCACGGCCGACTTCAAGTCACGTCCGAACGGCTTTTCCACCACCAGGCGCGACCAGCCGTTGCCGTTTTCCCCTTCGTCCCCCAACCCTGCCCGGCCAAGGTTGAGCGCCACCGTCTCATACTGTGACGGCGGAATGGCAAGATAGAACAACCGGTTGCCCTGAGCGCCGCTCTGCACGTCAAGTTCCCTCAGTAGCCCGGCCAACTCCTGAAAGGAGTCCTGCCGGTCGTAATCGATGCACCTGTAATGAAGGAAGGCGGCAAATTCCCGCCAGACAGCGTCTTCCACCTCCATCGCGGATTTGAGGGCGGTAAGCATTCGGTCTCGGAATGCATCCTCGCCAAGCGGCGTCCTGCCGCAGCCAACGATGACAAAAGGAGCCGGCAGACAACTGTTCAGGTACAATCGATAGAGGGCGGGCATGAGTTTTCGCGAGCTCAGATCTCCTGTCGCGCCCATGATGACCAAGGTGCAGGGGGCCAGCGGTTCCGCCGTCAGGCATTGGCTTGCCGCAATGTTTGGATCCGGGGTGGTCGTCTTTGCCTCGCCGGCTTGGAAGGAAACATTCTTGCTGGTGGTGTCCGCTGTCAATGTTTTCTCCTTTCGGGGGACA
>JARLHP010000173.1 GCA_031292195.1 Syntrophobacteraceae bacterium
GCCGTCGAGAGCCGCTGCAGGATGGGTGAAACGCAGTGAAACCCATCTATTGGGCGCGTCTTGTATGAAACTCAAAGTTTCATTCCCGTTCAAACCGCGTCCGAGGACGTGGCAGCTGGGTTTGAATGCAACTTCGTTTTAAAAAAAATGGTTTGTAGACTAATTCATGAATTCGTCCGTTATTCAGTTGAAGGCCTTCGGGAGATTTGACCGCGTTTTGCGGCGGACGCGAAAAGATGTTGATATCACGAGGAAGTTGTTCATAATAAACAAGATACAGGGGGACAAAATCACATATACGACAGGGTGTGTTTTCTTCAGGATGAATCTGAGCGAAGATCTTGAACTGAAAGTTTCCCTCGGGGCCACGCAGCTTTCCACACTGGTGGAGAAGGCCAGAGAGGGTGACAGGGAAGCGTTCGAAAAACTGATTGTTCTGCATCAGGACGAGATCTTTCGGCTGGTATTTTTCCGCACCCGGTCCAAGATCGATTCCGAGGACTTGACGCAGGACATCTTTTTCTCGGCGTTCAAGTACCTGCCCCAGCTCAAGGACTCGGACCGGTTTCGCCCCTGGCTCTACAGAATAGCGCTCAACCGGGTGCATGATTTTCACCGCAAAAACAAGTTTCTGGCTTATTTGGGAATGACCGAGTCCCGGGAGGACGCGGATGTGCCGGACATCGAACCGCATCGCAACCCCGGGGCCCTGGACACGGTGATTCGCAAAGAATTCTGGGCGCATGTGAAGCGCTTGGCGAAGCGATTTTCGCGGATGGAAAAAGAGGTGTTTTTCCTGAGGTTCGTCGATGAGCTCAATTTGAGGGAAATAGCCGAGACGCTCCACAAGAGCGAAAGCGCGGTCAAGACGCACCTCTATCGCGCCATCCGCAAATTTAAAGAGGATACGAGTTTGAGTGATTTTTTACAGGGAGAATGGCAAGGTGAAAAAGATAAGCCATCTTGACGACAGCCAGATTATCGAGGCCCTAATCAATGAAGAGGGCCGGGATGGAGTGTTGCGCCGACATTTGTCCGAGTGTTCCGCCTGCCGTGCCCAAAAAGAGGGGCTGCAAGCGAGTCTGGCGCAATTCGGAGAAATTTCGCGCGGCCGCATCCCCCTTAGCTATAGAAAACCGAAGTTTATCGATAAGAACGCCGGCGCAAGGGTAAGGGCCTGGAGAATCCATCCGGCACTGGCGGTTTGCGCGGCTTTGGCGCTTCTGGTTCTTTTTCTGACTCCGCTGGCCATCGAGAGAGACAAGCTATTTACGAAGGCGGTTGTTTACCGGGAGATGCTCCAGGACCAGAAGTTCATGGCCGAGATTCGAAACCTGGAGGAAAATCCATTGCCCGGTTTCTATGTGGATATTTCGGGCCGGGGCGCGGAAAAGCCGGATAGCGCGGCTCCCGGGCCGGGCGCCAAAAAGGATGTGGTTCCGGCCCCCAAGAGTGGATCGCGAAATGCGTAACAAGTCAGTTGCAACAGTGCTGGGAATTCTCATTTTGCTAGCCTTTGCCACGGGGGGCAAGGCCCAGCAACCGGCGCCGGGCAAATGGATCAACCGCACGCTTTCCGATGCGGCCGCCAATGAGGCCAACCAGCGGGCCAGGGAGATCCCGCCCGGAAGGTGGTGGCACCTGCCTTACTTTGCAACCCAATTGAATATTACCGCGCAGGAGAAGGCCCAACTCGACAAGCTCTTCGATCACAACCGAAACAGGCTTCTACAGCTAAAAGTGCAGGTGGAGCTGGAAAGAGGTCGTCTGGTGGACTCGATCGATCGGCAACATCTCGATGAGACAGCCGCGATATCCAGGATGAAAAAACTGGAGAGCAGCCGTACCCTGCTGGCCGCCACACGGTTCACCTACTCGCTGGAAGTGAGAAAATTGCTCGGATACGAACGCTTCGAGCATCTAAAAACAATTTTTCGAAACTGGCGTGGGTTGCAGGAGTATTTCTCGAACGGAAACACCCAAGATGCGGGCGTTAAGCAGGGGCGATGAGGAGAGCAGTGACTAGTGAGCAGAAAGAGCTTTTCTATAATCTAATTAGCACCCTCCAGAAACTTGTTGGTGGGCAACGCTACGCTTTTGCCCACCCTACACGCTAAAAACAATTGGAAACTGGCGCGGGTTGCAGGAATATTTTTCGAACGGCGGGAGCCAAAGCGCGGGTTTCCGGATCGTCACGAATCACGAATCACGAATTTTTCCCGCCCATGCAGATGTCGTTTGCTCCACGGCGCTCGTTTTCCTCGGCCTGCCTGTGCCGCAGCCATTGGAGCACCTTTTCGAGCTCACTTTTTAGATCGAGCAGGGCCAGCCCCCTGTGAGAAACGCTCAGTTTCTGCTCCATGCTCATTTCCGCGAAAGTTTTGCCCATGGGCGGATAGAGGAAAAGCGGATCGTAGCCGAAACCGTTGGCGCCTCTGGGGGAATCCAGAATCACTCCCTCGCAGAAGGCTTCGTAGGTAAGGGCCGGGCCGGCGGGAACGGCCAGGGACAAAACACAGCAAAACCGCGCCTTTCGGTTCGCCTCTCCGGAGAGGGCTTCCAGAAGCTTCTGGTTATTTTGGAGATCGGAGGCCTGTGGGCCGGCATAGCGGGCGGAATAGACGCCGGGGGCGCCGGCCAGAGCATCCACCGAAAGCCCCGAATCGTCGGCCAGGGCCGGCAGACCGAGGACCTTGGCCGTAAAGGCGGCCTTCTTGTAAGCGTTTTCTTCAAAGGTGCGGCCATCTTCGACCGGCTGCGGAATGGGGCCGAAATCGTTCAAGTCTTTGACCAGAATGGGAAAATCGGCCAGCATTTCTTTTATTTCCGCAGATTTTCCCCTGTTTCGGGTGGCGATTACCAGAATTTGATCTGCTGCGTTCACGGACATCGGCTATTCACCTGTTTGATTAGCAACTTCAGTGGGTTTACCCCCGAAGAAATAGACAACCCAAACGCTCACTTCATAAAGAACCAGCAGAGGGAGCGCCATTAAAAGCTGGGACACGACGTCGGGGCTTGGAGTAAGCACCGCGGCCAGGATAAAAATTAAAACTATGGCCCACTTGCGCTTGCGCCTCAAAAAGTCGGAGCTGAGCACCCCCAGTTTGGCCAGAAAGAAGGCGAATACGGGAAGTTCGAATACCAGGCCGAAGCTCAGAAGCATCTTTTCGGCAAATGAGAGATACTTGTCGATGCTCATCATGGGGGTGATATAGGGAGAAGCGGGCGTGGCAAAGAACTTGAAGGCAACCGGAACAACAATGAAATACCCGAAAAGAACGCCGCCGGCGAAAAACAGGCTGGAACAGAATATAACCGGCAGTATATACTTTCTCTCGTTTGCATAGAGGCCGGGCGCCACAAATCTCCATATCTGCCACAAAAGTACCGGTGCGGCAAGGATAGTGCCCATGATGAAGGACACCTCCATTTCCGCCAGAAAGGCCTCATAGGGAACCGTATAGATAAGCTTGTAAGGCTGTCCCGCCGGTAACGCCTTTACCCATGGCATTATGAATAAATCGAACACCCTTTCCTTAAAAAAATAACACAGGACGAAGCCTACACCTATGGCGAGGCCGCAAATCAGTATCCTGCTTCGCAACTCCTCCAGATGCTGAAACAGGGGCATTTTGTTTTCTTCGTCCGACATCTACATTCCTGATTGCAAGAAGAAAAAGACTCGGTATAGGACCTATAAAACATATAGGACTTATACTTTCGGCTCATCCGATGGCTGATGTGCGGACCGGTCGTCGCCATCGGGTGTGGCAACGGATTGCGTTTCCGCCAGACCGTCCTGGACCGCTGATCTGGATTCAGAGAGCGCCGTTTCGAGTGCTTGTTTGGGCTCGTCATAAACGGCCGATTTGATGGCCGACCCCTCGTCCGAGGCGAGACTGTTGAGCATGTGCCTTTTCAGGTTGACTTCGCGCTGGGCCGAACGGAATTCCTCCCGCAACCCGGAAACGGTTTCGTCCTGGTACATCGCACTCTTCAGTTCATCCATGGTCCGCTTGAACTCGGCGTAACCGCGCCCAAGCGCCCTTGCCACCTCCGGCAGCTTTTTGGGGCCAACCACCAGGAGAATGACAACCATAATCACAAGAAGGTGTTCAAAGCCGAACATAACTCACCCCCAGAAGATTCCGGAAATCCCGTGCAACTTATTTGGATTCATCCGGTTTGACATTTGCGGGTTTGACTTCGACTTCCTGAACCGGCTTGGATTCTTCCGGCGGCTTGGCATCTCCGGCGCCCAGCGCCTTTTTGAATTCGCTGATGCCTTTACCCAGTCCGCTGCCCAATTCGGGCAATTTCTTGCCGCCCGCCAGGATTACCACAATTGCCAGTAATGCCGCCCATTCCAGTCCATCCAACATGGTTTATCCTCCAAAACTATTGTTTTGCATAGCTATGCAATCCGCTTAACAGGAAGTTTACCCCAAAATAGGTAAATAGAACACACCCAAAACCGAGCATTGACAGCCAGGCCGTTTTTTCCCCCTTCCATCCTTTGAGATTGCGCGCATGGAGCACGGCGGCATAGATGAGCCAGGTGATAAGAGACCAGGTTTCCTTGGGGTCCCAGCTCCAGTAGGTCCCCCAGGCCGAATTGGCCCAAACCGCCCCGGTTATTATTCCGACCGAAAGCCACAGGAAGCCGAACAACACCAGCTGGTAGTTGAACCATTCGAGTTGGGAGGCGGTTGGCAGAAGGCCCAGAAGACCGCTCTGATTATCGGTCTCGACGGTATAAGTCTTCCTGGCCAGGTAGAGTGCGCTGAGCCCGAAAGAGACGGCAAAAGCCGAATAACCCAGAAAGCAGGTTACGACATGGGCAATCAGCCAGTTGCTTTTGAGCGCCGGGACCAGGGGCTGAATAGTGGAATCCACGCCTTTGGAAAAGGAGGCATAGGCCATGGCCAGAAACGAGAACAGGGCGGGGAAAACCCCCAGGGCGCGCTGCCGGATGCGCCATTCGAATACCAGATAAATAATCATTATTGCCCAGGAAGCAAAAACCAGAGACTCGTACATATCGGCAAGCGGTACGTGTCCGTAGCCCATCCGGTAGGATTCGGCCCAGCGCAGGCCTATGCCCGCGGTCTGAACGATCAGGGCGGTCCAGCCCGCGATCGTGCCGGCTTTGAGCAGGGGCTGGTAGCGAAAAATGGTGCCCGACAGGTAGAAAAGCGTGCAAAAGAAGAATGCGAAAGTCGTCAGACTGAGCAAAAGAGAACTTGTCATCACAGCCCCTTATTTTTTGTATTGGCCACGCCCTTTTCCTGGAGGGGCTGGTCTTTTAGCCGGAGTTCGAGCATTGTGCGCAGCTCCTGGAATTTTTCCTCGAAAAACTGTGGGTTGCGGCTCGCTCTGCCAGCCAGAGTGACGATGGTTTTTTTCTTCTTCTCATTTATTTCGATGCATACCCAAAGTTTCTTATGGCTCGCATAGAACGTCAAGCCTATGGCCAGCGTCAGAAGAATGAATCCGAACCACACCAGCCAGACTCCCGGGTCTTTTTTGACTTCCATCCCCGTATAGTTGGTCTTTTCGGTCTTGCTTACACGCACCTTGTAATGGTCGACGACGTTTCCGTGGAAGTCCGGCCGGTCGACCAGGATCCAGCGGGCGGAAAAGTCCTTTTGCTGCCCGAGCTTGCCGTAGCCCAGTTCGATCGCCCGGCCGAACCCCATGAAATTGTCCTGGTAGTCGGCTATAAAGAGCAGATTGCCGGCGCCGGGGATAGTCACGGGCTTTTGAAACGGCAGAACCAGATCGATCTTTTTGTCCGAGGACGGGGCGGTGAGCTCGATGGAGGCCTGCTTCAGAATGGTCCCGTAGTTGGCCTGGTAGAAGGTGATGCCCTGGTAAGAAAGCGGGTGGTTTACCAGGATGGATTGGCTCCGGACTTTTTTACCGCCCTCGATGAGCTCCAGGTCGCTTTTGAACTCCCTGGGGGCGCCGGTATTGTAGAAAGAAACGGTGAACTTGTTGCACCGAACGGAGAAGGGGAGCTTTAAAGCGCTTTCGCCGCTGGAGAGCATGACCGTGTCGGAGGCATCCCCCTCGCCCAGATTCATGTTGCCCTTAAAGCCCAGGAAGGAACCCGCCAGTGCGCCGGCCAGAATCACCAACACGCTGAGGTGGGCCACGTGGACCATGAGCCTGCTCCACCTCCCGGTTTCATGGAAACCGCAATAACCGCTCTCGGCCTGTAAGGGCGACAGCGGGCCGAAAGTTTCGCCTACGGCTTTTTCCACCGCGGGCAGAGTTTGTTCGAAGGGCAGGGCTGTGGCTATGGCGCCGCTGAGTGCGAATTTCAAGAGTTTTTGGGAATCGAAGGCCGTCTGGGGTTTGTTGAGAAGGCGTAGCGTTTTGGGCAGTCTGTCCAGGGTGCATGCCACGAGATTGGCGCACAGCAATAACAGCAGGCAGCTGAACCAGGTGCAGTGGAAAAGGTCGTTTAGTCTCAGCAGGTCCAGCAGGGAGCCGAGTGCCGGCCCGAAACGGGCTTTTAGTTCCGCAATGTCCGCTCCCTGGGGCAGAAGGGTCCCCAGCACCGAAGCCGCAGCCAAAAGGAGGAAAAGAACCAGCGTGAGTTTGACGGAGGTGAGCAGGCGTAAAACCGGGTTTTTTTCTTTCGACATCCTGTATTTGCTCTCCAGGGGTTTTCGAAAAATGAGAATGTCAACAATAACCCGTGCATACGTTTCGGGCAACCGGAGTTTATGGAAGTTTTGAAAGCTCTTCCAGAAAGGGCCTGAGGAGGCGGTCGGCTTGTGTTAATTCCATGCCTTTCAGTTCAGGCATGGTTGCCCACTTGAGTGCCACGTGAGCGTGAAGACAGAGGGTTCCGCCCAGGATTTCGCACCAGTAGGCGTGCAGGTCCACCGCCATGCCCGGTTCGCGCTGCGAGATGGTTTTGAACAGGTCTCGCACGGCTATGTCCAGGCACAATTCTTCCTTTATTTCACGAGCGAGCGATTCTTGCAGTCCTTCGCCGGGTTCGACCTTGCCGCCGGGAAATTCCCAGAGGAGTCCGAATTTTTTGCCGGGCGGCCGCCGGGCTACGAGCAATCGTCCCCGCGAGGCTATCAGGGCCGCAGTTATGACCACAAGGCCTGTCGAGGTTTCCATCACAGATGACTCCTGGCCGCTTGAGGGTATCAGCGGGAAGTTTCTGCCATAGGAATAGTTAAGATTGCACCTTACAGCATCCGATATTACAATAGAAAGTTCCAGCTGAATAGGACAATTGCATGAGCGTGAGGTGAATCGTGGTGGAATCCGAATTTGATGTGGTGATACTGGGAAGCGGTCCCGCGGGGTTGCAGGCGGCGGTGCACGCCGCCAGGGCAAAGGCCAGAACGGCGGTTCTGGGCAAGGTGCGGAGCAGCGCCCTGTTCAAGGCCCATGTGGAAAACTACTGCTGTCTGAACGATACGGTCTCGGGCGAGAATATCTTGAACGAGGGAAGGCGCCAGGCCGAAAAATTCGGGGCGGCTCTGATCGACGAAGACGTCCTTCACATCGAACGGCTGGAGGACGGAAGGTTCAGTGTGAAGCTCGAATCGGGCGACACGCTGGTGGTGCGGTCCATTATTCTGGCCATGGGCATCTCGCGCAACAAGTTGAACGTGCCGGGCGAGAAGGAGCTCCAGGGCCGGGGGGTGAGCTACTGCGTGGACTGTGACTGCAATTTTTACCGCAACCAGGTGGTCACGGTTGTGGGCAGTGGATCGGCGGCGGCATCCGGAGCTTTGAGAATGCTGCTGGTGGCCAGCGAGACTCATTTGGTGTGCGAGTCTTTGGAAATATCGGAGAAACTTCGCTATCAGCTCGAAAGCAGCGGGGTGCACATCCACCCGGGGCGAAAGGTTGGCCGCATTGTGGGAGAGGGCGAGGTTCGGGCCGTTTTGCTGGACAACGGGGAAGAAATAGAAACCAGCGGGGTTTTCGTGGAGCTGGGCGCCAAGGGGGCCATCGAGCTGGTGACGGGTCTGGGCGTTGCGCTGGAGAGCGAATCGATGCGTTTCGTGGCGGTGGGCAAGAAACAGGAGACAAACGTGCCCGGCCTCTTTGCGGCGGGAGACATCTGCGGACCGCCCTGGCAGATAGCCAAAGCGGTGGGCGAGGGGTGTGTGGCGGGGCTGGAGGCTGCCGCGTGCGCCCGCCGGGCCGCGACGAAGACCGCTCAGAGCTGAGGAAACCGAGGCCGGGACGGTCGCCGACTTATTCGTCGACCTCCCGGGCGGAATTGACCAGGATGGAATCGCCCTGATCGCTCTGGCTTACCGTGCCGGTTATTTCGACTATTTTGCCTTCCAGCCGGGTCAGGTCCATGCCGGTGACAACGTAGTCTCCATCGTCGGTCTGGAGCACCAGCACGTTGCCGTGCCTGACGAGCTGGCCGAAGATTTTTTGTTCCGGGGCCGCCGCGGCATGGGTGAGGAGCATTGCCGACAGGAAGGTAAAGAGCAACAAAAACGCTGCGAGCAGGACAGTTATTCTTCTGGCCATAGACCCTCCGGCCGTAGGGACGGGATGAGCGATAAAATTGTAACCCGTTCGCGGCTTTGTGATTTTTCTTTATAGGAAGTTTTTTCTGCCTGAATATCAGAAACATTTCCAAAAGTATACTATTATAAAGATTTGAGTTGAACGGGGTGGTTTTTTGAGATTAGAATCCGATCAGGATGTGCCGGGAGCCTGCGGTTGAGCGTATTTAAGCGCGGCCCAGACTTTCAGGCTCTTCGGCCCGAGCCCTTCGTCACGTATTGCCAGGCGGCAAACCTCAATCGGTCGGGAGTTTTTGACAAATGGAAACCAGGTTCAGCGCCGGTCTCGAAGACCTCCAGATGATAATCCTCCAGATGGCCGCTCTGGCCGAAAAAGCGCTTGAAAAAGCGACCCGGGCGCTTTTGGAGAGAAACGACGACCTGGCAAGGGAAGTCTTGAACGACGACAGGCAAATCGACATGCTCGAATTGGATGTCGATCGCCATTCTTTGAGGCTTCTTGCCCTGGGCCAGCCCATGGCGCGTGACCTGCGGTTTATCATAGGCGCCTTGCGGATAGCCGTGGAGCTGGAGCGCATTGGCGACCAGGCGGTCAATATAGCCCGAAGGGCCCTCAGTTTGAATAGCCGTCCTCCTCTGCGGCGCAACAGCGCTCTGGAGGAGCTGGCCGATACGGCCCTTGACATGCTGCGAACCGTAATCTCATCCTTTGTGAACCAAAATACGGATATCGCCACCGACGTGTGCAAAATGGACGACGTGGCCGATGAACTCAACTCCCGAATTCTTAAGGATTCTCTGGCCTACATGGCCAGCGAGGCGCCCGCGGTGGAAAGGTCGGTCCAGACGATCAATGCCGCCAAATGTCTGGAACGGGCAGCCGACCAGACTACCAATATTGCGGAGAGCGTGATTTTTATTGTCAAGGGAGTGAATATCAAGCATCGCTGCCAGGAAAGGGAGCAGGCGGTGGGCATGGGTAACGGGTGAAAGGGAAGCCGCCATTGGGGGCGGCCGGCCATGGGGCGAAAGTCCCCGCACCAGTGGGCATGTCCCGCGGGTCGCAACCCTGGTAAAGAGGGGAAAACATGGCGTTATACCTCGTGCAGCATGGCAAAAGCCTGCCGAAGGAGGCAGACCCCGAGCAAGGCCTTTCTCCGGAAGGCTTTGCGGACGTGCGCCGCATAGCGGGGGTCGCCGCGGGCTACGGAGTGAAGCCGGCGCTCATCCAGCACAGCGGGAAGAAAAGAGCGGTAGAGACCGCTGAAATATTTGCCGAGGCCCTTCTCGGGGATAAAAGCCAGACCGTGCCCATCCAGTCCATAGGTCCGCTCGATGATGTCGCAGCGGTAGCCAATGCGCTCGAACCCGGCCATCACAGGATGATGGTGGGGCATTTGCCTTTCATGGAAAGACTTGCCGGATTTCTGGCGGCAGGCTCGACGGAAAGGGTGGTCTTCAAATTCCAGAACGGTGGGATCGTCTGCCTGGACAAGACCCCGGACTCCCGATGGTGGTTCATAAAGTGGGCGCTGATGCCCCGGATCGATTAGCTTCTTTTCCAGCCTCTTAAAGGAGAAAAGAGATGAGCCCCGAAAAAATCCGGGAATCGGTCATCGCCGGGACCTGGTACCCCTCCGATCCGGTCCTGTTGAAAAGGGAACTGGCCGGATACCTCGACCGTGCTGCGCCGGCCGCCCTGGAAGGGGAACCGGCAGGCCTTGTGGTTCCCCATGCCGGTTATGTGTATTCGGGAGGCGTGGCCGCCTGGTCCTACAAACTGCTTACCCGGTCCATGTTCGACCGGGTGCTCATCATGGCGCCCAGTCACAGGGCCGGATTCACCGGGGCGAGCATCTCGCTGGCCGATGGATACCGCACCCCTTTAGGGGTGGTGGCGCTTGACCACGAGTTGATCGCCGAGTTCCGGGAGTGCCCGGACATAATTCAATACAATCCCAGAGCCGAATCCGGGGAGCATTCTCTGGAAATCCAGCTCCCCTTCCTGCAGGTCGTGCTGGGCGATTTTCTGCTCACGCCGCTCATAATCGGAACGCGCGCGCCCGAATTCTGCTTGAACCTGGCGGAGGCAGTCGCGCAAATCTGCGCGGAGAAACGGGTATTGCTCATTGCCAGCAGCGATTTGTCCCACTACCATTCGGACGCCACGGCCAGGCGACTGGACGGGGTCTGTTTGAAGCTGCTCGAAAGGTTCGATCCTGAAGGACTGGCGGTCGAAGTGGAAAACCAGACCACCGAGGCTTGCGGGGCGGGTCCGATCATCACTCTTCTGCATGCAGGCAGAAAACTGGGCGCGGACCGGTGTAAAGTTTTGAACTACGCTAATTCAGGTGACGTGACCGGGGATACTTCCGGGGTTGTGGGGTATGCCGCGGCCGCAATTTACAGGGGGGCCGAAGATGGGTGAGCATAAACGGCCTGAGACAGGAAAAGCCGGGGTGGACTCGGGATTTAGCGCCGAAGAAAAGGGGAAGCTTCGTGAGGTGGCTTTGCAGGCCATCCGTTGCAGATGTTTGGGCCGGGACATGCCGGAGATTACCGTGGAGGAACCGCGGTTGAAGGCGGACGGTGCGGCTTTTGTGTGCATCCACAAGGGCAGGGAGTTGCGCGGGTGCATGGGGATGCTCGAAGCCCGGACTCCTCTTTGGCAAACGGTCAAGCGCATGGCGGTGGAGGCAGCTTTCGCAGACCCCAGGTTTTGCGCCCTTTCTTCCGAGGAACTTGACGGGATCGACATAGAGATATCGGTTCTCACCCCGATGCAGCGTATAAGCGGTGTTTCGGAAATTGAGATCGGCAGGCACGGTCTTTTCATCCGGAAGGGATATCGGAGCGGGCTTCTTCTGCCGCAGGTGGCGACCGAACATAACCTCGACGCGGAAGGGTTTCTGCGGTCGACTTGCCATAAGGCGGGTCTTCCTGAAGAAGCCTGGAAAGACGGGGCCGTGGAGATATACGTCTTCTCGGCCGATGTCTTTTGAACCAGGAGGCCGCATATGGGCAGAGTACTCTTTCTCGACGAGTGCAGACGGAAAATTGTGGCCAGAAAAGGTTTCGATTCCTGGCATCGTCGTTTCGGCATCCGGTTTGACGAAAACGCCACGGTCCGCATCCTGGATGCCTCCGTGATCCGGTTTTTGGCGCGGGGAAACGAGGATGCGTCCTGTGCCTTCTATGAACTGATAATGGGGATAAAGGGGCTGGGCCACGCCGCCAGGTTCCATTTCCTGGACGGCCGCTCGAAGATGTGCGTGACCGACATAACCCTCTTCCTGCTCGACCTGGTCCGCTTCGAGGCTATGTTCCGGCTGGGCTGGATTGAGGATTACCGGTCCCTCAAGGTTCCGCTGCTGGACATCATCGAGGATTTCCAGGACAAGTTCGCCGAATCCAGGCACACTGCGCCGGTTCTTGCCACTGCGCACCCGCTCTACAAAGAGTACGCCGCGCAGTTCGATATGGATCGGCATGCCTTTATCCGAAGGCTCATTCCCGAGGCCATGAAGGTTTTCTGTGACCCGGGAGATGACATAGGTTAGAGCGTAATGCCCAAAGAGCGTTTCCATATCTTCCTGGCCGACCGGTTGGCGAGGGAGGGCGAGCTTCGTCCGCCCATTTTGCGGGACATCCCCGCTTTTTTCGTCGGCGCCGTTTCCCCCGATATCTTCTACTACGACCTTCCGACCTTCGCCTTGTCGCCGTTAGGCGACTGGTTTCACAGCTTCATCGATCGGAATGGAATCGGGGCGATTGGGGACTGGGTCCGCCAAAAAGCAATGGAAGAAGAAATCGGGAGAGGGCGCGCTACTGGTGAAGCGATCTCCTGGGGGCTTGGGGTGGCCTGCCATTTCATGGCGGACGAACTCTGGCACCCGCTGATAGAGGAATTGAGCGGCGCGGGCCTCGGCCTGGTGTACCCCGGGGCCAAAAACCTAACCCCCATAGAGCGCCACAGGCTGATCGAATCGGAAATCGAAGCCTACTGGTTTGGAAGGTTTCCCGAGGCGCAAAAGAAAGACTATCTGCCGCCCGATTTTCGTGGCAGCCGGGGCCGGCTTCTCCAGATTTTTTCCCATTACCCGAGCCTTCTCCAGTTTGCAGGCGGGGATGGGCAGGGTCGATCCGCTCCGTGGGCGGGGCTTTCGGAAAGGCGGATCGCCAGGTGCTTTCTGTGTCAGAACCACCTGCTGAGGCTGTTTGCAAACAAGGCTTTGGGAGTCGCCAGGGACCGGCTTCTCTCGTTTTCTCCCACGCGCTCTCTGGGGGCCCTGGTGGCGCCCGCGCGTCCCTTCCTGCCCGAGCTCTTCGCCCGCTCCATGCCCGATAACCGCAACCCCTTCAGCGACTTTTTCATGGAAGAGGCGCTTGGTTCGCTTAGCTCCAACTGGCGCTTGCTCCTGGAGCGAATAGAGGCGTGAGGGGCGAAAGATTGGGTAGCCTGGTATCAACCCGCAAGTCTTTATTTTCGATTGCGAGAGATGGCGCGATACAGCGGCCCTTCGGATTTACCGTGAATAATCCGGAGAGGAAACGAACCGCTTTTGCCGCTTTTTGCCGCGAGGATTATTTGCTCTCGATCGGAAAGCGCGGAACAGGAACTGTTGTAACAATTGACAACACGCGGCAGTGTGAATGCGGGGGGGGGGCGTTGGTAACACACCCGGATGCCGAGCAACCACTGCGGCTACCAATGCAGACCACAGCTTAAACTAAGTGGATTTTTGTCTTGCCCGAGGGGTCCACTTTAGTTTCAAAAATTTGTTACGTACAGGGAGAGTTAATGATAGGCTTATAGAGAGAGTTGCCCTTTGCGGGCGTTGGAGAGTATGCTGGGCTCAATTATGCAACTATGGACTGAATAGACAAGGAAGCGCGGCCCACAATGTCATGATACAAGATCTGACCGCGAATTCCGCACGAATTCCGTGACCTCGAATTCTCGAATTCGTGTCGACAGCACCAAAAGAATATTCTTTAGTAAAGGTGGGGGCTTGGCATGGGAAATGCGAATGAGCCAAAAAGTCAAAGGACTCTGGCCAATCTGGAAGTTTTGAATGGGATTTGTCCGTATTTCACAATGTTCCCACTCGCGTTCCCTTACGGGTATTTGAAAAGATCTGAGCTGAAAGGGTGGGTTTTGGATCCTTTTTGTGGTCGTGGGACAACCAATTTTGCAGCTCGACTTCTAAAATTACCATCAATAGGTGTCGATAGCAGCCCGATAGCCGCAGCTATCGCAGACGGAAAGATGGTGGATACAGTACCTGAAGAAATAGATAGGGCGTGTGCAGAGATTCTCACGCTTGACACTGAAACCAATCAGCCTGTAGGTGAGTTCTGGGATTTATGTTTTCACCCCAGAACACTACAATCGATTCTAAAAATTAGAAATCAATTGCTACTGGACTGCGAATCTCCAGAGAGAAGGGCATTACGAGCTCTGTTGCTCGGCATTCTGCACGGGCCTAGAAACAAGGGACTGCCAAGTTATCTATCTAATCAAATGCCTAGGACTTATGCAGCAAAACCAAATTATGCCGTAGGATTCTGGAGGAAAAATCATCTCATCCCATATTTCGTAGATGTAGCTGAATTGGTGCATCGTAAAGCCGTATATTACTTTTCATGTCAGCATCCGAAAATACCATATAGGATTCTCTGCAAGGACAGCCGGTCAATGGACTTTTCTACCTTAGGTGCTAAGTTCAGCTATATCATAACATCACCCCCATATTATGGAATGCGTACGTATGTTCCAGATCAATGGCTTAGAAACTGGTTCCTGGGAGGCCCTGATAAAGTAACATATGGGCATACAAATCAAATAGTGCATTCTTCTCCTTATGATTTTGCTGTACAACTTGGCTCCATTTGGAAGAGCCTAGCAAAGGCTTGCGTGCCTGGTGCGAAGGTGATGATTAGATTCGGTGGAATTCATGATAGGAAAGCTAACCCGAAAGAGATCTTGCTCAATTCAATTTCACAGGCGAAGCCAGGAATACGGTTACTTACCATCCGTTCTGCTGGGCTTTCATCTTGTGGTAAGCGTCAGGCGGAGCAATTTAAACGATCTCTAAAGAAGCCCATTGAGGAATTCGATTTCTATTTGAAAGCGGATGGAGCAGAGTGAGGAAGAAATGATGGATGAAGAATCTCAAAGCGGGGATATGCCATTATTACCAGGAGAGGACATTACCTTTGAGGATAAGAGTCCAGAACCCATAGCCAATGACGAGGAGCTTAACAGTCGCTATGTGAAAGGTGATGTACGTATAGTTACTGAGAGTGCACGGTATTCACTTGCTGGCATATTGTCAATGCTCAAGGAATCCGTGAAAACCGATGAAAAAGGCGGTTCAGAATCGCGCTACAAGCTCGATCCAGAATACCAGAGACGTCATAGGTGGAGTATCCAACGCAAATCAAGACTCATCGAATCGTTCCTAATGAATGTTCCCGTGCCTCCAGTTTTTTTATATGAGAGAGACCTTGCCCGCTATGAAGTCATGGACGGACGCCAACGTCTGACGGCGCTCAGCGAATTCTACGCTGATAAATTCGAGCTTTCCGGGTTACAGTACTGGACCGAACTGCATGGCCGAACATACTCTACCTTGCCCAGTAAGGTTCGAGACGGAATTGACCGCAGGTACATTTCCTCAGTAATTCTCCTCAAAGAAACTGCTTCCAATGAGGAGCAAGCTGCACAATTAAAAAAGATGGTCTTCGAGCGACTGAACTCAGGTGGCGTAGCACTGAGCCATCAAGAAACGCGCAATGCAGTATATGATGGCAGATTGAACCAGCTTTGCCTGCGACTGTCCACCAATGAAGAGTTTCGTTCAATGTGGGGAATTCCTACTGTGCCTCTTACCGAAATTGAGGACGAAGAGGAGTCGGAAGAGCGAGAAGAGACTAAAATTGGCCGAAAAATGTATGAAAAAATGGAAGATGTCGAACTCGTGCTCCGATTTTTTGCTTATCGGCAAATCGATCGAAGCCCGAAAGGTCTGAACAAGATATCGGCACTCCTTGATCGTTTTCTTATACAGGGGAACAAATTCTCTGCTGAAATTATTTCAGCATATGAGCAGATGTTTGATTCTACCATATCATTTCTTGATCAACTATTAGGAAATCAAGCTTTCTGTCGACTCGGGAAAACCTCCCGCCCCACCAAAATAGTGTATGATCCCATTATGTACATTGCAAGTCGATATAGCCAAGGAGAATGTCGCGACTTATTACTGTCAAATAAAGAAACTCTGGAAAGGGACCTGAACCAAATGTACTCTGAAAATGACGCACTGTTCGCTGGGCGCCGCACGAATTCTTCAGATGTGCGTTGCCGCAACACAATAGTAGCTGATGTTTTCGAAAAAGCCCTTCGGCGAGTGGCACAATGAGGAAGAAACGTGCGTTCTACACTGGAAGCCTTTAATGCTGATATAGAAGAACTGAAAATCTTCGTTGAATCCATCGAGAAGGTTTTCCATATATTAATCTCCAATAGTGACAGCACTCTCCAGGCCTGTCTAAATATTCGTAAGCGCCTAGATTATACAGCTTTTATAATTGCATTGTATGCTGCATTAGAGAAATATGTGGAAGATATTGCATGGGTATTCACTCAGCATGAATCATATCGGTATAGTTATAGGATGCTTAGCGATAAACTTCAATCAAAACATCTGCGTCAATCAGCCGATCTCCTTTCCCGAGGGCGATTAGGAGAAGGTAGATATTCCGGAGTTACCGAATTGGATGTCGTCGGGAATCTCTACGCCTGCCTTTCTGGAAATGACCATTATAAGCTAAACAGGCCAGCCATTGTTCATCACGATAGCAATCTGCGCAGTGAAGTAGTGCAGAGTGTATTTAATTCACTTGGTATTGATAATATAAATGACCAGATCTGTCGTTCCGACTCTATGATATCATGGTTTTCAATTTCCGAAGGGCTTGAATCATCATCCTTGGAAAGGGTCCAACAGGCAATTATTGACCTGCGACTTAAGGATTTGGTTGATCGTAGAAATCAGGTTGCACATGCGGGAGTGGACATGGCTGATACAATGAATCCAAGCGAAATGCGAGAACGGATTGATTTTCTTCAAGCCTATGGTCAATCTATATTCCTTATTCTTGCAGGCATCTATTTGTATAAGTATTATATTGAACCTAATGCTGCGACTAGGCTTGGTCTTCCAACTGAAGGTCCCTACCAGGGAGGTCTTGTCGTTGTATTGGGTAAGCCTTCCTGTAATCTTTACATCGGGCAACCTATAATTGGGATTCGTGAGAATAGGGTGGTCCGGTGGGGGAAAATAGTAGAAATCCAATTGAATGATGTCCGAGTGGAAACCGTTGGACCTGATTCCAATACCGAACATGTTGGGCTTCGTTCTGACTTCAAGATAACCAAAGGAACGGAACTGTATGCTCTAGCCGGGAAAGATCAAATAATCTGGGAATAGGCATTATCTCTGTGGGCTGGCCACGTTACAATGCTAAATTAACGGGACATCAACGTAAAAAGCGTACCTGTTTATTCACCTCAGCGGCCCATTTGTGGTCCAATTGACACTCTAAGGTAGTTTACAAAATTATTGTGCTGAGAATTTTGCAATCTGCATTTCTCTCCTCTTTACGTAGAATGGGCAAGCCATGCGGCTGACTGCTCTTGTTGACAGGCTGGAGATTGCCTGCCAACCGTCAGCGTAGCGGCGGTGAATTCGTTATCTGAAAAAGCTGGATTCGCCTTGCTTCAAATGTGAAACATGAAGGTTTGCCGTATTTCTATGACGCGTTCTCCGGGGGGCCCCGGTAGCGCCGCCCCTCACAGTTTTTGGAGGCTGATCGGCTTCTGTTTTGCGAAGCCTTCGATGAGTTCCCGGCAGTAAGAGCATGCCGAGCAGTCCCGCGAACAGGAGAGCAGTCGTTTGAGCAGATCGGCCGGTAGTAAGTCGTTTGAAACGTGCAGCCATCGGGCCGTTCCATCCATGGCGTCCATAAGATCCAGTAGATTTCCGGAATATTTTCGATGGAGGTAGGCTTCCACGACTCGCATGAGGAATGAAACTCCCGGTGTGCGTCCGCACAGTTTCAGCACATCGACATAGGGTTCATAGAAGTCGAGGTCTTCGGGGCGGATGAAGGGGGATTGGAACAGTCGGGAAGGCTCTTCCCGAAGAGTGCGCATGCAGCCCAGTTCCCGGTTGATCCGGTGAGTGTCGAGGGTCTGCCCGGTGTTCAGCATGCTGATATGGCAATCGTGGGTAAGTTTGTACGGACAATGGTAGAGACAGCCTTCATTGGCCAGAAGTTCGAGCGCCACGTTCGGAAACGCTTTCCGGCAACGGGTGGCAACCTCCTTTAGAGCATCCGGGCGCCGGTTGAGTGAGCGGTCGAGGATGAGCGTTTTGGGAAGCTGGAACCGGGTGGAGGAGATGAATTCGAGCAGGCCGGCGATTCGGTCGTAGGTGTCGGCCATGAAGTTTACACTGGGAATGGCTTCGAGTTGGGAAGCCTCGTCTCCTCCCGCGTCGGAGATGGCCCGCAGGTAGTAGGCATCGGCAAACACCACGGCGTCGATCACTTTTGCCTTGAGCATCGACCGAAGGATTTTTGTGACCGTCCGCAGATGAGCGGGGTCCAGGTAGGCCCCCTGCCCGTGGGCCCGACTGTTTACCAGCAGAAATTTCCTGGGGATCCCCACTGAGGCCAGAAAATCCATCCACCGGTCGGTTTCGATAAACTGGAGCCTGTGGCGGCAGTCAGCGATATCGGCGCGATAGAGGCTGAAATGGCAGGCATGGAACGAGTTTAGGTTCCGATTGAGGAGTTCGACGAATCTTTCATCCGGGATCACCGGCACGTTAAAGAGCATTTTCCCTAGGTCCTTCCGCCAAAGTCGCCCTCTTGGCCATTTTCGTAAAATCAGGGATGAATGCTACCACGAGCCGTTAAATCAGTCGATAACTTCAATTTCTCCGGATGGCCCGGACAGACGGTGTCCGGGGCGGCGGAGGCCGCGCAGGTGTCCGGCGCCATCTTTTTAAATGAGGGGCCAAGCTTTCGGATACGGTCGGTAAAGTCCCGGCAGCACTGGGCAAACTGCGGCCCCATGGCCGAGGAGTTGTAGAACATCTCCACCCTTTCGGGATTCAGGCCGAAGGTTTCCGCCAGTTTTTGGGCGTGCGCCACCCGCTTCGTCGCTCTCTGGTTGCCCGAGATGTAATGGCAATCTCCCAGGAGGCATCCGGAGACAAAAACCCCGTCCGCTCCTTCCTCCAGTCCCTTGAGAAGGGATATGACATCCACCCTTCCGGTGCACGGCACCTTGATGATCTTAACGTTTGTCGGGTATTGCAGCCGCATGGAGCCGGCAAGGTCCGCGGCCGCATACGAGCACCACTGGCAGCAAAAGCATATTATGACGGGCTCAAAAGCATATTCCATGGCCAAACGACTCCCCGTGAGTGAATGTTTCCAGTCTCATCAACCTGCCAGGAGGGCGTGTATGTTGGAGTGGACCTGGCAGTCTTCATAGTGGCTGAGCTGAATTGCCCTGGCCGGACAATCCGACACGCAGGTCCCGCAACCCTGGCACAGAGCCTCGTTGATTTCCGAGACCCGCATGTCGTTGATTTTGGGGACGTTGAACGGGCAGACCCTGACGCACACCAGGCAGGCCGCGCACCTTTCGGTGTCCACATGGGCCACCGCCCCTCCCACGCTGAGCGTTTTTCCTGCCAGAAACGAACCGGCCCGGGAAGCGGCCGCCAGGGCCTGAGTGATGCTTTCGCTTATAAGCTTTGGCGCATGCGCCGTGCCGCAAAGGAAAATACCCTCGGAGGCAAAATCCACCGGGCGGAGCTTGGCGTGGGCTTCGAGGAAGAACCCGTAAGCGTTCCGGGGGACCTTGAGGTGCGAGGAAATCCCATCTGTGTCGTTTGCCAGGGTTGCGGCGCTAAGCACCACGGCATCCGCTGCGATTTTCACCGGACGCTGCAAAACATGGTCGTTGAAGACCACCTCCATGCCCGCTCCGTTGGCCCTAACCTCGGGTTTCTTGTCCAGGTCGAAGCGGGCGAAGACGACGCCTTTTCGCCTGGCTTCCAGGTAGTAATCCTCCAGCATTCCGTACATCCTCATGTCCCGGTAGAGGATGTAAATGTTTATCCCGGGATTGATTTCCTTTAGCTGCAAGGCGTGCTTCACCGCGCTCTGGCAGCAGATCCGGCTGCAGTTGGGGTTATGGCTGTCGCGCGAGCCCACGCACTGGATCATAACCACCTGCTTCCACATCGCCGGGTCTTTTCCGGCTGTGGGGCGCTCGATGATTGCGTCGAGTTCGAGTTGCGTGATTACCCGCTCGTTTGCGCCGTAACCGTATTCAGCGGGCTTATCCTCATGGGCCCCGGTGGCCAGGATGGCCACGCCGTGCTCGATGGTGCGCTCGGCCTTGTCCTGCCCGACTTCCACGGTCGAAGTGAAATTTCCCTTATAGCCCTTGAACGAGGTGAGTACGGTTTCCGTCAAGACCGTGATTCTTTCGTTGGCCTTGACCTGTTCGACCAACCGGTCGATGTAGGGCCGCACCTTGGCTCCCTCTATGGTGCGGGAGACCTTCCCGGCCAGGCCGCCCAGTTCCGCGGTTTTTTCCACCAGGAAAGCTTGGAAACCCTGTCCGGCGATGTTCAACGCCGCATTGAGGCCGGCGACTCCACCGCCCACCACGAGGGCCGACTGGGTAATCCCCACTTTCTTGTCCTGGAGTTGTTTGAGCGCGGCCGCCCGGGCGACCGACATCCTCACCAGGTCCTTGGCCTTGGCGGTGGCCTTGACCCGGTCGTTCATATGCACCCAGGAATCCTGGTTGCGGATGTTGGCCATATCGAAAAGATACTTGTTAAGACCAGCATCCAGCAAGGTCTCGCGGAACAGCGCTTCGTGCGTCAGGGGGGTGCAGGCGGCAACCACCATCCGGTTGATGCCCTTTTGCCTGATGACCTCGGCCATCCACACCTGCGTGTCCTGAGAACAGGTAAAGAGATTGTCCTCGACATGGATAACGTTTGGAAGACTCCTCGCGTATTCCCGGACGGCCGGAACATCGACTATGCCGCCGATGTTGATGCCGCAGTTGCAGACGAAAACGCCGATTTGGGGGGGCTCGGAACTCACATCCCTCTGGGGCGGGTATTCCCGGGTGTGGGTCTCGGTCCAGCGGGATTCGGCCAGAAGCGCGCCTCCGGCCGCCGCCGCCCCGGAGGCCTCCATGACCGACTGCGGGATGTCCTTTGGGCCCTGAAGCGTTCCGCACACATAGACCCCCGGGCGGGTGGTGCAAACGGGCATGAAACCGTCGGTCACGGCGTAATTGTGCTCGTTCAGGTCGATCCCCAGCCGGTGGGCCAGAGCGACCGTCTCCTTTCCGACTTCGAACCCCACCGACAGCACCACCAGGTCGAAGACTTCGTCTCTTAGTTCGCCGTCTTCCCCCGAATACCGGATTTTGAGGTCGCCTTCCCCTTCCGAGTCTATGGTGTGAACCCGCGACCGGATGAACTTCACGCCCAGTTCCATGGCCCGGTTGTAATATTGCTCGAATTCCTTGCCGTAGGTGCGCATGTCCATGTAGAAAATGGAGCAATCCAGGTCGTTGTGGGCATGCTCTTTGGCGATGACCGCCTCTTTGATGGCGTACATGCAGCAGACGGAGGAGCAATAGGAGTTGGCGCACCCGTTGGTGCTGCGGGACCCTACGCATTGCAGCCAGGCGATTCGTTCGGGTTCCTGCCGGTCATAGGGGCGCATGAGGTGGCCGCGGTAGGGGCCGGAGGCGCTGAGTATGCGCTCGAACTCCAGGCTGGTCACCACGTTGGGAGAATTCCCATAATTGAGGGTATCCAGCCCGGAAGGGTCGAAGACATCGTTTCCCGGAGCGAGTATAACCGCCCCGACCTCCACTTCCGTCATCCGGGGCCGGTCGTCGTAGTGGACGGCCCCGGCAAGGCAAACCTTTTCACACATCCCGCAGCCGATACAAATGTTGCGGTCGATGGTAAAACCCCTGGGGATGGCCTGCGGGTAACGCATGAAGGCCGCTTCCCGACAATCGAGCTTCTGGTTGAACTCGTTTACGGCC
>JARLHP010000174.1 GCA_031292195.1 Syntrophobacteraceae bacterium
CATGTAGGCTGTGAAACCGAACGGATTGCGGGTGATGATAAGTCCCAATACGGCGCCGGGCAAGGCGAGAGGGATTGCGGACATGACGATCAGCACCTCCGATACATCCCTGAATTGTATCAGTAGAGTAAGGAATATGGCGATGATGCTGATGCCCAGCGCTGTGAGCATCTGGGGCTGCACCTCGGCCTGGTTGGACAACTCCCCTCCAAATTCTATCCTGAACCCCGGCGGGAGCGTCAGTTTTTTAATCTGAGGGCTCACCGCGTTGATAATCTCCGAGGCGTAATGGCCGCTTTTTACAAAGCTTTGAATGGTAAGGGTCCTTACGCCGTTTCGCCGAACGATCCTGCTTGGCTGCCATTCCGGCGTAAGCCTTGAAATGGCCCGAAGCGGCACCCTGGCCTGGGTCACCTGGGAGTTCACATAGACATCGCGCAGGTCGCTAAAAGAGGAGCGGGACGCCTGATCGAGACGCAGCAAGATGGTCACGTTCCGATCACCTTCCCAGAAGGTGCTCACCGGAAGGCCGTCGAATGCTCCGGCCAGGAGCTTGGAGACCGAAGAACTGGTTATTCCGAGTCTATTTGCCAGTTCCTCGTTGACTTTTACGTCCACCATCGAGGAGGCGTTGAAGTAATCGGAATGAACGAAAGCCGAATAGGGGAATTGCGTGAGCAGGTTTTCCACCCGGGCGCCGAGTCGCTCCAGTTCCGGGACATTATCGCCTACAATTCGCACTTCGACAGGAGCGGACAACGACATTCCCTGCTCCAGTTCCTTTACTATCACCATCGCTTCCGGCGCCAGCGAAGCCAGGGATGTCCTCAGCTCTCCCACCAGCGCAGGAGTTTCCTCCTCCGAGTGGGTGTTTACGATGAACTGCCCGTAGGCGGCATCCGGCTGTTGCGGGTCGACGTTGTAATAAAACCGTGGTGCGCTCTGGCCCACAAAGGTTGCAAAATGGGTTACCTCCCGGCGCCTTTTCAAATAGGCTTCGATGCGGCGCATTACCGCGTCGGTCGTCTCGATGCGAGACCCTTCCGGCATCCATACGTCGACTACGAACTGGTTGCGCTCGGCCGATGGAAAAAATTGCTGGGGTACAAACCTGAAAAGAAGGACCCCGAGGGTGACGGCCACAACTCCTGTCGCCATGGCCAAAACCCTGTGGCGCATAAAAAAAACTATGGCGAAATTGTAGCCGGACTGGATCACATTGAGGATGCTGAATTTTTCTTTGCCTGCGGAAGCCTTTTGGACGCTGTGGTCGTGAAGCCCTTTTTTGATGAAAAACCGGCAGAAAATCGGGGTTATCATCACGGCCACGACAAACGACACCGTGAGGGCCACCGCTACGGTTTTGGGCAGCGCGCTGATAAACTCGCCGGAAGAACCGGTGAGTATCAAAAGGGGCAGGAAGGAAAATACGATTGCCGCCGTGGCGGCAAGCACCGGGACTATCACCTCGGCGACGCAGCGCGAGGCGGCCTCCTCCCTCGAGAATTTGCGGTCCAAAAGATCCACATAGTTGTCCGCAATGACGATGGCGTCGTCCACTACTATCCCGACCACGATGATCAGTGCCGCGATAGAGACCTGGTGAAGCGTGACCCCTATGGCGTTCATCACCCCCAGAGTCACGCACAGGGTTATGGGAATGGCAAGCGCCGCGATGGCCGCCACCCGGATGGGCAGAAGGACTATCGTCACGAGCACCACCGAAGCGATGGCGATCATGAATTCCCGGCTAAGATGCGTTATTCGTTCCTTTACCACCTTGGGCTGATTGGCGATCAGACCTATCTTGATATCCGGCGGCAAGAGGGAATTAAGGCGTGAAAAGATCTCCTGGATTCTATCGCCAAGTTCGACGATATTTTGCCCCTTCTGCATTTCAACGGAGAGCATCACGCAGGGCTTGCCGTCATAGCGAGCCAGGAAGGTGGGGTCCTCGTAGCGGCGCTCCACTTTGGCAAAATCGCGAATGTAGAGTGGCTGTCCCGTTTGGGAGACACCGACCAGAACATTCCGGATTTCTTCTTCCGTGTTGAACAGCCCGGTTGTGCGCAAGGGAACCTTTATGCGGTTCGCCTCAAAGTGGCCGGAGTTCTCGATTACGTTGCGGTTCTTAAGTGCTCCGATAATTTGCGAAGGGTCGACAAGGTATTGCGAGATGCGCTCCAGGTCTCCGGTTATCCAGATTTGCTCGTTCTGCTCGCCATACGTCGCCAGCTTGCCCACTGTGGGAATGGTGCGCAACTCGTCTTTAATGGTGTCTACGTAGTCGCGCAGCTCGCGGTAGCCATAACGTTGGCCGTGTATTGCCAGGAGCATCGCCACCGTGTCGCCGAAGTCGGAGTTAACGACCGGCCCCTGGATACCTTGCGGCAGCTCGCCGGTTTCGTGGACCTCGATCATTTCGTGGCGTATCTTGCTCCATACGACATCGGAGTCTTTCACGTAATTTTGGAGTTCGACATTGATGATGACAAGTCCCGGGCGACTGGTGGAATAGGTCTTTTCCTTGCGCACTTCGGGAAACTTGAAAATGTGTTTTTCAAGGGTTTTGGTCACCTGCTTTTCGACCTGCTCGGAGGTCGCGCCCGGGTAGAGCGCGATCACCAAACCGGTGCGAATCGTGATTGTCGGATCCTCTGTGCGCGGCATGTAAAGAAAGGCATAGATTCCGACAGCCACGGCCATCGCAGCCAGGATCAGGGCAACTGTCGGGTAACGCAGAGAAAACCTCGCGGGGTTCATTGGTGCGCCCCTTCTTCTCCAGGCTTTTTATCGGAAGAATCGCTTTTGTTCACCACGGAGACCTTGGCGCCGTCCCGCAAATTGTTCTGCCCGGCGAAAACAACTTGCTCATCGCCTGAAAGGCCGCTTTTGATCACCATATTCCGGCCGTAGACTGCTCCGGTTTCCACCCTCCGGGAATAGACGCGTCCCTTCTCCGGGTAGTATACAAAAACTATGGTCGCTCCCTGCGGGTCCCGCAAGATGGTCTCGGCAGGCAGGACCATCAGGTTTGCAGCCTTGTCCCCTTCGATTCTCGCTTCCGCAACCATCCCCGTCCGAAGTACATGGTCAGGATTGGGCACGGAAATCCGCGTCATGTATGTTCTGGTTTTGGGGTCCGCCGAGACATTGATGACACATACTCTACCCTCGAAGGAGCGCTCCGGCAGAGCAGGGATTGTGACCTCCGCCGTCTGGCCGATTCTGACCAGGTGAATGTCGGTTTCAGGCACCCCCACGTTGATCTCCACGGGATCGAGTTTTACGATCTCCAAAACAGGCGTCCCCGGACTGGCGGTCTGGCCCGGTTCGATGGATCGCTTGGAAATAAAACCCGAGCTGGGGGCACAAAGAGATGCGTCGCCAAGGTGCTTTCGGGCCAGTTTTTCATTGGCCATGGCCTGATCCACCCGCTGTCTGTCGCCCAGATAGGTCGCCCTGAATTTTTCAAAGTCGTTTCCAGCAAGACTCCTGTTCTTATAAAGAAATTTCATCCGGGCGTATTCGTCTTTGCTGCGATGAAGTTCGACCTGCGCCTGTCCGAGCTGGGCTGCCGCGGCCTGAAGCCCCAGGGTATAATCTGTCGGGTCGATTTTCGCCAGAAGCTGACCTTTTTTAACGGAATCGCCCTCCCTGGGGATAACCCGGATCACTTTTCCCGAAACCAGAAAAGAGGTCTCGACGGCGCCCTCGGGCGAGGTCACGGTTCCGCTTACCGATACGAATTCGCGCTCCTGCACATGACGCACCTTGCCCGTCTTTACAGGGATCAGGGTGACGTCGGGCTTCTCGTCGCCTTTGCCCTGAGAGCAGGAAGCCAGCATCAGGGCAGCCATAAATAAGACCATGGTCCTTACTGATTTCATAGCAATCTCCCTTGACTTTCGCGCTCCGCGGCAAACCTTCGTCGCAGTTCCTCCGAGATAAGGCGCTCTTTTATAAGGCTATCTTCCAACTCCAGGCTGCGCTTGAGCTCCTTGATGTCGCACTTGAACAACTTGCGAAGCGAGACCAGAGTTGTAGACAGAAGCGATTGGTTTTTAGACACGAATTCGAGCGTTTCTGCTTCCAGTCGGGACACCGGAACGATCTGGTCCACCAACCCTAACTGTAGGGCGTCTTCGGCGGTAAAACTCCTCCACTGCAGCATTTCGGTGGCTTTTAAAATCCCGAGCAGGCGCGGCAAAAAATAACCGCTTCCTTTCGTTACCAGTCCGAAATCCAGGTCGGGGTTTTCAAACACGGTGTTATCGGCAACGATGCGGTAGTCATAAGCAAGCGCGGTGGTAAGAGATAACACGGAAAGAGTCCCCTGCCCGGCGAAAACAGTCATGCGATCGAGCGCCGCTAAGGAAAGGATGAACCTGTTCGCCACGTTCAAAAAACGATCCAGGTAAAAGGGGTCCTGCTTCCCGGAAAAAATTTTCGATAGAAAACCGTCATACTCGATCGGAAGGTCCGGTTCGCTTCGGGAAAACAAAACCAAGGATTTGTATGCCTTGCTCGAAAGCGCATGTTCCATGTAATCATACAAATGGAAAATGTCTACGATGTCGCGAGCGAAACTGGAGATAGGCTGCTTTTCTTTAATAACGAGGATGTCTTTATCAAGAAAAGAAGAAAACTGCTCATTGTCCCTTACCAGTGACTCTTCCGTCTTCATCGCTTCCCCCTTCGATGGTCGCATAATCCTTGAATCCGTGAGCAAAAGTTTGAACGAAGTTGCACGCAATTTTGGGGACTCATTCGAGCGCCGAAATAATGGAGCGTTATCGCCCGACTCAGAACTTGCCGCGCGCGAACTGCCGCACGATTCACCTCCCGGATTGAGCTTCCGGGGGACGCTATGCTAGCATATATTGTAAAAAATCAAATAGCTAAGGGAAAAATGACACTGCTCCAGGTTAATGCAGGCCGCAAAATTTCCTGACCGGCGCCTTTGCCCATCCGCTGGTCTTCCAGGCAACCCGTCCTCGATCTCGATCCTGTCTGCTCGGCTCAGACGCCGTGGGCGCAAGGAAAAGGGATGAAGCAGGTGGATAAACGGTCTCCTTCATCCCTTGATTGTTCATACGCTACTCCGGCTTTATGCTATTTCTCCTGGATACTCGGAGATTTGCCGCAATCGGTCCGGAAGAGATATTTCTTAAGTTCGCGACAGTTTCGCGTCTAGAGCAGCACCGTTGGGCTGTAGGGTGGGCTGTAGGTTGGGCTAAGCGTAGCGCAGCCCGACATGGACTCTTCGAGGCAGTTTTGGTCTGGATCAGGCCCCGTTTAGCTCCCAATAGTATTGCCTCGGTTCGAGGACAACGAAGAATTAAGCTCGCGCCGGCAACGCCATCGGTTCCGACACAAAAAATCGTCGTCGTTTAAAAAAGCTCTATCTGCGCTGAAAGGGATGAGAGAGGTGAATGATTGTTCTCTCTCATCCCGTTCGCGGCACTGCGGAAACTCGGTAATTTACCGCTTCTGCTAGTGCGGAGTGTTCGCCAGTTTCCCATCGGTATGGCAGGCAAGCGCATGCGCATTGTAATAGCCGGGGTTGGCCGGCGAAGAGATGCCGCAACCATAAGGGCCGCTGGACAGCAGTGCGCCCGGCTTGCTCACATCGGGACAGGAGCCGGCCCAGCACATACGGCCAACATCGGAGGCAACCGCCGGGGTGGCAACGCCCGAAACCAGGGCCAACCCGATAATCGACAACGCAATCAAAGCACCACTAAAAATTCTTCTCATTTCTATCCCCTTTTCAGCAATCGGTTGAGTGTTTCTGCCTTAACTCCGCAGTTGACCCTCTTAAGAGCAACACCGGTGCCAGAATGGGAGATTTTTTCTAAGGTGTCGATTTCACACAATAATAAAAATAACCACCTTTCATTTCAACTCATGCCGATAAGGATTTAGGAAATACGATACATTTATTCGTTAAATGTCCTTTTTCTTCATCAATTTGTGAGAAATCGAGAATTTCTTTCGGCCCGGCATTCCTGACGGCGAACCTCTTACTGTACCCGGCTTCCTAAACCGCAAGGTCCCGAAGGTCTTTGTAATGATCGAGCGCTTGAGGGTTGGCCAGGGCCGAAAGGTTTCTTACCTCTTTTCCGTGAAGGACGTTTCGGGTCAAGAAGGGGTCAAGTCTCCGTTTGACCAGTTTCGAGAAAGCCCGGCAAAAAAGAGAAGGGGTTAAGTCTCCGTCGGTTTCGGGGCCCTGAAATTATCCGCTACCAACCGGGAATTTCATCACCTCTTTTTCTTTTGCCTTTTCTGCTTGCCGCTTCTATTGCCGCTTCTCGTTTCCGTTTCTGGTTGCCGTTTTGCGGCTTGAAACTCCTTCGTGGTATAAACCCTCCGGATTTATGCGCCGACCAGGCGATGGGGCAGACTGCATTCTTGCCCGCACCTGGCCGCCTCGCTCTCTAAAGCCGCTCTTTGAAAACCAAATAACCGGTTAATCCGGACCTTTTTTAGACTCCTGTAAAGTCGCCAAAGTAGAGCGAAGTTTTGCGATGCGTCTGAGCAGGGGCTGAATTTTATGATTAGTACTCTCATTGTTTGCGTTGCGACGGTACATCTCAAGCTGATGTTTGATCGTATCCAACCTGCCGCAGATACCACCGATCCCGCCTTCATCTTCAATGGTGGGTTGGGCGAACCCGGGCACAGCATGGATACGGGCCATTTTCTGTCGCGCCTGATGATACTCGCGTTGCAGATCGGTTTGACTGACCTGAACGTAGTTCATTGTCATTTCCAGATCCTTGTGGCCCAGAATCTCTTTTAATGCCGGAAGGCTGATTCCGGCACGCAGCATCATCGTCGCATAGGTGTGTCTGAGTTGGTGAAGACGAACGGGAGGACATTGCGCTCGTTTGGAGGACTTGATGAGATATTTCCTCATCAGGGAGTAATAGAATGGCTTTCCGTTGGGTCGCAAAAGAAGGAAAGAGCCGGAATCGGCCGAATTCGCTCTGGCTGGCTGGCTCAGACATAGAATGCGCTCGAAGATTCTGCAAGCCTCCTCATCCATCGGAACCAAGCGTTCATTGTGGAGCTTTCCGAGTGGGACATGGAGCGCCCATTGGTTTGTTCCCATGTTACGCAGAGAGTCCACTTTCAAGCCGAGACATTCCCCGACCCGCATGCCTGTTGCGCGGATTAAAAGGATTGCGTTGGAGAGCAAATCGTCGGTTTTGTGTAGCTCCTGGCTCATAAGGTTGTCGACTTCAGGAGAAACTGGTATCGGAAGGCACTTCTGGCGGGGTGGAAAGTCCTGGCGCAGGATCAATTTTTCGCAGATGGGATACCCATTGTCGCCCAAATCGCGGAACAAGTGCCTCATTGTGTAGAGGGCGGCAAGGCGGGTTCTGTTGGAAAGTGGCGGGTTTCTTGCCGCCAGGTCTTGCAGCCAGCCAAGGATATGAGGATTGCGCTGCAACTCGCCAGGCGACTCGACCTCGGGATAGTCACGGTTGAGATAGTGGATGAACGCCTTGGCAAAGCTTTGGTAGTGGACGATGGTTTTGGGTTTGAGCGAAGCGGACATGGTCCGCAACAGTTCCTGAATAGCCCGGTCGAGTTCATGGAGTGGTGTTGTGTTCATGGGACCTCCGGAAACGGCGGGCGCTCCCGGTTTTTGATCGCGCGATGAAACTCCCGCCATACGTCTTGCGCGGAGAGCTGCACATAGAGCATGGTTGTCTTGATATGGGCGTGACCCATGAGCTTCATTAAGGCCGGCAGGCTGATTCCTGCACGAACCATGTCCGCGCCGAAAGTGTGCCGGAAGCGATGTGGATTCGCTTTAGCAATCTGAGTTAAGCGACGGTGATGGCGAAACAGGGTTCGAAGACCTGCCGCCGTCAGGGGCTTGCCCCGGTTTGGGCCTTTGAGGACCACGAAAACGAAGGCCGAGTCTGTAGGAGGCCTTTCCATTGATAAGTACCGTTTCAGGATCTCGATGATTTGCGGATCAACGGGCAGAAGCCTTTGCCGGTTTCCTTTTCCACGGACAACTATCTGCCCCTGCGTCCAGAGCAGATCTTCGAGTTTGAGGCCAAGCACCTCCAGGGAGCGCAGGCCGCCAAACAACATCAAGGCGACAAGGGCGACGTCGCGAAAGGTGCGAAAACTGCTCCAGAAATCAGCAACTTCCTGAGATGTTAGAGGAATCACAACCTTTCGCGGCATTTTTATTCGCAATCGGTTGACAGCCCTCCAGCGCCAAGAGTAGCTAAACGGCAGAGGACGTGTGTAGTTGTTCGGGCCATGGTCTTGCGTGGCATCGTCCCCGTAGTGGAAACGATACACGGCGTTTGCCACACTGAGGCGTTGGTTGACGGTTTGGGCCGAGGGCCGGGGTTGTTGGTTCAATTGGAAGCGTATGTAGTCCGAAAGCCTCACGGGAGTAAGATCGCACAGCTCGACGGAGGCCGTCGCAAACCAGCGCGCAAGACTCAAGAGATTGAAAGCATAGGTTCGAAGGGAGTGTAAGGAAAGGCCACGCAGCCGCTGGGCATCTAGAAACTGGTTTGCCCAATCCACTCCGTGCTCCTGATCCGCCTCCAGTCGATAAGGGCTCTGACTCGGGGGCAGCGATGGCTCAAAAAGGACATGTGCGCTCATTTTTGCGCCCCATGCCGTTTATCTGCCGTGCTTTTCACTCCGAAAGCTCGACGGCAAATGCTCTCGACTGTTGCAGGGTCCTTTCTTTCCATGTCAGCTTTGGTTTTCAGAATGGGTGGAGGCGCCCAGCAAGGCTGGTCGGGAAGAGAAAGCACCTGGAAGATGCGGCCGTCAAAGGCGAGAAGGTCTTTTTCGATCAGTTGGTCTCTGGCTTCCAGGTAGTCATCGAGGCTCATCTGCAGAAGTGAACAGAGCTTGTCGTAGCTGTAGAAGGAAAGGCCATCGCGATCGGAGACAAGGACAAGGAGGAAATAGAGCAGGAGTTCGTGGTGGGAAAGAGCGCTGAAAAACCCATCCCTGACAAACCGATGCTCGATGTAGGAAAAACTTCCCCGGATAGTTCGAAGTCTTTGAGGGTTAAGAGGCTTCTTTTTGATCATGGCAGCTCCTTTCGATCCGGAGGCTAGCAGGTGTCGAGCCGGGAAGCTATCGAGTCCTCTTTTGCAATCAGGCCCTGCTCCCTGTATCTCATCGAAAATAAAAGAACTTTCTGCGCCGACACGTCCATTGTTGCAACCAGGGGAAGAAGGTAAAAAATTTGCGGTTTGCTGACCGGATCCAGTTCCAACGCGTCCATTGTTGCAATCGCACGGGCCTTTGTGTTTCGGCAGCGCTGCAGTAGGCTATTGCGTTTGCGATAAAGAGAGTGTTTCAGGCGGTATTCCTTATAGAAGTCTGGATTGCGCTTATGCCACTCAATCTGGCAGTCCCGCTGGTTGGCTTTGTAGTCGGCATCGGTGGCAAGTTTATTCTTTTGCCACTCCCGCTTGCGGGCGCGTTGGCAATCCTTTTCATCACAATAGCGTTGGTTCTTGACCCGGGGGTTGCCCTCAAAAACACGCCCGCAGTGAGCACATCGAATCATGGGACTCATGGTTTTCCTCCGTGAAAGGAAACCATAAGCTGAATAAGCCGGTTTAAGATATGGAATAAATAGGAAAAAGACGAACCAAAATCACGGAAGGAAAAGCATTTTGCGCGCGCAAATGGAAGAAGATGCCCCGGCCATTAGCCGGTAACAAACCAAATAAGCAATCGCTTCGCTCTAATCACCACTCTTTTTTCCGCTTTTTCCCGTTCGCTGTTCCTATGCTTGTATGAAACTTCATTTGGCCAAGATGGTCCCTTAAGCACCCAAGCATTCGATTTTAAAGCCACTTTTCCTTTACATCCCTTCTATGAAACTTCAAGATCTTTGAGGCCATGGATCCCGACTAACAACTGCCGGGG
>JARLHP010000001.1 GCA_031292195.1 Syntrophobacteraceae bacterium
CGGGCCTTCTCCGAAGACGGAGAAATGGTCGATACCTACCAGGCGCAAAATTGCCACGCCCTGGCGGGCGAAATCACCTCTCTTGCCGCCACCCGCCTGGACCGGGGAGTGAACCACATCTCCAGCCGCATTCTTCCCGAGTCCCTGGCGGCCTTCCCCGTACTGGCCGCAACGGGCGTCTCCGATGGCAAATGGTCGGCGGTGGTGGCATGGACCGTCAATACGCTCATAAGCGGTGAGCGGCCTCAAACCAAGTGGAGTACCAGCGGGGCGAAAGCGATGCCGGTCGTTGCCCCGGAACTGGGGCTTGGCACGGGATGGCAGGAACGCGTTCTAAAGGCCCTCGGCAATTACGGAGACATTTTTTCCCGCAATCTCGGCCCTCAGTCGCCTCTCAAACTGGACCGGGGCTTCAATGCCAACCAGGTGAACGGAGGGGTGCTTCTCGGGCCGTTTGCGCAGTAGCTGACATCAATGGAAGGTCAAAAGAGTAAGGTCAAAAGAGTAAGGTCAAAAGAGCGGGGAGCTGAGCCCCCCGCACCCCCACGGGATCCGGTCGCGGGCTTGCAGCCCGCGACCGGAATGCCGAGCAAAAGGTCAATTCCAGCAACGACATTGTGGGGGGACACTCCCCCAAAGCATCCGGAGCCATTAGTTTTCCATAGATGCGGCTTTCCGCTTCACTTCTTCTCGCACTCTTTCCGTAAACTCCTCGTCGCTAAGCCTGCCCTCGACGTAATCACTCCACACCAGGAATTTATCGAAGAAAAAGGCGGGCAGTCCGGCGCTCTGGCTAACGGATCTGAAAATCTCGTTTGCCCGCTTCGCCCTTTTGCGCCTCTGCTCCTCGTCCTTGTCCTGGACGAGGTTTTCCGCCCTGGGGAACAAAGGTTTTCCAATAAGTTGAGAATACTGCTCGGGCCCTGCCCCTAAACCATTAGAGTCTGTCCCTGCCTGCATTCCCATGCCGTTATCGACTAAAGGGGACAACCCGGCAGTGGAACCCGGGCACTCCTGAAATTTTAATTTTGTAAGGACCATAGGACACCATCCTTTCATGGGGGGCCTGAGAGAGAGGGCCCGATCAATGCTAGCACTCAGAACTTCAGAGTGCCAATAATCTAGGTTCGATCTCTTTTAAAGTCAAGAAGGCGGGTGGAAAAGGGGCTAGAGGTAGAGGGGAAACTGGAGGTCCCCGCGCCTCCTGATGGCTTCGAGCAGGCCGGTGGTGCCGGTCATCATGTTGTCTCCAAGAGGGGCGCCGTAGACCATGGGGAGCCGGGAATTTTGGACCAGCCGGCGCTTGGGGCCGGTGGCCAGAATGAGTTCGACAGTCTCGAAGCCCAAAGGCTTTCTGAGGTAGGCGCCGTGGCCGCCCTCGGCCAGCACCTGGCTGTGGACCAGCCGGCCGTTGGCAAGATCAACCAGGAGCGATTCGAGTTTTTCGAGGGTGAGGTCCCGCGTGTGGTATTCGACGATACCGGCGATTTGGCCGTCTTCGATAGCGGCGCAGACGGTATGGGAAGTGGCGATGTCCAGCACGATGAACCGGGTTTTGCCCCGCAGCTGAAAGTCCATGCAGGCCCCGAGAATGGCCGCCATGCCGGAGTCCATGACGAACACCTCCCGGCAGGGAAGAAGGCTGGCCGTGTCGGCAACCGACTTCAAGCGGTTCAAATAGATGGGGACCTTATCGCCATGGTAGAGCAGGGTTTCGGGGGAGGGGTTTCGCTCCAGGGCCGATTTGATGATTTCATGCCGGAAGTCCAGGTGGGATTTACCTTCCGGTGAAACACCGTGGTCCTGGGCGCACACGGCCACGACATCGAAATCGAAAGGAACGCCAAAAGCGGTCACCAGGTTTTCGATCCGCTCAAGGGGTAAATCGGATAGAGAAAGTGTGGTAAACTCAGGCAGACCTGAGTATTGGGGGGCCTGCAGGTCGTCTATGACGCTCAGCCCCGCGCCTCGGAGGCGCTCCGGGTTATGGCTGAGGGTCATGGCCGCCGAAGCCGTAACCATCACGCGAGCCTTTCGGGCATGCTGGGAGAGCACTTCCAGAAGAGCGCCTCCGCCCATTTCGACGCCTGTAACCAAAAGATCCCCGGAGATGTTTCGGGCCTGCTCGGCGGCGCAGAGCACCGGCGAGCGCACTACGGCCTTGTAATTGAGCCCGGTATCGCTATCGTAAAAAAGAACGTCCAATGTCCCGGCGCCAACGTCCAGAAGCAGGAACCTGCTCATTTATCGACTCCAAAAATGTCCAGGGTGAAAGCGATTCGTCTTCAAGATCCGTTATAATGACCGCAGGGCCCGGAAATCGAAATGGTTTTCGAGAAGCGGCGTCAAATTTTGGTCCACAGCGGTTCGTGCCGGCGGCCCGACGCCTGCCCGTTCAGCAGCGGACCGGTTGGTTTTCTTCCGGCTTGTTCAGCCTTACGAAAGATTCATAGGCGAAGTAGGCGAGAAGGTACCAGGGGGCGCCTCCGATTTCCAAACCACGCCTGGCGAGTTGCAGGGCGGCAAGCGCACCGAAGCCGAGCGGCACGAGGAGCTTCAAATCCAGGATGTTTGCAAGCAGTGGTCCCACCTGTTTTTCGAGGTCCAAAACCGCGTCGCTCAAAGATAGGGCCGAGGTTTCGATGCCGGTCGCAGCCAGAGCGATCACGCCCAGGTCTTTTAGTTCCGCCTTGATATCGGCCAGAGCTTTTGGCTGGTGGTGGACAATCAGCGTTCCGGCGTATAAATTAGTCTCCACTTGGCTGACCTTCGGGGAAGCCCTGAGGGCCTCGGCGAGCCGGGCCATTTCTTCGGGGTTGCGTCTTTTGCGCGATACCCTGATTCGGGTGCGCTTCGGCGTGCTCGATACGATTTTTGTGTGTTCGGCCATGAGGAATAAAATCCTTCGGTTGCATTGCGTGAAAAGCGGTCGGTACAGCCGGTAAATCTCTAGATTAGGTCGTCATTTAGATGGAGTCAAGCCGGGTTTTGGTGACATCACGGCAAATTTGTTCTCACGCTAACGATCCATGCCCCGTGGGCACAACGAGAGATGAAACACTTGCGGACCCCGCGATTTTAGGCCATATGCCATCCAACCAAAGCTGTCAGCGCAGCAAACCAAGGGAGGATAGCGATATGGCCCAGAA
>JARLHP010000175.1 GCA_031292195.1 Syntrophobacteraceae bacterium
AAACTGTTGAGTGCAACAAAACCGTTTACCATCCCAAAGTAAGATGGGAGTGGTTGCTTGATGGGAGCGGTGTGAGTCGAGAGGCTCCCGCACCGTTCTGCGAGAGGCTGGGGGTGAGATTCCCCCGGCCTACTCACCCCCGGGTGGTCCGGTCCGGGATGGTCTCGGATCGGACACTCCCTGATATTCGGGAGCACGGATTGAACATTCTCTTATCCAGAGTGAGGCCAATATGAGAATCAAACTCGGAAAATCGGTACTGACAATAATAGGATTATTGCTGATCGGTGTCGGCCTGGCAGGTTGCGCCGGAAGTGGAGGCAACGTGGTTCCGGTCACGACGATCAGCGCGGCGGAGGTCCAGTCGCTCGCAGCCGACGCAGGCTATCTGGCCTATGAGTTTGCGCCCTCGGCTAATGTTGTGCAGCCCATCCTTGCCGGTGTGTGCTCGCTCGACACTACACAGGACCCGATTTTGATAGCCTCCGAATTGCAGAAGATCCTCGGCCAGGTGTGGAGCGGGATAAACAGCGTCAACACCCCGGAAGGCACGATCATCGTTTTGCTCATCAATAACTTGGTTACCGAGTTGGGCCTGAATACCGACCTCACGAGTGCCATGAGCAACGTATCTCCGTATATCACCGCCGCCTGCGTGGGTGTATGCCAGGGCATTCAAGCAGCCGAAAATGGGACTATGCCCAAGGGCGTAAAAGCGGAACTGGCCGCGCAGGGGAAACTTCCCATTCCGATGGGTTTGCCGCCCGCTCTGGTAGTTCAAGGAAACTATACGCCCGCGAATATAGGGTTGTGGTCCAAAATCAAACAGGCACTCGGGCTCTAGGAGGTGAGGCTATGTTAAAACTCGGTTGCAATCCGACTCCGGCAGAAAAAAAGAACAAGCTGCTTCGGCTCAACAACTACATTTCCACACCGAGGTTTCTCATTCACCCCCCGACCTGGGACTGGGGGGAGGTGATCTCCAACCCCGATTGGGGCATGATGGGCAACGATACAGCAGGTGACTGCGTCTTTGCGGCCATCGGTCACATGGTCATGATCTACTCGGCACTGGCCGGGAAACCCTATATGCCGACCACTCAGGAGGTCATTGCGGCCTACAGTAAAGTTACCGGCTACGATCCGGCTCAAACGGACGCACAGGGTAACAACCCGACGGATAACGGCGCAGATCCGGTTGACGCGCTCAAATGGTGGCAAAAGGAAGGTTTCGGAGGCAATACAATCGGAGCTTATGTCGCCGTGGACCCCACGAACGTGAACCATGTGAATGCCGCCATGTACTGGTTTGGTCCTCTTCTTACCGCGATAAACGTCTACCAGTTCATGGAGGATGATTTCAGCGCGGGCAGTGAGTGGAAGATCCCGCAGGGATGGAACCCAAAGGATGTCCTGGGCGGCCACGGAGTTCCTTTGGTGTCATTCACCAGTTGGGGGAGGGTCTACGACCTGATTACCTGGGGCAAAAAGACCCCCATGTCAGGCAATTGCCGGTGGGGAGTCCAGGTGGAGGTGTTCGCTGCCATAGACAATGCCTTTGTGACCGACAGTAAGCCGGCTCCCAATGGTTTCAACATGCAGCAGCTTGTCGATGACCTCAGACTTGTTCAAAACAGCGGTTTGCCAACCGCATAAGATGGAGGGGGTAGCACATGCACTTCGATCCTCAGTTTCTGACGGCGCTGGCAGCGCTTCTTTTCTCGGAGTTCATGCCGATAATCAGCAAAGGGCGGTTCGGAGGAGTTCTGCATGCATTGGTAATGGTGCTGGCAAAACTCTACACGGCTCCCGGAGATACAGTAACTCTGGCGGCTCAAATCGAAAGCCTGAGGATCGAGGTCGAAAAGCTGAAGCCTCCGGTACAGGGACCGCAACCATGAAGGATCGTCCCACTTCGGAAAAAAGGGGGAGGATAGGATTACGGAATTGCTTGGACTTATTAACGCACAATCCATCTTCCTTGCCACCGGATGTATTCTTCGCAGGAATGGATACCTGACATGAATATTCAAGACGTGCGGGCGGATAAGAAACTGCAAGAAGAAATAAAGGCCGATGAAGGTTTTCGCTCTCATCCCTACAAAGACACTTCGGGTTTTTGGAGCGGAGGGTGGGGGCACAATCTGGAGGCTCACGGATGCAGCAGGGCGGAGATTTCCTCGTGGTTTAAGACCGGTATCCCTGAGGGACTCGCAAAGGAGTGGTTTTCCGAGGACCTTGACGCGGCCATTACCTGCTGTGGCCAGATTTTCGAGGGGTTTGACGCACTGCCCGACGAGGCGCAACGCGTGTTGGTGAATATGGCTTTCGATCTTATGTACGAACTTTGGGACTGGACGCAATTACAGTCCGATGTGGCTGGATTGAACTGGAATGGGGCGGCCCGGGCGATCCTGCAAAGCCGCTTTGCAGTCCAGGCGCCCAGACGTGCCGCAAGATTTGCGGCTAGAATGCAGGCGATTGTATGACGGCCCTCTACATGCTCACTGGAGTAATAAGTTCATTTGGCGCCCTGATGAGTCTTCTGCTGGTGATGATCCTTCAGCGGCTTTCAAAGCTCGAAGACAAACTCGACGGGAAGCAAGAGAAACTGGAGTGTGAAAGGCGGGAGGAACGCTTTTGTCAGTCAGTTCAAGATATTTGGGACATATTCAATAAACATTCCCATGAGGGGCTCCCGCCCACCAGTAAGGTGACGAGATGACCGAAAGTCCCCTGGTAAAATGCCCCTGGAATGGAACAGCGGCAGGAATGGAAACTGGAGGTCATGATGAAAGACCATGATTGCGGTTCCTTTTATTACCAGGGGGGTGACGGCACAGGAATTTGTCGCCGGTTGCCGGGTGTCTACCTGCCCGAGTCAAACTGCTGGATGTTTGTCAGGGGCGAGTCGTGCGGCTGGTGTGAAGATGGGAGGGCCGCGTGAGACTTACCCCGGACCAGCTCATTTACATTATGGAACTCGCGGCAAAAAACGCCGATGCCTACGGCATGAAACCGATCGAGCTATTTAGCGCCATGAAAAACAGGATCGAGGAGGAACTCGCCGATGGCGAGGCCTACAACTAAGGAACGGGAAAAATCCTGCAAGTTGCCCGGGAAATGCCTGGGGATCGGGGATGGCAAGAAGAAGACCACTGCGTCGGATTGTGGTTGCAGGTCCGCAAGCGGAAGCCGGGAAAGGGGCAGATAAAGGGCAAAGGTAAAAAAACTCCGCTCTTTTGCCTTCTGCCATTTGACTTGTTGCGGAGTGAAAAGGACCAGCTAATGGGAGCGCCAAGCATATCAGTTCCGCCGGTGCCGGTAACGCCACCTCCACCGAACTTGCCCGACCAGGGCGTGAAAAATGCCGCGGCTAACGAGGAAACCCTCGCGGCGATGCAATACGGAGCGGCCGGTACAGTCCTCACCGGATCGCAGGGGTTGCAGACACGGGCTAATACGACGGCTAGTGGGAAGACACTTTTGGGATAAGTTCGATAGCCAAAACTCGGGGAGTGGGCCAAAAGCTTTCGATCTCGAACTTGAGACCTTGGGACTTTTGACCCATTGCGACTGGAAGGAAGGGGGGATCGATGGCTGTTGCAGAAGTGCGAAAAGCTGATTGGAACGATGAAGAAGGCCGAAAGGCCGAAGAGGACGCGCATCATCTCGCGCACGCCCACGCGATAAGAAAGGACCCCGAGCGCCACCAGAGGGCGATCGAGGCGGCCGGGAGGTTGAACCTGGAGACTCGGGAAAACGCGCGCGAGACGCGGGACCATGCCGAAGGAATGGAGCAGGCCTCGATGCTCGACCGAATGTATCCGACGATGCGCGGGCAAGAAGCTAACGGGTAGGCCACAAACAAAAGTAATTAGGAATTGGTGAAGAACTCCGCACTTACCCTTTGCCTTCTTACTTTTACCGTCACGCGGCGTTTGACTTGTAACTTGGTGCGGAGTGAAACGGAACGACCCTTGCCCAGCAATGTGGACATCTGCAACCGTGCACTTTCCGTAATCGGGACGCGTTCCTCCATCGCTTCGATGAGCGAGGCGAGTCCCGAGGCTCAGGCCTGCACGCTCCATTTCGAGGCGAGCTGCCGCGCCTTGCTTCGGATTGCGCCATGGTCGTTTGCCAGAGCGACCATCCTGGGGGCGCTTATCGGCGCGGCTGCCGGGACGCCTGAAAACCCGAATGGAACGGTTCCGCTTCCCCTTGTGCCTGTCAGCGCCGCAAATCCCGCCGGCAGTACGCCCTCACACATCGTGTCATGGAAGTATGAGTACGCTTGGCCCCCGGACTGCGTGAGGCTTAGGCAGGTAAAATACCCTTACGAGCAGCGGCCGAATTCAAGCAGCCTGGTGCAACTCTGGCCCGGGATGGCGGGTGCTTCTTCACTCTATCCTGGGGGGGCCGACATGACGATCGAAAGCCGGGTCCCCTACCAGATTGCCCTGGATCAGGACTCTTCCGGAAACCGGATCAAGGTCATTTTGAGCAATGTCGAGCAGGCGCTGATTGTCTATACCGCCCTTGTGGGAGATCCCGACCTGTGGGACGACGAGTTCTCGGAAGCCTTCGTCTACTACCTCGGGGCACATCTGGTAGGGGCGCTCATAGGCGATAAGCAGGTCGATAAGGCCATGCTCGAGAAGGCCTCCATGCTGGCCACCCAAGCAAGAGCGGTCGATGGAAACGAGCAGCCTCTGAGTCCAAACCATACGCCGGATTGGATACGGGCCAGGGGAGGAGGTCCGATCCCCGGAATGCTGCCCTGTCCGGTTGACGAAGACGCTTAGAGTCGAAGGTCGGAATGTCAAATGTCGTAAAGTCAAAAGTGCACGGTAGGTTGTTTTTGACCTTCGACTTTAGACCTTTAGACCTTCGACTATCGTAATGTCTTTTGACCTTAGACTTTAGACCTTCGACCTTCGACCTTTTGACCTTCGACTCACAGTCCATGAAAGGAGCGAACGATGATAAGAGCGGTGCAGGGGTTGGACGGGTTCATGAACCCTTTGATAGGCAATTTGCCCTCTTCGGATACGATCTATGCGGTTGCCCTGATTGCCAACACCAGTCAGCAAATCCAGATCCCGACGGGTGCGAACCTGGTTGTCTTCGGGCCGATCCCGGGAGCGAACCAATATATCAAGTTCGTTAATGCCGCCATATCGGTACCATCGGCCAACATCCTCAACGGAAGCGCCCCGGAGCGCATGCCCGATAGTCGAAACTGCGCGGGGGCTGCCTGTATCAGCATTGTAGGCGATACCGCGGGCATTGTGACGCTGTCGTTCTACGCATAGGGGAAAAAGATGAAGAAGGCTCTGATTGTATTTTTTGCGGTTTTACTTTTGGCCGATTTCGTCCATGGGGGGCCCTTAGGCAGCGGTGGGGGCGCGATCTCCCATAACCAGAGTTCTGCTGTCGACTGGAAATTCGGGGCCGTAAATATAGGGGCCAATAACCCTGTTACAATTCAAAATGATGGGAACGGCAATCTGAGTTTGCCCGTTCCCATCGTCTCACAATTTCCATTGCGGATAGTGACCTGCGGAAACTCCATAGACTCCAATGCATGGATCAACGGCTACAATCCCGATCAATGGCCGGCTCAGTCCGAAGTCGCAAACGCCACGATGCTTGCCCCCGGCAAGTTTGAGTTCCGAAAATTTACGGACAGTTTGACCACGAGCGGGGTAAACGGTGCCGGAATCACCCAATATTCCGGGACCGGCAATGTGGACATGTACGGCAACTGGGGTTTTTTCGGGGCCACTTTGGCACTCATCAACAGCACGATTGCCAGCACGTCGCCCAATACGCAATGGCTGCCATTTCTTCAGCAAAACAACGTGGTCCCCGATATGGTCATAGGCGTAGCGCTGCTCGAAAATGACTTGGCGCAGGGGGCAAGCGTATCGACCATGGAATCGGAGCTGCAGACCTGGATAAATATTGTCAGATCTTTTTCCCCGAATGTGAAGATACTGCTCCTCTCCCCCAGGCCCTCTTTTATGTACAACACCTCGCAACTCGTGACGAACTGGCAGCAGATCACTTCGTATATCTGTTCGTTTCAGGGTCAAAACGGTGTGTGGGGGGTCAATCTTGGAAATGTGTACCAAAACCCCGCAGCTCAGGGAATGCCCAGGGGTGTACCGTTTACCGGCAGTCAATCCGGAACGGTCCTTACGGTTACGGCCATGGGGACATATCTGGGACAGCAGGTCGGTTCCCTTCAGATTGGGGATGAAATCTGGCAAAGCAATACAACCTCCCAATATCCGGAAGTGATTACCGGCTTTGGAACCGGGACCGGAACCGTTGGCACATACACTGTGGACGTTTCCCAAACCCTCGCCTCGGGGGCGATGGTGGCCGGCACCACGCAGACCTATACGGATGGCGCGATTCATCCCAACGCCCGGGGCGCTATGCTCAACGGGGTCGTACTGGCTGCCTGGATGCGGCAAAATATTACAATCCAGAATAATGCCGAAACCCTCAATGGCCCCAACGTAAATCTTACCGGTTCTTCCGCTGCCAGCTATTACAGCGGCGGTCCGCAAACCGGGACGGCGGGGACGCTTCCGACCGGCGTAAGTTTTACCCAGGCGTGCAATTCCAACCTGAACTTTACCGTCCAGGCGCTCAATCCCGGCTTTCAGATAAATATCACGACGGTGGGACCGCTCACCCCTTCAACCGGGTATGCCCCCCTCGGGAACATTCAATTATGGGACAACAATGGTTCTATGGTATCCGGCGTACACCGGGTCAGGTTCGGATTATGGGCCAATATTGTAAGTGGTGGACAATACGTGCGCAATATCGGATTGACAGCATATGATTATGTCAATTCGACCAGCCAACTCGTCTCTGTCCCATATATACAGTCGATGATGTCATTACGTGGATTTTCGAACGGTCTCTACTACTTCGAATCTCCGGAACAGATACCGGCAACTGGAACTCTATCGGACTCCATCACTCGTTTAAGAGAGTATTTGCAGGTAAATGTCGAAGCAGGAACGCCGGTTGGAAGTAACATTGTAATCCAAGTGCTGGGAGCAGGGTGGATAAACTGTACTGCATCCGGTCAAGCCCAGCCGCTGGCTACCGTATCGACCCCAGCCGTTACTACTGGGACATATACTTATCAAAATCAAACGAAAAAAGTGATTCAGGCCATAGTAAGTGGGGGTACAGTTTCGGCTATAAGCATTGTGAGGGGGACAACCACGGCATTGACGGGGGAAACCTGCGGAGTGTTTATGCTGGGTCCGAGTGACACTTTGCAAATAACTGATACCGTAGCTCCTACTCTAAATATCTATCCGTTGGATATCAATTTGCAGTAGCGTCACCGAAGGCTTGTGAATGGTGAGGTACATACTTATGGCCTCTCTAAGTTCAATATAGAGGAGGAAACCGCTCCATGCTTACGACTTCTCAAAGTTATGTGACATACCAGGGAAACGGTGCGACCGCGCAGTTTCCATATTCTTTCCCGGTGGCCAGGGCGGCATACCTTCAGGTATCGATAACCGACAACAACGTCTCGCCTCCCGCGACCGCGGTCCTTTCCTCATCGCAGTATTCGGTAACCGGAATTGGAAACGGCATCCCGGGGGCTGCAAATCCCACACCGGGGGGGGTTGTGACATATCCTCTCAGTGGAAGCGTGCTCCCGGCTGGATGGACCATTACCATCCAAAGAGTTGTTCCTTACCAGCAGAACACCAGTCTGGAAAACCAGGGAGGATTTTATCCGCAGGTGGTGGAGGCCGCGCTGGATAATCTCACCATGCAGACTCAACAGCTCGCAACGCAGGTGAACGAGACTTCCAGCCTTGCCCCCTATATCATCCAGCCGCTGACTTTGCCTGCGAACCTTACCACTCAAAGCCTCGCCGGGCTTTTTTCGGTCTATGTGACCGCCAACTCGCAGGGCACGACCATTACCGGTTTTTCCGACATGACGGCCGGAAACTTCTTTAAGATCATCTTTGGTGATGGAAACACGACTATCGCTTTTGCCACCTGGTGGAGCGGGCTTGCCGCTGGAAGCATCATCGGTCACCAGGGGCAGAGCGTTACCTTTGCCCAGGGAGACGTTCTCGACTGCGTCACGGATGGCGCCTACGTCTATGTCATAGATTCCAATCCGATGGTGCCGGCTATCTTACCCCCCATAACCGGCCTGATCATCACCAATGACGCCGCCACCCCCTACACCAAACTCAAGGTTACTTCGGTTTCAATAACCATGGCAAACGCTGTGGGTGTTAAGCTCTGTCAAACCTGGGCGGCAGGCCCGGAATCGGCCATACTTCCGGCTCCTCTCGACGCCACAACGCTTGGGGCGGGGGGGCTCGACACAGGGACACTTGCCGCCGGCGCCTGGTATTATGTCTGGGCCATTGGCGACGGGACACATATCAACCTCCTGCTTTCCTCCGCGGGTTCGTGGGCCAATGTAAACAAGACCTACATTTCCGGCTTCAGCTACGCCAGGCTCATTGGTTGCGCTCTTACCGATTCGAGTGCGCATTTCATCCGGTTTCATCAGTACGGGAACAAGTTTTTGTTTGACGTCCCGATCTCAGTGACTCTGGCCTCGCAGGCCTCTTACACCCAGTACGCCGCCGGGCCGTTTCCATTGATCGCCGCGGCAGGTCTTTTCCAGATCGTTTTCTTTTCACAGTCCGGCCAGGCTACCTTCGGGTTTAGCGCGGACGGCGCAAACGACTATTTCGTAATGTATGCGCCTGCCACAGGGGCGGTGGGACAGGGGCAGTTCGAGCTCCCGTTTCTCACCGCAAAAGCGTTTTGGTACAAGAATAGCAACATTTCGGCAACGCCCGGCGTAAATGTGCGCGGATTTACGCTCAATTTGTAAAGGGAAGAAAAAGTCTGAAAGTCGAAGGTCAAGGGCCTGAATTCCCGGTTTTTTACCTCTAACCTTGGACTTTAAAGATCGGAGCTCATCATGCCTGTAAATTTCATACAGCCTTCATATGCTGCCGGCGAACTCGCCCCGGCGCTCTATGCGCGGGCTGACCTCGACAAGTATCACCAGGGGGCCAAGCTGCTTCGCAACTTCTTTGTCTGGCCGCAGGGAGGTATCAGCAACCGCGCGGGCACCATGTTTGTCGGGAGGTGCAAAGATTCGAGCCATCCGGTTCATCTCGTCCCGTTTCAATTCAATTTGATTCAAACCTACATCCTCGAGTTCGGGCATCAGTACATGCGCGTCATTATGAACGGCGGCTACGTGCTCGAGCCGACAGTTACGATTGCCATGATTACCGGCGCCAACCCCGGCGTCGTCACCACATACTCCCCACATGGCTACGGCAACGGAGAGCAAGTCTATATCGCAGGGACGGGAACTCCCCTCGATTCGACACCCGGCAGGCAGTATCTTGTCATCAATTCCACGTCTACTACTTTTAGCCTTACCGATCTTGACGCTAACGCAATCAACACCACCGGCTACGGCGTAGCCTTCGGTTCGGGTGCTACGGTGGCAAGGGTTTACACCCTCGCCACCCCTTATGACGGGGACGATGTCGCCGATATCAAATGGACGCAGTCAAACGACGTTCTCACCCTCTGCCATCCGAATTATCCCCCGCAGGATCTCACCAGGACCGCGCATTATGTCTGGACCATGAGCGAGGTTTCGTTTGCCGCAAAGATTTCGCCGCCAACCGGGCTTAGCGTTTCGCACAACGCCGGCACCAATTCTCCGACCGGTCAGAAGTTCTATTATTCATACGTCGTAACGGCCCTTTCGCTTTCGCCTCCCGAGCAATCTCTCTCGTCCGGTCAGGCAAGTGTTCAGGCCTGTCTTCTCGATTATGATACGGGAAGCGAAAACGTCATCTCCTGGACAGCGCAGACCGCCGCCGACCTCTACTATGTCTACAAGGCAAACCCGCAAACGACTCCCGTTCCATCGGGGGCCATGTACGGATACATCGGCCAGACCACCTCCACCAGTTTTACCGACTCCCAAATTGCCCCCAGTTTTACCCAGGCGCCCCCGACCCACACTAATCCGTTCAACGCCGGTCCGATTGCCACCGTGTCGATTATAAACGGCGGCTCGGGCTACAGTTCCTCCATATCGCTCTATGTCAGCGATCTTACCGGAAGCGGGGCGGTTCTGGCTCCCACCGTGGTTAACGGGGTCATTACCGCTGTCGCCATCACCAACGGCGGGGCTAACTATCAGGCGCCGGTGATCGGAGTAGCGAACTCCGGAATCGGCGCGCAGGGCCATATCAACGTCACCACGATGGTTACCGGCTTGGGGACTTTTCAGCAAGTCACGGCTACGGTGGATTCCGGCGGACAGAACTATTTCGGGAATGTGGCGGTCTCGCCGGCCTCCGGCGGTAGCGGCTGCACATTCACACCGGTGATCGTGAACGGCGTGATTACAAAGATCAAGGTATCGCCCGCAATGATCTCCAGCTCAGGTTATACGGACGGAGACAATCTTGTTTTTACCCAATCGGGAGGCTCAGGGGCCATATTTACCTGTTCCATAGACCCCTCGGGCAATTACCCGTCGTGCTGCTGTTATTTCCAGCAAAGAAAGTGCTTCGCGGGCTCCCTTAATTCGCCGCAAACCATCTGGATGACGCAGCCCGCCGACTATCATAATATGGATGTTACCAACCCCACGCTGGATTCGGACGCCATAACCCTCACCATTGCCGCCCAGCAGGTAAACGCCATAAAGCACCTGGTCCCCATGAACGACCTTCTGATATTTACTTCGGGTGGCATCTGGCGAATACTTACCGGCTACATCACCCAGCCCCAGCCGATCACGCCCACCAATACGGTCGTCATCCCCCAGACCTGGATCGGCGCGGCCGACCTTCCACCGCTCGTGGTGAACTACGATATTCTTTACGTGCAGGCCAAGGGATCCATTGTCCGGGACCTGGCTTACAATTTCTGGATGAACGTCTACACCGGGACGGATATGAGCGTGCTGGCCCAGCACCTGTTTTTCGGACACACTGTTGTGAGATGGACCTATGCCGAGCAGCCCTGGTACCAGGTGTGGACGGTAAGAGACGATGGGGTGCTCCTGAGTTTTACCTACCTCAAGGAGCAAAACGTCTACGCATGGGCACATCACGATACGCCCGGGAACTCCGGGACGGACCGGTTTTTGTCCGTGGCGAGCATCCCCGAGCAGCAGGGGGAGGGGATAAACGTCGATTCGGTCTACTTCGTGGTGGAGCGAACCATCTCCGGAATTAACTCCGCCCGGCCGGTAAAGTACGTCGAACGCATGGATTCAAGGAACATGGGGACCTTGGGCGCCTCCGATGTGACCAGGGCCTGGTTTTTGGACGCCGCTCTCCAGTACTCGGGCAATGCCACAACGACCGTTTCCGGCCTCGATCATTTGAACGGGGCCACAGTGAGCATCCTTGCCGATGGAAACGTGATGCCCCGGCAGGTGGTGGTAAATGGGCAAATTACCCTCCAGGCCGCGGCCGGCAGGATAACCGTTGGCCTTCCTTATGTGGCGCAGATGCAAAGCCTTCCCATGATGCCCCAGGGAATGGCCATGCAGGCTATCGACTATCGCAAGACGCTAAAGGCCATCTCTTTGAAGGTGCAGGACACAAGGGGCCTGAAGGCCGGGCCCAATTTTGACAACCTCACGGAGATAAAGGAATGGAGTTCGATCGTCGATATGGGGGGGCCGGTTCCGCTGACGACTGGAACGCAGAGATTGATCGTCTTTCAGCAATACGCCGTTGACGATAATATATGCATCCAGGCCGACCAGCCGCTTCCATGCACAATACTGGGGATAAGTCCGGAGATGTCTCTGGGCGACAGCCCCGGGTAGGCCGAAATGAAGGGAGACGCAGTGAGAATTATCATTCCGGCCCATTCGGATCACCTTTTCTGGATGGCCAACAACATGAGCGAGGAGGACCGGGAGGAGTGCGCGGCGATGGGTCTGGGACCCCACGAGGCGCTCCAGATCGGCCTGGAGCATTCTGTGGCGGCCTGGACCGGCCTTAAGGTCCCGGAGCACAGGCCGCTTTGTATGTTCGGCGTGATGCCCATGGAGGGGATTTTGAGCGGAATGGGCGCGCCATGGTTTCTTTCCACGCCCGAGCTCCGCAAATATGCCCTCCGGTTTCTGAAGGACTGCGACCCATATTTGAACCGGATGCTCGATATTTTCCCCACGCTCGTTGAGTATGTGGACGCTAGGCACACCCGGGGAATCAAGTGGTTGAAGTGGCTGGGGTTTACGTTGACCGGGCCGGAACCGTGGGGGCCCTTTGGCCTTCACTTCTACAAGGCGACGCTGTGCCAAGGCCTGAATAAATTCCAACAAAGGCAAAAGTAAAAAACTCCGCGCTTTTGCCTTGTTAATTGTTGCGGAGTGAAACGGAGAAACGGATGGGATTTGCAGCCCCGGTAATGGCGGCGGCAGCGCCGTATATGGCGGGAGCCTCGATCGTAACGGGCGTTGCCGGAACGGTCATGCAGGGTGAGGCGGCGGCCCAATCGGCCGACTACATGGCCCAGGTCGCCAGAAACAACCAGCTGATCGCCCAGCAGAACGCCAATATGGCCCTCGAGCAGGGGACCATAAAGGAAGAGGCGCAACGCGAACAGACAGGAGCCCAGATCGGACGCATCAGATCGGCCTACGGTGCGATGGGGGTGGAGCCGAACTCGGGCTCCGCCCTGGATGTGAGGTCCAGTGCGGCTGAGATGGGAGAGCTCAATGCCCAAACCATCCGCTACAATGCCGGTGTCCAGGCGTGGAATGACAAAAATCAGGCCAATAGCTACGGGGCCCAAAGCCAGTTGTACCAGAGTCAGGAAGGTTGGGACGTGGCCGGTTCGATACTCGGAGGCGCAAGCACGGTCAGTAATAAATGGATGAACTGGCAGCTTATGGGGGGAGGGGGGAACGTCATGCGGTTGAGTTAAAACCGCGTCCTTGACAAGGCGAAGGGCAAGAGCCGGGAGCCTATGTCCCCAATGTTGTTTTGAGTTAAGCGACTCGACTGTGCTGCTCTTTTTTTGAGCGACGATCGTGATCCCGGAAGGGATCACAGCCATTAGCCGGGGGTTGAGGCCGTGAGGCCGATACCCCCGGAAAGGAAAGTAAAAGAAGAAGACGACCCCGTGAGGGGTCGCAGATCAGAGACCCCGTAAGGGGGCGCAAAGCAGAACCATCAATCAAGATATCTCTGATCATATTGAATCCCACCCTGACGCGGCCATACTCGCACCGGATGATCCGCAAAAAGCGGTGAAAATATTCGCCGATTTCTTCCCCTCTCGCTTCAAGTCACAATTGTGAATCGAATCGGTGATACTTGACACTGCGTCCAGCCTTCTTATTTTCATTCCAGGAAGAATATCAGCCGCGCTTCTTGCTAGCGCCAGATTCGGCAAAGAGTTTTAGACCGGTTTTCTCCTGGCATCTTTTCTGATTTTTCTTTTTCGAAGCACTCGACAATTCGAATCAATAAGATTCCCGCGAAGTGAGCCTTATGGAAGCTCCCGGCAAACACAAGGTCGCACTCTTAGACGATGATCCGTTTATTCTGGCATCCCTCACTCAGACCCTTCAAGGTTGGGGGCTGGAAGCCAGGGGATTCACTCGTTCGGAATCCGCAATTCAATACATGGCGCGAAATAAGTGCGATATAGTACTGCTCGATATTTTCGTTTCGGGTATTTGTTGCCTGCCCTTGATTGTGCCGGTGGCAGACGACGCCAAGGTAATAATCACGACGGAACCGGCCGATAAAGACGCAGCTATCAAGGCCCTCAAACTCGGCGCTTTCGACCTGCTCGAAAAGCCCCTTGGACATGAGCTTTTGCGTCATTCGGTTTTCATGGCTCTAGCGGTCCTGGAAAAGGAGCGGGAATCAAAGAAGCTCGCCGATGATCTCGAATATAGTCGTTCAAAACTGCTGGCTCAGCAGCGGCGTCTTGAAAGTCTGAATGCTCAGCTCCTGGATACGAACAAGGCACTGACCGTTTTTGCCCGGAACATGCGGCGGGAAAGAGAAGAAATCGAAAAGCGAGCGGCTATGAAATTGAGGAGTATCATACTGCCCGTGGTCGCCAAGCTCAAAAACTCGGAAGCGCTCCAGGAATTCGAATCCCAATTCGATATGCTCACTTTGCATGTTGACGCTCTGACCTCGGGGTTTGCGGTGGACCCCAACGTCGCAATGCTGCTTTCATCGGCCGAAATGCGGGTGGCCTCACTCATAAAAAATGGCGCCACGACTGAAAAGATTGCGGTTCAGTTGCGCATTTCTGAAAACACGGTGCGTACTCACCGCAAGAATATCCGCAGGAAACTCAAAATAGGCACGCAGTACAGTTTGAGAAACTTCCTTAATTCCAGGATAGCGCAAGCCCGCCAGTTAACCGTTAACGAAAATTGACCGGAAAAAGACCCATTCCTCGCTCACTTCTATCTGGAATTGCGTGAACGTAAAGGCATCTTCGCTTTAGAGCGCACGCCGGGCTGGTTTGGCGTCCCACGAAATTTTCTCTTAACAGTTTGGAGATTTTGACCGAAATATTAATTGAGCATGATAATGGAACAAGCTTTTGGGCGGATCGGGTGATCGGGGCCAATGGCGTGAGAGCCGCGGTGTTGGGCCTCGCGATGTCTTTTCACTATCTTATACCTTCGATGGGGACCAATGGAGCCGGCTGAGGCGCTATCTCAAGCAGTAATGGATGTCCTGAAAGAATTCTCCCGGAAAAAGCTGCCGCTTAATTGCGCTGGGCTTAAGGAGATTTTCGCCGCCAGCGAGGAGATCCTCTCCTTGTTGGCGCCCGATGTTCAGGCCAACACCAAAGGACATCAAGCCCCCGACGACTGCGGCGAGCCAGGTGATAACCTGTCGCGGGCGCCGGTCGGTCCCAAGGAATTGGACCTTGAACAGTTGCCGCCACTCAGAGAGGTTTTTCTGGATATCCTTGATGGACTTGCCCCCGCGATAAAGGGTAATGATGAAAGTCGCTTCAGCCTGTTGCTGGAGGGGGTTTACGAGTGTCAATCATTGCAGGTCCTCGGCTCACTGGGAAAACAAGTCGGCGCAATGGTCGGCGAGTTGATAAATCAGGCCGTTGAAAATACTGATTATTCAAATGATTTTCTTTTTGAACTCAGTAAAGACCTATATCAGATCGGAGAACAGTTATCGACCTACCAGGAGTTCAATAAGGAAAACGTCAATATCAGCAATAATTTCTATACTGATATTTTATCTCATACCAATGATATTCATAACGCAATCGGACATACCAGGAACAAATCAGATATTCATGGCATGATTATTGCAAAGTTGATTATTATTTCGAAATCTATAGATGAAAAACGTAAGTCGGATGAACTAAGAGCAATAGAAGCTGAAGCAAAAATATCCGAACTTCAGAATAATATTAAATTATATGAAAAAGAATTGCTGCAGGTAAGGAAAAGATCGGAGTCATTAGAGAAAGAAGTGTTGCTGGATGAACTTACTAAGATAAGTAATAGGCGATCATATGATTTACATATCAAAGAGTGCTTGAGAGAGTATAAGCGTACAACGAAGGGGATCGCTCTTATATTGATAGATATCGATCATTTTAAAAAAATCAACGACACCTATGGGCATAAGGCAGGCGATAAATGTCTAAAGGAAATAGCCCAACGTATAAAGTCATCGTTGAGGCAGTCGGATTTTCTGGCGCGTTACGGTGGTGAGGAGTTGATAGCTATTCTGCATGGATGCGATTTTCAAAGTGCGGAAAATATTGCCGAGAAGATAAGACGCCGAATTGAAAATACCCGGTTCTATTACCATAATGAAACAATACCGATTACCGTCAGCCTTGGAGTAACGGCGATAATGCCTTCAGACACCGAGCCGGAAGCTCCTTTCATCAGGGTGGATGAAGCTATGTACCAGGCTAAAAGAGGAGGCCGCAACAGGGTATGTTCCAGTACCGATCCCTTGGTGTTGAGCCTGTGTAACGGAGGGCCGCGGTCGGCTGACGAAGAGCCGGTCCTTTCCGTCCAGCCCCTGCGCGCACAGCCCTCGGCTTAAAATGGGCCGGTGCGAAGGTTTCCTTTTTCCATGGGGGCCCGTCGAGCCCGGCTATCCCCATAAATGTGCAAAAACTTCTCTTCCGGCAGGCGGTTGTGGCGCCCAATGGCGGTTAAAATAACCGCCCCCTTCCCCGGTGTGTTTGTATCTGCAATACGCCTGCCATGCCGTTCGATTCTCTTTTCGCGAATCGAATGGTCCATAAACAGTTCATTCGGAGTATAATTATCAGGGCGATGGAACCGCCACATTTATTTAACCAAGACTTGAAAGAAGACCATGAACCAGGATCACCTCGATTTCATTTCCCGTGAAATGGGTCTGCAGCCTCACCAGGTCCGGGCAACAGCCGCCCTCCTGGAAGAGGGCGCCACGGTGCCGTTTATCGCCAGGTATCGCAAGGAAGCAACCGGCACTCTGGACGAGACGATCGTTGCGGCCATTCGCGACCGGCTCGCCCAGTTGGATGTGCTCGAAAAACGCAAGGGCGCCGTCCTGAAATCTCTGCGCGAACAGGAAAAGCTCACCGATCAGTTGGAAGAGCGTGTCCTTCGGGCTGCCACGCTGGCCGAAGTCGAAGATATCTACCTGCCGTTTCGGCCCAAACGCCGTACAAGGGCGGCCATAGCCAGGGAGAAAGGGCTGGAGCCGCTGGCGCTGGCCCTGTTCGAACAGGACCCGGCGCTCGTTCCGATGGAGCTGGCTCAAAGCTTTATTAGCCCGGATAATCAGGTGGCGTCGGCTGAAGACGCCCTTTCCGGGGCACGGGATATCATTGCCGAATGGGTAAATGAAAACGCCGATTCCCGTTTGAAGCTGCGGGCGCTTTTTTCCTCCAGGGGAATGCTGAGATCCAGGGTCTGCCCCGGCAAGGAAGCGGAGGGGATTCAATATCGAGACTACTTCGACAAGGAGGAACCGATCGCCGGAGCACCGTCGCACAGGGTACTGGCGGTTCGACGGGCGGAGAAGGAAGGTTTTCTTACGGTGCGCATCGAGCCTCCCGAAAAAGATGCCCTGACCATACTGGAATCGTTTTTCGTAAAAAATGATTCGGTATCCTCCGGCCAGGTCCGGACCGCGGTGCATGACGCTTACAAGAGGTTGCTTGCCCCTTCGCTCGAAACGGAGATAAAAAACGAGTCCAAACTGCGTGCGGACAGGGAAGCCATCCGGGTGTTCGCCGAAAATTTACGCCATCTTCTGATGGCGCCCCCACTGGGTTTTAAAAGGGTGATGGCCTTGGACCCCGGCTTTCGCACCGGCTGTAAACTGGTGTGTCTCGACCCGGGGGGAAAGCTTATACATACCGAAACGATTTATCCCCACTTGGGGGCCCAGGAATCTGAAAAGGCCGGGGTGCGCATTCGCCTTCTTGCCCGGGAATTTGCCACCGAGGCCATCGCCATTGGAAACGGCACTGCCGGCAGAGAAACCGAGTCATTTATCCGTAATCTCGGCTTGCCGCCGGAAATCCAGCTGATCATGGTCGATGAAAGCGGCGCTTCGATCTACTCTGCCTCCAGCGTGGCCCGTGAAGAGTTTCCCGACTACGATCTGACCGTGCGCGGCGCGGTATCGATAGGAAGGCGGTTGATCGATCCCCTGGCCGAATTGGTCAAACTCGATCCCAAATCGATCGGAGTGGGGCAGTACCAGCATGATGTGGAGCAGGCCGAGTTGAAAAAGGGGCTTGACGATGTCGTTGCCAGTTGTGTCAATGCGGTGGGAGTGGAGGTCAATTCGGCCAGCCCCCGGCTCCTCTCTTATGTCTCCGGGCTTGGGCCGCAGCTTGCCGCAAATATTGTTTCCCACCGGGAAAAAAACGGGCCGTTTCGCAAAAGGGCGGAGTTGAAAAAAGTCGCCCGCCTTGGGGCCCGGGCCTTTGAGCAATCGGCCGGTTTTTTGCGCATCTCCGGAGGAGAAAACCCGTTGGATGCCAGCGCCGTTCACCCCGAATCCTACCCGATCGTGGAGAAAATGGCCGGGGACCTTGGCCGTCCGGTTGCCGACCTGTTAAGGGAGCCCTCTCTTAGAGAAAAAATCGATCCTGTGCGCTACGTAACCGAAAAGGTGGGTATTCCCACCCTGGTCGATATTTTGTCCGAACTGGCAAAACCGGGTAGGGACCCCCGCGAATCGTTCGAAGCATTTTCGTTTGCGACCGGAGTCGAAAAGTTGACCGACCTGACGCCCGGCATGAAACTGCCCGGAATAGTAACCAATGTGACCGCCTTCGGAGCTTTTGTCGATATTGGAGTTCACCGGGACGGTCTGGTTCACGTCAGTGAACTCTCGGATAAATTCGTAAAAGATCCCGGCCAGGTGGTCAAGGTTCATCAGAAGGTAACGGTCACCGTTGTCGAGGTGGACCTGGAAAGAGGGCGAGTGGCGCTTTCCATGAAATCGGGGGTTGCCTCGGCCCAAAACCGGGACGCCGATCCAAAGCCGCCGGCCAAAACCGAAAATGCGGCTACCTCCGCAACCGGGCCGCAACGAGCCAAGAACCCGGTCGCCGGGCGCAAAGCCGCCTTCAATAATCCTTTTGAAAAAGCTTTTAAGAAGCGGGATTGACCCCAAAAGGTGCGGTAAGCCGATTCAGTGTTCCGGAAACAAAGTGTCACAATGAGTGGTTGCCCCGCAGGAGAGGTGCTCTGTGAAAAGCCCGGAAATCATGAGAATATCACCACTTGCTACCCGGTCCTGCCATGAAATGCTCCTTCTGGTCGATAAGGCGCTGATCGACCGGAAAGCCTGCGATGCCGCCGCGAGCGGGCGCAAGCGCGAGATTCATGCTCTTCATTCCGGGGACGAAGATACCCTGCACCGTATGCTGAACGCCATACAACCCGGCAGCTACATTCGGCCGCACCGGCACCTGAATCCTCCCAAGGCCGAGACGATCGTCATACTGCAAGGCTCGTTGGGTTACGTTCCTTTCGAGGGGGACTCCACACCGGTGGATGAGCGGTTTATTCTCCTCGATGCCGGCCGCGGCGCCTTTGCGGTGGACTCGCGTGCGGGCCTGTGGCACACCTTCTTCGCACTCGAAGAAAACACGGTCCTCTTAGAGGTCAAACCCGGTCCCTACGAGCCCGGCACGGATAAGGACTTTGCGCCCTGGGCGCCTGCGGAAAACGAAGATGGCGCGCCGCAATATCTGATGAGCATCGAGGACCGGTTCCGCTCAGTGTGCGGGCTTCCCCGAAGGCCATGGGGCTCTTGAGGGGTGATAACGCTTCCGGCTGCGCACCTGGATGTAACGAGCGGCCGCCACCCCGCACGCTTTCAGGCATAGAGGAACGTGCCTGTTCCGCTGCCGCCCATAACGGGGCCGATGGATCGCAGCGATTTCTATTTCCCGGCGGTAAATGGGCCGGGATGCCTCTCACAGCTCTAGCCGACAGGCCGCGGACTGCCCCCCAACCGCCAGAGTAGCGGCGACAGGGGGCGGTTAAAATCCGTAGACCGTGAAAAGCTGGAGATCGCGCCTCCCCTATTTCATCTCTGACGTTCTGACGTCAGGGGTATTCTGTTCAGCCATGCTTTTGTTGCAAAATCGACAGGTTAGGCTGCGCTACGGTTCATGCAACAATGAAACGGGACAACTCGTTACGTGGCTGGGAATAATTGTTTGTAGGAGCGGCTTCCAGCCGCGACCAAATCGAGTTGCGGCTGGAAGCCTGCACCTCAACCCTACAAAAGATGAATTTGCCGCTTGAAAGCAGGCAGAACAAATTTACCCTGAGGGACCCGTCACGTCGGTTAACACATTCAGATCGTCGACGTTATGCTCTCCGGCCCGAAGCGGGATTTCCAGAGTCTTTCATGTTACCTCGGAACACCCAATTAAATGAAAAGATTCGGGGCGCGGTTTTCCCTGCTCCTTTTCAGATCTCCGCAGGTTGAGCAAAGCTTCGTAGCTAGGCTGCAGGTTGGGCTAAGCGTAGCGCAGCCCAACAAGAATTTTTCAGAGCGGGGGAGCGTCCCCTCCGCGCCCCCGGGATTCGGCGCCTGGCCGCGGGCCGCCGCCGAAACGCCAAACTGAGCCGCCAAGCGGCGGGGGGGTGTGGGGGCCAGTGCCCCCGCGCTATTTATTATTTTAACAGCTCCCCACGTCCCCGGGGCGCGAAGCGTCGGGAGGGTTCGGTCGGTGCTTTTTATTCGTCCCATACGTCCTATAACGTCCTATGCCTTATCTTTTTTCTTTTAAGATACAAGGTTGGGCTAAGCGGCAGCGCAGCCCAACAAAACCTTTTCAGAGACACCCTGAAAACAAGAAAAGACTTTGCTCTTCGCGTGAGAAAGCTTTTCGAGGCGGTTTTTCATGTCGTCCAAGGGCGCCCGGAAACCGCGAAAAGTCCATGGTTTGGGCTTGGCAATCCCGGCTGGCGGTCCCACCGCCAAAGATCGTTCAGGTCACTCTGGCCACGCGACTGCCTTTCTCACCGCGATGATTTCGGCCTGGAATAACGCGACCCGACTTCAATTCGCTCCCTATCCACTATCCTGGGGGCCGGTCCCAATCCGGGACAGCTCTCTTTGGCGCCTGTGTGGGACGGCGCCATTTTGAGCTTTCCTTTCCAGAATCATTCTCGTTGTGCTTTCCCGGTCCGGGAGTTCCCACCTAATTGGCGAAAGATGTTGAGATTGGCCAAGGCCGTCTCGCCCCCGGACCGAACGATACGCAAAAAGCAATGCAGGGTGCGGTCCGATCGGCTATAATGGGTTCGTTGCGGAATGCGTACGGAGGACGAAGCCAATGAGAAGACACTTCCCGGTTATTATCGAGCAGGATAGCGACGGAGTATACATCGTTCACTGCCCCAGCTTAAAGGGGTGCCGAAGCTACGGCCACACCATTGAAGAAGCCATGGATAATATTCTGGAGGCCATAGAGGCATCCTTGGAGGAAATGCCACCTCCGGGAGACGTGACCTTTATCGGGGTTCGCGACTTGGAAGTCAACGTCGCATGACGCATATCCCTACCCTGTCGTTCAAACAATTGATCACTGCTGTGGAGCGGCTGGGTTTTGCAAGAGTTCGGCAGCGAGGCTCACACATCCGATTTGCTCACGATGATGGACGCAAGACCACCATCCCTGATCATGGAAACAAAAGTGTACCCAGAGGCCTACTTGTGAAAATCGTTCGCGATGACCTGGAAATGACGCTCGCAGATTTTATGAAGCTGTTGTAGTGAGCCTTCGTCAACCTCTAGCCGGATAGAAAATTCCCAATCTCCTCATGTCCTCACCCTCCTCAGTTCACGACGCCATGAGCGAGATGCTGTGGGGAGAATAGGGCCACCCTTCATACTTTACATTCAATGCGGTAATCAGAGGGCGGGCAGGGCTCACTGAACCCGGTCCAGGCAAAGATCGGCGGTCAAAAAGCAACTGTTTTGGAAGTTTGGGAATCGGAGGCTGACCTCGGACTCAAATGTAAAATTTAAAGGGCGTCCCCTATTTCCGCTGGCCACGCGGCTGCCTTTCTCACCGCTATGATTTCGGCATGGGATAATGCGACCCGACTCCGATTCGCTCCGTATCCACTAACCTGGGGGCCGGTCCCAATCCGGGACAGCTCTCTTTGGCGCCTCTGCGGGACGACGCCATTTTGAGCTTCCCTCGCCCGAATCATTCTCGTTGTGCTTTCCCGGTTCGGGAGTACTCAACCGGTTGGCAAGGAGGGAGGACTTTCGTTGAGCCTGTGCTGGAGGCTGTTCAAAGAGATTTATTACGTACAGGGGCAGTCTGCCTTCAGACGTAGTTAACGGCCTCGAAACAATTGCCCGTCACAACCGTCTTCTCCGTTGACGTGACCGCACTCCCCTCAAAAAGGGGGAAATTATCATGACGACAGACATTTCGACCTTTTATTTCGCCTCCTGATTGATTATGGTGACATATAACTGGTGAAATCCTTACAGGGACTGATTTAGAGGGAACCAGGAAACAGCGTGAGTGAGGTCACGATGCTTTCATCGAGTGTCAGCAAGCTTATCACTGACTTGGCTGCGTCAGAGCACATCCCGGAAGACGTTCTCATCAGAGAAGCTTTAAGGTCTCTTTTGAGAGAGAAAAAGCGTGGTATTCAGAATGACCGACTGGACATCCTCAAGCGGTACCGGGTGTCGAGCGGCGAGGCACTGGACGATAAGATCCGCGAAGGCATGCTGCCAGAATCTCCCACTTGGGAAGATCGAATCGCTCTTGACAACCTCCAGGAGGCACTGAGTAACGTTGACAGTGCTCTCGCCTCTCTATGAAGAGTTGAAGAAAACCGGGATCGGCGAATTGGGGGCGTGGCTCGATCAGGTTCAGTTTATCGCGCGACTCCTTCAGGCGTAGTCGTGAAACTGCGGTTTTGGCTTATAAACGGCGACTTTGTCGATGCCTATGCGGCGCAAAGCGGTCGTTTTGCTTTTCATTTCGAAGGACGGTCCACGGCGCGTGGCATTTACCGTCACGACAACGCACCAGATGGAAGCGCCTCAATATGTCCCACATATCCCAGACACTGCCATTCTGGCGCCGACAGCAACATTGTTCCAAGCAATCTCCCCGAAGATCTCCCCTCTGCTTTTCGTGCATACTGTAAGCTGCTTCTTGATTTTCTTGGAGAAACTAATCCGGGCCAGTAAACAGATTAAGTCCATCAGCATTATGTACTGGGGGCACATCGGGATTACGTACACGGCAAGGAAGGTTGAGCCGAATGAGAAATATGCCGTCGATGAGCCGCCCTTTATCATTGACAGCATCCCGATAGCAAAATATCATCCATCCACGTGAAATGTCTGGAATTGTGTAGGGTGGGCACGGTCTCATCGTGCCCACCACCCCGGTTCTTGATACAAGAATGGCGCCCCGGATTCAATGGGGTGCCGGGAGAGAGGCGGGATGGCAAATTACCGCCGTGTATCGGCATGCGGAGGAATATTTTTCTTTACGGTGGTTACCTACCGACGCAGGCCCATTCTGGATCGGTCCGAAAGCAGGCATACGTTCCGGGAGGTCATCGAAGAAGTCCGAATGCGGTATCCGTTTTCCATCGACGCATGGGTTCTCCTGCCCGATCATGTTCATTGCATATGGACTTTGTCCGAGGGCGTCTCCGATTTTTCTCTGCGTTGGGGGCTGATAAAATCCGGCTTCTCGAAAAGGACAAAAGCCCTGTTCAATGTCGAAGAACGGATGAACGATTCAAGGCTCAAACACCGAGAGTCTACTGTCTGGCAGAGGCGATTTTGGGAACGCCAGATTCGCGATTTCGAGGAGTACCGGGTGTACATGGACTATATTCATTACAACCCGGGAAAACATGGCTACGTCAAGAGAGTTTTCGACTGGCCGTACTCCACTTTTCATCGCTACGTAAAAGCGGGCATCTACGTGCAACACTGGGGCGGCGGGATAACTGAAGTCCAGGCAGATCGATTCGGGGAATGAATAATGGTGGGCACGATAGGACTGTGCCCGCCCTACGCGGTCTATCATGCCCAGACCCTGTTTGCTCGCCACCACCAGGTGTAGCTCTCGGATTCCGGCTGGCTTTTCAGCAACGCCGGAATATGTGCGCCAAAGAGCAGGACAATAGGAAGACACCCAAGATAGCAAAAAAATAAACTTAGTACCGCATGCATTTTATAGTAAGTTAGTCATATCATTGTGAGCCAGGTTAAGGAGAAAACCAGAATGGCAAACCTTTTAGACTGGAATACTCTTGACCACAAAGTCAAGGCCTACTTAGATCCTGACATAGGAATTGATAGCCCTCAGAAAGCCTTTCCCGTCTTAATGGTATCCAGCATTCTTGACGTTACAGACGAGGAAGCTGAAGATTCGATAACCGATGGAGGGAAAGACAGAGGCGTCGATGCCGTTTTTGTCGATGACAGAGACGGGAGAAATACTATACATGTGTTTCAATTCAAGTATGTCAGTAGCTTTGAAAAAACCAAAAATAATTTTCCAAGTGGTGAAATAGATAAAATTGTCTCCTTTTTTGAGGATGTTTTGGATGAAAACAAGAGCTTGGAAGAGTCATGCAATCCAATTCTTTGGAATAAAATCAAAGAGATATGGTTAGCGCTTAACAAGCCCAATCCTAGTATCGAAGTCCATTTTTGTGGAAATATGAAGTCCATGGAGGATAATGAAAAGGTTAGAGCCAACAACTCCATTGGGAAGTATAAATATGTCAACGTTCACCATCATACCTTAGATTCGATAATAAATCTGTTTGTAGATAGAAAAAGAGCCGCTATAAATGATAGGCTTACTGTGGTAGATAAAGATTATTTTGACCGGACGGATGGAAATATTCGTGGCTTAATTTGCACGGTAGAAGCCAGTGAAATAGTAAGAATGATAACCGACCCGGAAAACCCCATGCAGGTTCTCACTGATATATTTAATGATAATGTTAGGGTATATCTAACTCGAAATAATAAAATAAATAAGAAAATTATTGAGACTGCTTTGTCGGATAATAATACCTTGTTTTGGTATTTGAATAATGGGATAACTATAACATGTGATTCATTCTCTTATCCGAAAGGGAAAAGAGCACCAATTATTGAGCTAAATAGAATTCAGATTGTAAATGGTGGCCAGACGTCGAATGCTCTTTTCGAAGCCTACCAAAGCGATCCTAATAAATTGGACGACGTACTGGTTCTTGTCAGGATAATTGAAACGAAGTCCCAGCCAATTAGCCTAGCCATTGCAGAATCCACCAACAGCCAGACTCCCATAAAAGGAAGAGATTTAAGATCCAATGATGATATCCAGAAAAAGTTGGAAGAGGCATTTCTAAGTATGAACGTTTTCTACGATAGGAAGTTTAAGCAGCACCAAGAGCAGCCACATGCAAAGCGTATAGATGCCTTAACGGCTGGTCAAGCACATCTGGCATATGGGTTAGAACTGCCGGAGGTGGCCAAAAAGGATAGAGGCCGAATATTTGCGGATTTATACGATTCAGTATTTACTGATGAGCTAACAGTTGATGATCTGCACGTACCGTTTCGCCTACTAGAACGAATAGAGCGAATTAAAAAAAGTGTACAAAAGAGTATTCGCGAACAATCTACATTTGACAATAGCACAATGTATTTGATTGATGGCGCATATCATGCTCTTTTCGCGATTGGGCAGCTTTGCGATAAATATGGTAAGCCACGGCTTGACTATGCTTTCGCAGAAAGCAAAATTGACGAAGCTATTGGCATCTTGGCCGCAATCGTAAAAGCCGAACAGGAAAAAGAGGTGACTTTTTCTTTCAATAGATTTTTTAAAGATGCGAAAACTAAGACGAAAGTGGCTGCTTTCATTCAACTAAAATGTTAATAAACAGGGCCAACGGTTCTGCCCAAAGTCAAACATCTCTCCTTTATGTCAAAAAACCAAGCACAGGATATTTTCTCGATATCGGGATCATATCTTCATTATGGAGATTTTCGTCGTGGAGCTTTGGCTGCGGAAAGGCTCTCTTTCAGGTCGAGAGTTCAATCCTGCGCGAAAAATGTTATCGGATTGACATTGACAGCGAAGGTTACCTTTCGAATCAAAAAACTCGTCACTTGCCTTTTACTTTTGCCGTTTCTGATTGCCTTTTCTATTGCTGCTTCTCGTTTCCGTTTCTCGTTGCCGCTTTGCGGCTCGAAACCCCTTCGTGGTACAAGCACTGGTGGTTTCATGCGCTCGCGAATTGAGGGGCTTCGGAGTAACGGTGTTATGGCCCGCAGCAAACAGCCGCACTCGATGAAGCCGGTTCTCTGAAAAAAGAATAGAGCAGCTCCGTTCTGTAACCTGCCAATGACGGTTCCTGCGCGGTAATCCGGCGGCTATTCATGCTCTTATGAAACTTCATTTAGCCAAGATCGTCCCTTAAGCAACCAAAGGTTCGATTTTAAAGCTCATTTCCTTTAAAGCCCTTGTATAGGTTGCCAAGCGACGCTGAATAAAACGAAGTTTCATTCTCGTTCAAACCGCGTTTAGAATGCGGCGGCCCCGCTGTTCTCTGGCTGTTTTTCTCGCTTGTATGAAACTTCAAGTTTCATTCTGGTTCAAACCGCGTCCGAGGAGGCGGCGGCCCCGCTGTTACCTGGCTGTTAATTCGGCACTCCAAATCCAAAAATATCCATTAAATCAAAATAATAAGAAAATGGACGTGAAAAAATCTGTATTTACAGCCAGGAACAGCCAGACCACCGGCTTCACCAGTGG